>JAJZIG010000030.1 GCA_021851265.1 archaeon | reverse complement strand
GGGCGCTCTGGAAGCAGATTCCATCGAGGAGCGGGGACGAGAAGGAGTTCGTGGTGGACGGCATCGACTGGGACTCGAAGTGGAAGGAGGTCTCAGAGAAGATTGTAGACATGGCGGTGGGGATGGTGAACGGCGGTTATCCATACTTCTGCTATAGGGGGACCTAGACGTCCGCCGCTGAAGCTCGTCCTCGCGTGCTCAAATCGTCAAGGTCAGGCTGGTCTGTCTTGCCCAGCTAGCTGGCCGCGCCCGCACGGGGGGTTGATTGAGGCCCTGGGTATGACACATTCACGCGCAGGCTTCGGCTCTGGACGGAGAGTATTAATCTCCAGCCTGTTCGTCTCGCGCTAGGATGACCACCGATCGACGGTTCGCCCGTTTCAACGCCAGCGGTACTGCAGGTCCGCTAACCACCCACGAGGTTCCAGAGGGAGGAATGTGTCTCTCGACGTTCGTGGTGCTCACGGAGTCAGGAAACCCGAACCGCGTCCTCCTCGGGCACTTGGACAGCGGAGCCAACTGGGACCACATCGGCGGGCTCGATTCAGAGAGAGTCGGGACGCACTCCAAGGGGTGGATGATCCCCTCTTGCCATCTGATCCTGAAGGAGTCTCCGCAGGACGCGGCGAGGCGCGTCCTGAGCGAACAGCTCGGGCTCAAGGATGTCGCGCTCTCAGAACCCAAAGTCGTGTCCGAAGTCTACACACCAAAGAGGTTCCCAGACCTTCCGAGCCACTGGGACCTAGAGTTCATCTTCCGTGGCGACCTGCCCAGGGGAACGCTCCCAAGAGCTGCGGCTTGGAAAGAGCTCACATTCGTCGACGTGAGCCGCACTAGGAAATCTGAAATGGCGAGATCCCACGAGGACGTCCTCGAGTCCGCAGGCTTCAGGTTCGCCGAGGCCCCTTAGGCGACGGGAGCCGGGTGGGGCCTGGCGCAGATTAAGGTCGAGAAAACCATCGTCATCTTTGTCCACCTGTAGGTTCGGGCATGCAATTCTGTCCGTGATTACGGGCTGCCGGTTCGAATCCCAACCCCGCGCACTGAGGACTGCGGGTAATGGTCTTCGGCGGGTATCAAACGATGGACGGGGCTTGTTCCTACTGACCCGGACAGGTCAATCCACAGCCTATTCTTATAGGAATATCCGTGTCAGCGTATATTATATAGTGTGAATAGTAGACTTTCCCCATGCCAAAGACGGGACCGAACACCACCGCCATTCACGCCGGTCAGGAATCCCCCGACCCCGCAACCGGGGCAAGGGCCGTTCCAATCTATCAGACCTCGTCCTTCGTGTTCAAAGACACGGAGCATGCGGCGAACCTGTTCGCCCTCAAGGAATTCGGGAACATCTACACCAGGATAATGAATCCGACGACCGACGCTTTCGAGAGGAGGGTAGCCGCCATTGAGGGGGGGACCGGCGCCGTTGCGACTGCCTCGGGACAGGCCGCGGAGACGCTGGCGCTCTTGGCCATCACGCGGGCGGGGGACGAGATCGTCTCGGCGAACAACCTCTATGGCGGAACCTACGAGCTGCTCCACTACACGTTTCCGAAGTTGGGAAGACACGTGAAGTTCGTAGATTCGACAAGGCTTGACGCATTCAGAAACGCCATCACACCAAGGACGAGGGCCATATACGCAGAGACGATCGGTAACCCCAAGCTGGACGTCCCCGACTTCGAGGCGCTCGCTTCCATAGCGCACGAGGCGGGTATCCCACTCGTTGTCGATAACACAGTTGGCATCGGTTTGGTCAGGCCCATCGACTACGGCGCCGACATACTGACGACATCAGCAACAAAATGGATAGGCGGCCACGGCACGTCGATAGGGGGGATAATCGTCGATGGTGGCAAGTTCGACTGGGGTAACGGCAAGTTCCCAGAGTTCACGGAGCCTGACCCAAGCTACCACGGGCTGCGGTTCTGGGAAGCCTTCGGGGGCGTCCCGGGGCTGGGCAACGTGGCCTTCGCCATTAAGGTCAGGGTCCAATTGCTCAGGGACATCGGGGCTTGCTTGAGCCCGTTCAACGCATTTCTGTTCCTTCAGGGGCTTGAGACCCTGCCTCTAAGGCAAGAGAGGCATTCCCAGAACGCACAGAAGGTCGCGAAGTTCTTGAAGGCTCACCCCGCAGTCGCATGGGTCAACTATCCTGGCCTGGAGGAACACCCGAGCCACGGGCTGGCGGTCAAGTATCTGAGGGGCAATTGTGGGGGTCTCGTAGGCTTCGGGATAAAGGGCGGGTTGGAGGCAGGGAAGAAGTTCATCAACTCGGTGAAGCTCTTCTCCCATCTGGCTAACATCGGGGATAGCAAGAGCCTTGTAATCCACCCCGCATCGACGACCCATCAGCAGTTGACCAAAGAGGAACAGGCCGAGACAGGGGTCACCGAAGATTACATCCGCCTTTCCATCGGGCTGGAGGACTTCGAGGACGTCAAAGACGACCTGGACCAGGCTCTGAGGGCCGCGTCAGGGTGAAGGGCACGCTAGCGTTGACACGGCGCCGTCGCTCCGGCACCCATCGCCCCTTCCAAGCTTGAGGATGAGCCGTGATGGAAGGGACTGGCAGCGTAGGGGTCGTGGAGACAAATTACTTCACGTTCGCTCGGCCCCCTCACGAAATGGTGCTAGAAAGCGGCGAGCGTCTTGGTCCGATAACCCTGGCATACGAAACCTACGGCCGGCTGGACCAAAACAGGTCAAATGCGATTCTAGTCCTCCACGCCCTTTCAGGCGATGCGCACGCAGCTGGGGTGCACCGAGGGGACAAGGGTGCAGGCTGGTGGGATGCGATGATAGGGCCCGGGAGAGCCCTCGACACAGACAGATATTTCGTGATATGCTCTAACGTGCTCGGCGGCTGCAGAGGTTCCACCGGGCCCTCCTCAAAGAACCCAGACACTGGAGAGCCCTACGGGTTGGATTTCCCAATCATATCGATAAAGGACATGGTGGAAGCGCAGCGGCATCTGATCGACCATCTTGGCATCGAGACGCTCCTTTCGGTGATAGGAGGCTCGAGCGGCGGGATGCAGGCCCTGCAATGGATGGCTTCCTACCCTGAGAGGATACGGTCTGCCATTCCCATAGCAACGACGCTCAGGCACTCTCCGCAACAGATAGCGCTCAGCGAGGTAGGTCGCCAGGCGATCATGTCCGATCCCGACTGGAAGAGCGGGAGCTACCATCTTCACGCCCCGCCCGCGAGGGGCCTCGCCATAGCAAGGATGGTCGGCCACATAACATACATGAGCGACACGTCGATGAAGGGGAAGTTCGGCAGGCGTCTCAGGGGCGCCAGGAAGCCGGCGAAGTTCAGTCCCGAATTCGAGGTCGAGGGCTATCTCGAATACAGAGGGAGCAACTTCGTCAAGAGGTTCGACGCCAACTCATACCTCTACATAACAAAGGCCATGGACCACTTCGACGCGGCAGGTCCAGGGGATGGCGCGAAGGTCTTCCTCGGCATAAAGGCGAAGGTCTTGGTCCTGGCTTTCAAGTCCGACTGGCTATACCCCCCCTACCAGTCGCAGGAGATTGTAGAGGCGTGCATGTCGGCAGGGGTCGACGTGACCTACTGCGAGATCCAGTCCGACTACGGGCACGACGCGTTTCTCCTGGAGATCGAGGAAGAATCTGACCTTGTCAGGAACTTCCTCGACAAGGTATTCAACGCGAACGAGGCGGTAACAGAGCGACCGAGGCGCAGGCGCGCCCACCGTCTGCGAGGAGGCGAAGGCACTCCCGCTTGAGAAAGAGACGAGTGGCGGTACTCGCCGCCACAGGCACGGTCGGCCTGACATATGTGAAGGCGCTGGAGGACCATCCCTATTTCGAGGAAGTCACTGGGCGTGCGAGCGCCGGGACCGTTCCAGGAATGAGCATCGTCGTAGGAAGAGTCGGGCGGGGCCTGGATGACAGGTCGCTTCGGCTTACCCTCCTTTCCCACAACGCTGTCAGGGAAGCCGCGGGCTCCGCAATCTTGACCGCAGAACTGATGCAGAGTAGGGGCCTTCTTGGCTAGGGCACTCCGCCTGATCTTGGTGGGCTTCGGGACCGTGGGCCAGACCCTCGCAAGGCAGCTCCTCGCAAGGCGCGACGAAATCAGTAGGAGAGTGGGGCGAGTACTTGTGGTCGGGGTGGCCGATAGCCGAAGCTCGGCCTCCAACCGAGAAGGCGTGGACCTAGCGAAGGTGATTAGGTCCAAGAAGAGAACGGGAAGGGTGGGGGAGCTTGGGACGCCGGAGGCCCTCGAACTGATACGAGAGGTCGACGCCGACGTACTCGTCGAGCTCGCTTCGGCAGGGGGGACGGACGGCGAGCCGGGCCTCTCCAGGATTGGTCGTGCGCTGAATTCCGGAATGCACGTCGTTTCGTCTAACAAGATGCCTCTGGCAGTTGCCTACGCGTTCCTGATGGGAAGGGCCAGAGGCAGGGATCTCGCCTTGAAGTACGGGGCCTGTGTAGGCGGTGGAATCCCATTCTTCGAGTTCGCAGACGCCTGTACCGCGGCGGACTCGATAAGAAGAATCGACGGAGTGCTGAACGCCACCTCGACGTACGTCCTGACCAGGATGGAGCAAAAGGGGATCAGTATGGACGAAGCTCTGGCCGAGGCGCAGGGCTTGGGCTACGCGGAAACAGACCCATCAATGGACATCGGCGGGGTGGATGCGGCTTGCAAGATAGTGATACTTGGCAACCACATCCTTGGGAAGAGTTTTTCGTTGAAGGATGTCAAAGGGATGGATGGAATCGCCGAGGTCACGGCGGCCCGCGTCGGCGCCACCAAGACAAGAAAGAAGAAGATACGAATGGTGGCCACTGTGGATACGACCCCCAGGGTCTCCCTGGCCGAGCTTCCCCAGACGGACCCACTCGCGGTCGATGGCCCTGTCCAGGCGGCAAAGTTCCAATGTGTCTCTTCGGGGGCCAAATTCATCGGAGGAGAAGGCGCCGGAGGCCTGTCCACCTCCCTAGCAGTCCTTCGGGATGTTCTCGCCATTGGAGATCTTGAGAGACGATGAGAGTGACGAAGTTTGGCGAGAGTCTGCTAGCCCGGGACGGGCGAACCGTGGGCGCTGCCGAGACTGTGAAGTGGTTCTAAGCGTCGCAGAGGAAGATCTCTCCTATGGCCAAGCGGAACCTTTGACATCGTGCAGAGAGCTGATATCGCCAGCAGGATTCGACCCGCGCGGGCGCAGGGTGGGCGTCCCCGACTTCTACCTCCCTGACTTCGGCGTCTACGCGGAGTACTGGGGGCTTGTCGGGGCTGACAGGGGGTATGAGAAGCGGATGGCGCTAAAGACGGAGAGGTATCTCAGGAACGGGGTCAGGGTGGTGTCCCTCTACCCGGGCGACCTGCGCGACCTCGGCTATGCGCTCGGGTCCAGATTCGGACGGGTGTAAGAGATACTCCCGGCAAAGGCGCAATGAACCCATGCTCGGCTCATAGGCTAATGTTGGGTCAGACCTTGGCCAGCATGGCAAGGAGGTCCTTGTTCTTGCTGATGACGCCTTTGGCTATTCGAGTGAACTCCTTGTCCGGTATAGCTTTCGCCGTCTTCAGTTTTTGGGCCATCGGCTACCTTCCCATTCCGCGCTCCGTTAAATGCCTTGCTACCCACCTTTCGACTTCAATCTCCGGAATCTTGCCGGATGCAACGCCGATGAGTAGTTCAAAGGTCTCATCTGCCTGCGGAGCCAGTTCGTAGTCATTGGCCTCCAGGAACGATTCTGCAAGGCCGAAGGCGGTTCGCTTGTTCCCGTTCAGAAATGGATGGACAACGATTACGTTGTACAACAGGAAGGCCGCTTTCTTCACGACGGCCTGTCTCCTGGGCAGCCTGTCCCCGATGTCCTTGACGGCATCCAACAGGTAGTCTAGGTTGGATCTGCTGACGAACCCTCGCTCTCCACCCGAGGCCCTGATGGTCAGGTCATAGAGCTCCGAGACCTGGTCTGCCGATGGGTACTTGATTTCCTCGCTCAATCTTCGCAGCGCCTTCTATGACGTATCAGAGATTTAAGACCCCATCAACCCATCCCGCGACGAAACTACTGGGATATGGTATACCCGGCGGAATCGCAAAGAACCTTCTATCCGGGGGCTAGAAGCGCCTCCAGGAAGTACTCCGGGAATAGCTCCCTGTGTCTTCCCACGAACCACGGGAAGTTCGAGTCGAGCACATAGGTGACCGCGTGGTCGGTGTCGCTCCTTATGCTGCGCCCTGTGCGCCATCTTTGCCAGGAGCACTTCTTTCCGCGTTTCATTCGTTCCCGGTGCATAGAGGTTGGATGGCAGCTTCTAGACCTTAAGAGGGCACCGGCAGAGCGCGCACACTTTCATCTTTCCCATCACGACTGCGCTTCTTCGACCACTTTCAACGGCTATACGGCTGCCTTCATCACCTCCATCCGAGAGGCAGTCGCGCTTGCTCATCGAGCTGCGAATAAGGCCGGGGGACTACTGGCTGAGGTCGATACTCAAGGCCGTCAGACTGGAGGGCCTGGTGCGACACGGAAAGGTCCACAGGGTACCTCACCTGTCGCTGTACGGCAATGCCCGGGTTCCCCCCGGGGGATGGCCAGAACTGAGGTACAGGGTTGCGGAGCTCTGCAGCAAGTACAGGACACTGCCCTACCTCGTCGACGACTACGATTCTCGCATGACCGACGAGGGCAAGGTCGTAGCCTTCAGGGTGGTCCATTCCAACGTGTTGAAGACGTTCAGGCGGGACCTGGTAAGGTCCCTCGGCGGACGTTTCCCCAGCGAAAAGGCCTACGATTCCGAAGACGTCGACCCGTGGTTCCACATCACCGTGGCTCACAAGCTCCCGGACCACGAGTTCGAGCGGGTCTGGGCATATCTCCATGAAAGGGAGTCAAGGGACAGACCTTCGAAGGCAAGGAGGCTGCACGTGAACAAGTACAGGCCCTACCAGCCCCTGAACGGCCTCAGAGTCACCATACTCAACGATGTCGGCAGGATCGACAGGGAGTACGACCTGGGTCGGCAGAAGTTCCTGACCCGGGAGGAGGCGCTGAGCAGGCACGGCTGGTGCGGGACGTACAAGGCTTACAGGATAAGCAGAGGGGTCGAGCTCACGGGACCCCAATTCTCCCGCACCCCGGAGCCGGAGACTTACTTCATCAGCGACTTGCACCTTGACCACGGTAACATCATCAGGTACTGTTCGAGGCCTTTCTGCAGCGTGCAGGGGATGAACAGGGTCCTCGTAAACAACTGGAACTCCACGGTCCGGGACATGGACAGGGTCTACTTCCTGGGGGACCTGACTTTCGGGAGGGAACACAGGCCGGACAGATACTGGTGGAACGGGCTGAAGGGAGACAAGGTCTTCGTCAAGGGAAACCATCAGGACTCCACCGTGCCTGGGGTCCTCAGCTCGAAGTTCAGCGTCCCCGACGGGAGGGAAGGGGAGACGCGCTTCGTGGCCGTCCACGACCCCAGGGAGATGCAAAACGACCTCCGGGGGTGGGTAGAGAAGAACAACGCCTGGATAATCCACGGACACCATCACAATAACGACCTGAGGAACCACCCATTCATCGAGGGCGAGAGAAGAATGATCAACGTCAGCGCCGAAGTGGTGGATTACAAGCCAGTGAGCCTGACCCTGCTGATGTCGCTAGGTTTGAATGGCATACAGAAGATGGACACAATTACAAGCGTCCCTGAAAGGCTGTGACACCTGCCGCGGTAGAAACAGCCGAGCTCAAAGCCAGGTCGAGGTAGGAGAGGAGCATGCGGTGGAAGATAGAGCAGTATCGCAGGAACGGGGTAAAGTTAGTCTCGCTGTATCCGACCGAGCTCAGCAGCCTCTGCACGGACTCTTCAGTTGGCGGCTTGCGGAACTTCAGTGTCATCCGGACTCTGGGCTATTAGAGAGCCCGGGGGATTTAACACCCGATGATTAGAGCCCAGATATAGGGGCCCTGGGTGGGATTTGAACCCACGATCGAGAGGTCCACAGCCTCCAATGCTAACCAAGCTGCACCACCAGGGCCACAGGGTGCGGCAGGGCGGCCGACCGTCTTTATGTCTTAAGTCGTTCCCCTCAGGATTGAGCACAAAGCATATCGGAGCGTAGCGCCGGCGGTGGCCATGGTTCGCTGGTCGTTCACGGAACTCGACTCCGTGGGCTCTACACAACAAGTGGCGAGAGAGCGTGCTGCCAAGGGGGCTCCTGAGGGGACGACCATAGTGGCGAGAGTCCAGACATCAGGGACAGGCCGCCTCGGGAGGACCTGGGTCTCCCCTGCCGGCGGCTTGTACATGTCATTCATCCTGCGCCCCAACGGACTCTCCCGACCTGAGCTCGTCGCCTTGGTCGCCGCGGCCGCTACTGTCAACGGAATCAAAAGCGCGACGGGCCTAAAGTCAAGAGTCAGGTGGCCGAACGACATCACATTGGGGGCAAGGAAGCTTGGCGGGATAATCGCGGAGGCCGCGTCGCACGGGGCTGAGGTGGACTGGATCGTCGTCGGGATCGGGGTAAACTGCAACGCACCTCCATCCAAGATGGCAGGAGTCGAGGCCGAGTCGACGAGCATCACCCGAGAGCTGGGGAGGGACGTCGCGATACCGAACGTCATGCATTCAATCCTGGGCTCGTTCTCATCCATGTACGAACGCTGGAAGTCGGGCGAAGACCTCCAGGGGGAGTGGGCGAGCCAGGTCGGAACCATAGGGAATGAGGTCTTGATCAAGCTGAAAACAGGAGAAAACCCGTTTACATGCGTCGCCGAGGATATCGACGCCGAGGGGAACCTAGTCGTCTCCTTCGAGGGCGAATCGATAGCTGTCAGCGCGAGGGACCTCGAGTGGCTCCGGGAGAGGGCTTAGCGGTTCGTCAATCGGCTACGAAGCTCGGATCCTTGCTTCCTTCCGGCTCCACGCTTTTAACAGCCGGGGCGAAGAGAGCCAGAATTGAGCGGCATAGAAAGAAGCCTCGACGAGATGAACCGGGCCGCAGAACTCGGCGGCGGCCAGCAGAGGGTCGACGACCAGCACAAGAAGGGGAAACTGACTGCGCGTGAGAGGATAGGCCTCCTCCTGGACCAGGGTTCGTTCAACGAGTTGGACAAGTTCGTCACCCATCGGTCCGCCGACCTCGGGATGGACAGGTCGCATCCCCTCGGCGACGGCGTGGTCACTGGCTATGGGAAGATTAACGGAAGGCTCGTCTACGTCTATGTCCACGACTTCACAGTCTTCGGAGGGTCTCTGGGGGAGGCGCTCATGAAGAAGGTGACCAAGATCATGGACCTCGCCCTGAAGAACGGTGCTCCGGTCATCGGCCTGAACGACTCGGGAGGTGCCAGGATCCAGGAGGGCGTCTCCAGCCTTGCGGGGGTAAGCGAGATGTTCTTCAGGAACACCCTGGCCTCGGGCGTCATACCTCAGATCAGCGCTGTGCTGGGTCCGAGCGCAGGCGCGGCGGTCTACTCGCCGGCGATGACCGACTTCATCTTCATGGCGAAGGGAACGGGCCAGATGTTCGTGACCGGGCCTGACGTGGTGAAGGCAGCACTGGGGGAGACGGTGACCTTCGAGGACCTCGGGGGCGCCATGGTACATTCGACCCAGAGCGGCGTGGCCCACTTCATGTGCGACAGCGAGAAGGCATGCCTCGCATCGATCAGGGCGTTGCTCTCGTATCTGCCTCAAAACAACACCGAGTCCCCGCCCGCCGTCGAGTGGAAGGGGGCCACTGAAGCAGACCACGAGTTGGACGCCATCATACCTGCCGAGCCATACAGGGCATATGACATCCGGAAGATCGTCGAGAAACTCGTGGACGGGGGGAACTTCATGGAAGTGCACGCCGGCTGGGCCCAGAACATCGTGGTCGGATTCGGTCGGCTCGCAGGCAACAGCGTCGGGGTCGTAGCGAACCAGCCCCTCGTCATCGGCGGCGCCCTCGACGTGGACAGCTCGGACAAGGCAGCCAGGTTCGTCCGCTTCTGCGACGCGTTCAACATACCTGTCCTCACCATCGTCGACGTCCCGGGTTACCTCCCGGGTACCGACCAGGAGCAGAGGGGCCTGATACGCCACGGCTGCAAACTCCTCTATGCCTACTGCGAGGCGACTGTCCCCAAAGTGACGCTCATCGTGAAGAAGGCTTACGGAGGCGCCTACTGCGCGATGGGGTCGAAGTACAGCAGGGCTGACATCAACTATGCCTGGCCCGGGGCTGAAATCGCTGTCATGGGCCCCGAAGGGGCGACCAACATCATCTACAGGAAGGAGCTGGAGGCGTCGTCCGACCCCGACGCCCTCAGGAAACAGCTTGTGTCTGAGTACAGGAAGAAGTTCGCCAATCCCTACGTAGCTGCAAGCAGGGGGATCATCGACGAAGTGATCGCCCCCTCCTCGACGAGGGCCAAGCTGATCTCGGCCTTCGAGTCCCTGGCTAACAAGAGCGAATTCAGGCCCCCAAAGAAACACGGCAACATCCAGCTGTGAAACTCGCTTGTTCGACACCGTACTCATAGCAAACCGGGGAGAGATAGCGGTCCGGATAATCAGGACCTGCAAACTCCTCGGGGTGAAGACGGTAGCCATCTACTCGGACGTCGACGCCGAAGCCTTACACGTGAAGCTCGCCGACAAGGCGATTCGGATAGGCTCCGCAGACCCGGGGGACAGCTACCTGAACATCGACAAGCTGGTCCAGGCAGCCTCCGACGCGGGCGTGGACGCCCTCCACCCAGGCTATGGCTTCGTCTCCGAGAACTGGAACCTCGCTGAGAAGTGCCGCCAGGCCGGCATCAAATTCGTCGGCCCCAGGCCGAGAACGCTGGTCATAGCCGGGAACAAGGTCGACTGCAAGAGAATCGCCAAGGGGGCCGGGGTCCCGGTCATCAAGGGGGGCGAGTCTGTCTTCTACACACCGGAGGGGGTCCTAGATGCGGCCAGGGAGCTCGGCTACCCCGTCCTTCTCAAGGCTGCCTTCGGTGGAGGGGGGAGGGGAATCAGAGAGGCTGCAGACGACAGGCAGCTCCTCCAGGCCTTCGGGCTCGCCACCACGGAGATGAAGCGCTCCCTGGGGAAGACAGGGCTGTTCGTCGAGAAGCTCGTGAAACCCGCCCGGCACATCGAGGTGCAGATAGTCTCTGACGGTAGGGGGAAGGTCATCCATCTCGGAGAGAGGGAGTGCAGCATACAGAGGAGACACCAGAAGCTGCTCGAGATCACCCCCGCCCCCGGCCTCGACGAACTGGCCAGGATACGCGTGGCCGAATATGCAGTCAGGCTCGCGAAGGCGCTAGGCTACGAGAACGTGGGGACCGTCGAGTTCCTGATGGACACAGACCAGAACTTCTACTTTATCGAGGTCAACTCCCGCCTACAGGTAGAGCACCCCATCACAGAGATGAGGGCGGGGGTGGACCTTGTAAAGGAGCAGCTGGAGATAGCGGCCGGGGAAGGCATCGACTACGGGCAGTACGACGTCGAGCTCAAAGGCGCTGCGATACAGTGCAGGATAAACGCGGAGGATCCGGAGGCAGGCTTCGCCCCCTCCGGTGGCAGGGTCGAGAGGCTTTTCTTCCCCGGAGGCGCTGGTGTCCGGGTAGACACAGCGCTGTACCAGGGGTATGTCGTCCCTGAGTACTACGACTCTCTTTTGGCTAAGCTCGTGGTCCGGGGGGCCGACCTCGAGGACGCCAAGAAGAGGATGGCGCTCGCCCTCTCCGAGTTCGAGATAGAAGGCCCGAGGACGACGATACCCCTACAGAGGTTCATACTGGCGCACGAAGAGTTCGCAAGGTGGAACTTCAGCGTCGAGTTCCTCCAGGAGAACAGGATACTGGAGTCGTTCTCCGAGCAGGCAGCGGCCGCCAGGGCAGACCTGGCAAGTCAGGGAGCCGTCATCGCCGCTGCGCTGTTGGAGTCTGGGGTGGGCATAGGAGGGACACAAAGCAGCGCGCCAACCTCGACCAAGCGCCGAGCCGCACAGGAGGCAAGACAGTTTGACGCGCTATGAGCTGAACGGCGACGACGGGCAGTTCTCGGTCGACGTCGTCAAGTCTGGAGAAGGCTACGAAGTGACGGTATCCGGCCGGGGTTACAGGTTGGGGTTGAAGCCAGGGACCATCGCGGGCTCCTTCGTGGCCGAGTTCTCCAACAAGCCCGTGCGCGTGACAGTCGTTGAAGCAAGCCCCCGTCGAGTGGAACTGGTGATCGGAGGGGAACGCTTCGTCTACCGGCCCCGGGCGTCGTCTGTTGAGCAAAGGCCGAGTCTCCTTTCTCCTCCTAGGGACGCGGGAGTCGTCCTGGCGCCCATGCCAGGCAGGGTGACCGGAGCTCTCGTGAAGGAGGGGGAGCAGGTGAAGGCAGGGGACCCCCTCATCACCATCGAGTCCATGAAGATGGAAGTGGCCGTCAGAGCGGACCGCGACGGCGTGGTCGCAGAAATCCTGGCAAAGGAAGGGGCTGCGGTGAAGCGCGGCCAGGGACTGGTACGGCTGAGCTAAAGCGCCTTTCTTACAGCTCCGAAATCGGGGTAAGACCCTGGGTTCTCCCCTATCCACATGTACTCGATCTTTCCCGACCCATCCACTATGAAGATCGCACGGTTGGAGCTTTCGTATTCCTTCAGTCCAGCCACACCGGTCCATCCCACGTCGTACGCCTTGATTGCCTCGCGCTTGTAGTCGCTGAGGAGGGGGAACCGCAGGCCGTACTTGTCGGCGAAAGCCTTGTTGGCGAAGGGGGAGTCCACAGAGATCCCAACCACCCTTGCGCCCAGCTTCTGAAGCTCCACGTTCATGTCGCTGAGCTCGCACATCTCCTTCGTGCACACGCTCGAGAAGGCGCCAGGATAGAAAGCGATGATCGTCTTCTTACCCTGGACCAGGAACTCTCCCATCTCTCTTGCCTTCATGTCGGCGTCGTAGAGTGAGAACTTCGGTGCGGTGTCTCCTATTTTGAGCATCCTGAATGGGTTGGTGATGGCCACGTAAAAATCCTGCGGACAGCCTTCAGGCGCCCCCTGTGACTCGAGCTGACCTGACCAGCCGCGAATGCGCACCGAGAAGGCGACGCCACGCAACGCATATCTGACAAGGGGGTGCGCCCGCCTAGGATGCTCCCGCCTGACGCCGTCAGACCTGACTATGCAGGAAGGTGCCTCTCCAACGTCTCGTCCACCGCCCTGGATATTCTGGGGCAGCGTTCAGTGAGGTCAACCCTCCCCCGGGAAGTCCTTGAAGGCGTCGAGACCTCAGGCGCGGAGAACGTGATCCTGGTCCTGTGCGACGGGCTGGGGATGAACGAGTGGCTCCGGAAACCTGAGACAGGATTCTTCGGGATGCTCTCAAGGAGAGGGACCGTCAAACCGATAACCACGGTCTTCCCGTCGACCACAGCCGCAGCCATCACGACCGTCAGCACCGGACTGACCCCGCAAGAGCACGGCCTTCCAGAGTGGTACGTCTACATGGAAGAACTCGGGGAGATCATAGTGACCCTTCCATTCACCAGGGTCGGGGAGCGAGGCAGGGATACTCTGAAGGGAGTCCTGCCAGCGAGCACGCTGGTCGACGACCCCACAATCTTCCAGCAGGCCGGGGACGGCGTCAGATGCACGTCGTTTATCGGCAGGAGCCTGGCAAACACAGTCTATACCAGAGCCTCGAGAGCCGGGTCGGGCGTCTCCCCCTACGTAACCTCGTCTGACCTTGCCGTATCCCTGAGGCGACACGTCGAGAAGGCGCGCGGCAAGAACCTCATCTATGTGTATTGGAGCTATGTCGACACCATCGAGCACATCTACGGCCCCGGGACTGACGAAGCACGCGTCGAGACGTCCCTGATCTCTCACGCTCTCCAAGAGGGCTTCCTGGGGAAACTCGACAGAGAAGCGGCGAAGCGGACCCTGGTCATCCTGACGGCCGACCACGGCCAGCTGCCCATCATGCCTGAGGACACCATATACATGAACCGATGGGGGAAGCTCAAAAGAAACCTCAGAAAGAGCCCGCAGGGGAGGCCAATCCCTCCCTGGGGAAGCGCGAGAGATGCCTACCTAGCGATTGAGGAAGGTAAGGTCGACGAGACAAAGGCTTACCTCCAGGAAAAGCTCGATGGGGTCGCGACTGTCCTGGAGACCGAAGAGGCGATTCGCGAAGGGCTCTTTGGAATCAACAAGCCGAGCAAGAGGTTCCGCAGGAGGGTAGGTGACCTGATGATCCTTCCACATGGCAACAAGACGGTGTGGTACAGATACGCCGAAGGCGACGCGCTCGACCTCAGGGGCCACCACGGTGGGCTCACTCGAGACGAGATGACGATACCCCTCGCGGCCGCCAGGCTGTCTGACCTCCAATAGCCAACCGTCGCAGATCTAGCGAACCTTCGTCTTCGTCTCCACCGCGAGTAGGATGACCGCGGCACACCCCGCCAGGGCGGCCGCATAGGCGTAGGCGCCGAACTGGCTGAAGGTGAAGATGGCGCCCATCGCTATGTTGGATGTGAAGAGCCCGAGCGCCCTGCTCGAGCTCAGGCGCCCCAGGCCGCTCGAAAGATTCCCCGCCTTCGTCAGGGTTGACGTGAGCACAGGCTCGAATGTCTCCACTGAGCCCGTAGCAAACCCCAGCCCGGCGGCTCCGAGATAGTACACTCCGAGGCCGTAGTGGAGCGCGTAGGACGCGCCGATAACCAATGATGAAAGGGCGGCCAGGAGGTATCCGAGGGTCCAGAGCGTCCTGAACGGTCGCTTGGAGCGAACCGAGCCCAGGAGGTAGCCTGCCCCGGCGGACACCCCAAGGTAGATTCCGAAAGTGAGGATTCCGAACACAGCGCTCCCCTGGGACTGCGTCACGGTGACGATAGGGAATCCCAGCGCGTAGTAGCTGAACCCGAACAGCGTGGCTGACACGAGGAGCCATCTGAAGACGAACCTGTTCTCCTTCTCCTGGCGCTCCTCGCCCTCAGATGGCTTAGCGGGCTTGATCGTGGCACGGAACGCCGGATGGGGTTTCGTGCTCGCAAAGATAAGGGCCAGACTGGACACAAGCATAGGGATCGTCGTGACGAGGACGATGTCCTCCAGAGGCGCTCCAAGGATGACGAGAACGATGGAGTAGACCACCGCAATCATCCCTCCGCCTACGTCAAGGGCGTGAAGGAAACCGAAGACCTTCGACCTATGGGTAGGGGCCGAGACTTCGACCAGCCACGCCCTCCTCGCGGGGGTGCGGAAGTAGCGGGCCCACCACCCGAAGACGAAGAGCGCTCCGACGAGGAAGACGTTGGAGAAGAGTACGCTGACCGACATCAGCGGTATCAGCAGGTTCCCTGCGAGCGAGACCGCCTTTTTGCCGTGCCTGTCCCCCATCTGCCCTCCGACAAGCGAGAAGAGGGAGCCTACGCCAAAGCTGAGAGCTAGGAGGATCCCATAGACGTAGGCTGGCTCGCCCAACTCGATGACGATGAGAAGAGGGAACACCGCGGTAACGGCCTGATAGCCCATGTCGGCGAAGCACGCGGATAAGGAGAGAAGCAGCACAT
>JAJZIG010000204.1 GCA_021851265.1 archaeon | reverse complement strand
CTCAGCCATCACAGTAACCTTGTTCCTCGGGCCTTCCACGAGGAAGAACTCCTTCGCTCTCTCTGCCTCTTTCTTTGAGAAGCGCGACCCAAGGACTGGATCTTGGCTCGCCACGAAAGCCGCGGCGAAGAAACTGGAGAACTCGACGAGCTCAGAAATACTACGTTCGTATCTCGTTCTTCCCAGAGAGCTCAGCAGCCTGTTCTGCGTCTGGACGACCACTTCCCTGCTGGCTAGGCTCTCTTCTATTGAAATCGACTCGAAAAACCTCCTAGACCGTGGTGCAAAGGGATACCTCAACTCTAGATCTGACAGCAGCGGTGTTCCATAGGGCAAACCTTCTCCACCTGCCGCCTCTTGTTAGTCCTCTTTCGCCGTCGACACTATCGAGAGCACGTCCCGATCCCTGAGGACGTAATTGGTTGGTAGATGCAGCCCTGTCCTTACATCCACTGCATAGAGGAGGCCCTTTACTAGGTCAGAGTGTATGTCTCTGGCCAGGTCCTCGACGGTGGACCCACTCGGTAGAAGGTACACATCAGGGAGAACCCTCCCATCCTTGTCGGAAAGTTTCTGGGGATCATGTACGGGGTACACCGCATTCTCTTTCAGGAGCTTGAAGACAACAGAATTGAGCGCGAACTGCACCCCGGTTCTCAGGTACTCTCCGAAGACCTTGCGTCTGATGTAAGCAAGCGCACTCCTCTGCGCATCATTCAGCTCCTGCGGTTTCAACAACTCGAACCTCTCCTCGCCGGGGATGTATCTGATGAGTCCCTTAGCCTCTGCCCTCCTAAGGGTGAGTTCGGCTTCTCCACTAGTGGGGACCACCATGAGCCCTTTGTATTTCTCCCGAATCTTCTTGAAGTTCTCTGCCGCGTATGGGAGGTCCATTTTGTTAGCTATGAGCAGCGTAGGCTTCGAGTATTCCCTGAGCGACCAGCAGAAACCTTGGATTTCTTTTTCACTCCAAGAATCGAACGCCCTCTCCTCGAGCATCAGGTCCTTCATCGCCGCGATAACATGTTCCTTCTTCACTCCGATGCCCTGCATCACTTCCGCGACCGCAGCAGGGATACCATAGCCCGGGGTCTTCGACAGCTTCGAAATCTTTGGAAGGTTCTGGGTGAACAGCTTCGTGTACCACAGGACAAGTTCCAGCTCCACATCAGCGAAATCTGCGATAGGGTCACCGGTCCCAGGCTCTGTGATCTTCCCGTCCTTATCTACGCTACCCGAGGCGTCAACCACATGGAGGAGCGCATCCGACTGGGCTGCTACGCTGAGAAACTGGTTCCCAAGGCCTTTCCCCATCCATGCTCCCTTGATCAATCCAGGCAGGTCGGTCACTTCCAAGGGGATAAAGCGCCAACCGTCTTCGCACTTCGAGTTAGTGGGGCTGTCCTGGGCTCTGAACTCCTTGTGCACGCAGAGTGTGACCACATTGGCTACTCCAGTCTCTGGAGACTTGGTGGTGAACGGGTAATTCGAGACTTCTCCGGCGAGGAGGGTCATGGAGTTGAATAGCGTAGTCTTGCCGGCGTTGGTCTTTCCAATTAACCCGATTCTGATAGGCGTCAGACGTCACCCGGCCCGACAGGGGGCTTTCCAGATAAAACCATTGTGCGGATGCCCATCACGGCGAAGGAGCGGATCGCCATGCCCTGACCGCTTCGTACCAGAACGCCGCCGCTGCGGTTCCCACCGCAACGGTGAACCACCCCAAGACCGGAACCAGCCCAAAGTATGGCGAAGCTACTAAACCCAGGTACACAGCGAACACCGTGAAGAATACCGCGTAGAAAACAAACCTCGGGACTATGAGGGTGCCGAGCCTAAGGAAGTCCCGCATCACATCTACCTTAACCTCCCCCACTATCTCATACTCTCCATTGTTCTCTGAGACCAACCCCAACTCTTTCAGCTTGTTGAGGTGATACTGTGCCAAGGAGGGGTTCGACATGAGTAGGGCACGCTGGACCTCTCGCACTCCCACCCGGCGCTTCTTGAGGGCGTAGACGTACACTCTCAAAGTGTTCCCCTTCAACTCCGCGTCCACCATCCCCGGGGTGCGCCTTTCTGCCTGTGGTGCTTTCATGGGTTTGCTGTTTGGTTCGTTCACATGTCGCCGCGCTCGAGTTTGCGCGCCTCTCCACGTTCAAAAACATTGGTTGATAACGTCTGGCCGGGGCGTTTAGGTGAACGGAACGATGGACGAAGCGTGAAGATAGGCACAAGGGCCGCTACATATGGATTAGCTGGGCTAGCCCTCGCGGGGGCAATCATCGTCTCTGGGTCGTCTTTTGGTCTCTTCGGGTCAGGCTCATCGGGTGTCCTTTCCGTCCTCTTCACAGACCCGCCTACCGTCCCTACAGGCGTGACTGGGGTCTACATCACCTATTCGAATTTGGCTGTCCACGCTGCAGGGTTCGGTAATTCGGGGTGGATTTCAGTCCCAGGGCATGGGACGTTTGATTCGATGAAGCTCGTCAATCTGAGCCAGATGGTGTCAAGCGATACCGTCCCTCCTGTCACTTATGACAAAATGGGGTTCACTATCACGACCGCAACAGTTCAGTTCGTGTGCCAGAACTAC
>JAJZIG010000203.1 GCA_021851265.1 archaeon | reverse complement strand
GCTGGCGGGGGTTCCATCACCACGCCACCCTCTGTATCGCGGCGTATGGGTTCCTGGCGGCCGAGAGGGCCCGACTTTCCCCCCCTCGGCCTCTGGCGTTCCTATCGACACCTCGACTACCCCGTGGCTTCCACGTCCGAGGGTCTCCTCACACGCCCTGAACGACATGTCCGCAGCTCAATCACCACCTTTCGATTGACGTATGCCCGATCCTGGCTCCGGGACCACCCCTGTGCCTGGTGCGGTCGGTGTCCTACTTTACTGACACAGTAGAACTAGGGAATACAGTGGCTAAATCCTGGCGCTGGAGAAGCATCACGAGTGAATTGTCGCCGTTACGTCGTCTTGGGGGCGCATGGCTTCCACAAGCTGGCTGATCTGACGACCAAAACGCAGATCGAACTCGGGCTGAGGGATTTCGCGTCTCGCCTTTCGAAAGGCTCCAATGTTTGAGCAAAACGCAACAATCTCACGGGCCAGGGAGGGTGTGTCTCCCTTAGCTATGAACGTGGGGCTAACTCCCAGGAGGCTGGCGGTTTCACGCATTTGAGGTAAGTCATACGCAATGACTCCCAATCCGCAATACGCGGTCAGGCTCATGGCTGCGGAGTATCCGCCTGTTGCATTGTAGGGCAGTATCACAAGGTCATGATCTAGGATGACCCGAAGCAACTCTGATTCCGGTACGCTTCCAAGAAATTGAAACCAGTCGGTCCCCATTGAGGCGACTGCCCGATCCACTTCGGCCTGGTACTGTGGAAAGTGAGCGTTTATCAGACCTGTGATGCTTAGGGTGAACTGTCCTCCTAGCGCACGGGCGGCAATTATAGCTTCTAGGGCTCCGGCTAGGTCCTTCTGCGGACCCCAGCTACCAAGTAGGAGTATCTTGGTCGGTGCATCGAGAGGGACCGAGGACTTGGTTGGAGGATTCCTATTCGCTGCCAGGATCCCGACTGGCACTGCGAACGGGATGGGAACCCAGTAGGGCACCATACGGAGCACCCGGGAAATAGTGTCCTGCTGACTCTTTAGCGGGACGACCACCCTAGTAGTTCGAAGTAAGACTCGTTCAAGAAGCTGAACACCCCACCGCGACAGCCGCGACAGTCGATATCCGAGTTGTGCGGTGTCCTGAGTCTCGAGAAAGTTGTGCATGTACACAAGAACCTGCTTGCGGGTGAGCATTGCCAAAATGGGGGGAATCAAGAGGCCGGTTGCGTTGGTCACTGCTCGACGCCCGAATGCGGTAAGGTGTATGTTAAAGAGGAACACATTTATATGACGAGACTGGACCAACAGGGTCTTGAGCGCCAAGATCAGGGAAATCGGATCGTCATGTTTCCAGCAGGGAATAAGCCGCACACTTGACCACCCCGTCCCGTCTGGTAGTTTGGACCCAATCTGGGAGAAAATAGTAAGCGAGGACAACGCCTCACTTTCTGCAAGTCCTGTTGCGAGTCCAGTCGAGGAGGCTGCCATTCCCGGCTCCGGGAAAAATGGTCCAAACAGGGCAACTCGAAGCGGCTCTCGGGTCATTTCTCCATCCGGTTAGCCGGCTGGTTAGATCTTGGCGCCACACTCACTCGATACGTGCAGCGCTTGGTGGAGAAGGGATACCTGGGAACGAACATGGATAGGGGGTAGACGGGCTTTCACCAATTAATAATCATATCGGGTCGCCTTACTCCTTGAGGAGTACAGGAATTACTCCCATGAACATGAAAGCGGACCGAGCCCCGTGACTTATTCTTAGCTGACACAAGCATCCTCCCGGGCGAGCCGCTCCAGCGCGCCGGCTCTCCCTGTCAGCTTCTCCCTGACACTCTCCAAATCACGAGCGGTCGGGAGTGCGGCCGCGCTCGTCGCCGCGCGCTCCATTCGCGTCACTCTCCTATTAGACAGCTCGGAGTCTGCGTCACGGTATGGTTCATCGTGGCCCAGCATGTACCAGATGGCGCACGCGAGCTTCCTTGCCGCCGCGACCTGGGCCTTGGCCGCCCCGATGGTCTTCGCCTTCTTCGTGTAGAACCGCTTGAGGGTGGTCTCCGGCTTCGACCGAAGCATCCCCGGACCCGCGATGCACAGAACCCGCTTGAGCACTATGTCGCCCCGCTTCACTGATCGATGCTGGCTGACTTTCGCTCCGCTGTTGTCCGCCCGAGGCACCACTCCCGAGAGTGAGCTGAGCTGCGTGTTCGTCGGGAATTGTCCGATGTCCCCAACCTCGGCCACGATTGCCAGCGCCGAGAAGTAGTCGACCCCGGGAATCGTCATCAAGAGGCGCACATCGGTCCTCTCCTCGGCGGCCCGAGCCCACTCTGCGTGGAGCGTCTCCTCCTGGTCCGCGAGAATGGTTAGCTGCTGCAAGGAGAGCGCCAGGAGGCCCTTCTCCTCCTCGGGGAGGGGTAGCGCCACGAGCTGGCGGATTCCCTCGACCCCGAACCCGTCACTGAGCCCGGCCATCTCCTCGTCAAGAAGGTTCCAGGTGACCAGACCGTGGGACAGGTTTCACTGAGGGGTCCTTCGGAGCTCCCGAAGGTCCTCGTCCAGGTGTGTGACCTCCCGGACCTCCACCTTGGCCCCAACCTGTCCCAGCAGCGCCAGCACCGCTCCCACATCCCGCCTCCACAATACCAGCGCCCCTCGCCCCACCCGACGATGAGGGATCTGCGTCAGT
>JAJZIG010000202.1 GCA_021851265.1 archaeon | reverse complement strand
CCTTATTTATTAACTAGTAAGGGGACCGGGACGGGAGTGGAAGATCGTGCCTAGCCTGCCCACTTTGGCAGTCAATCCCCGAATCACGACATGAGGGACGGGCCACGCCCCGTTCCTTGAATGGGATCACTACGTTGAAGAGCGTCAATTCGGGACGTGGAATACCACCCCCCGCCTGATAGTCCCGTGCCAGTGGCCTTTGTCAATCCCCTCTTTTGGAAAAGGTCACTACGACCGGGGGGAGACGGTAGCTATCCCAAGGGACCCTTTGACAATCCCCCAAACTCGCCGTTTCACTCCTTTTGCTTTGATTCCCCACCTGTCGGGTTAGGCGGTTTCCCAGAGATCAACTTCTCGAGCTCGGCTCGCCGAGCTTGAAGCTCGCTCAGTCTCTTTTTCAGGTGTACCGTTTCTCTCTTCACCTTGCGCAATTCCGTCTGATTCTGGCCGCTAGACAAGCGCTCCGCTCCAAGCTCCTTAACGATATACTGCTCAAGCTGGCTCTTCAATATCCTGAGATACGGGTTGCCCCATATTGACCCTTCCCGGTGTTCCAGCTTGCCAGTCCTGATGCCCTCCACGATGAAGTCTCGACTGACTCCATACTCCTTCTGGGCGGTCACGTCACTGAGGGTCGCCCCTTTGCGATTCCACTCTCCGTATTCTGCCATATCTCAATAGGGAGCATTCCGTCGGCCCGTGCCCTCTTCTGACCCGGACATGTTTCGGCAATGGGGTGGTGTAATCCTGGCGACTTTCAAGGCTCCTCGTCCTCTTTGAGGTCCGCGCACCCTTCCTGTGCGAGCCAAGAAGGCATCACCGTACCTTCCCCCTCTTGTTCCCTGCGCTTGATGTCCTCTTCAATCTCTTTGTTGAGTGGCTCGCTACAACGTTTGCAGAGGAACCTGACGTTCCCGTGCACGTCTCCGATGGCGGTCCAACCTCGTGCAACAAGGCGATAGCTCAGGTGGGGAGCGGTCCCCTTGAACCGGACCGTGGTGGTGGCGGTACACCCCTTTTCTCCGCACCGAACTGTAGTACTCAGCGGCTTCTCCTCGGCAACCGAACGGCGACTTCCCTTCGAGTGCATGGACTCACCGAGTAGGGGAAGGGCACCCACTACATGAATGAGTGGGGTCGAACAATCAGGTGACGCGACTCACTGAGGGAGTGTTCCGGGCGAACGCAAGACCGCCATAGTCCCATTCAAGGGTGAGACAAACTCCCACCCTGCCTCAAGCATCTTCGGGACATCCTCCACTGGCACGGCCTTCTCGGTTCTCTTCTCAGGTGCGGCGGGACCGCCCATGCTCTTGAGGAGGTTCGCAAGCTCGCTCCCGCTCTTTCCCTCGACCATGTGCCGTGCCTCCGCTTCGGTCAGACCGCGGAAGCCGGTGAGAAGGAGGACTGCGGCCTCCCGCTGGATCTCGTCGGTCGAAGGGCCCGGGCTCCCGTTCGTTTCAAGGAATGAGGCCGCCCGCTTGTACTGGGCCCGGGCCTCCTTGAGAATCTCTTCTCCCCACGGCTTCCCGAGGTTGTACCGGCCTGAGATGCCAAGGTCATGCCCGAGGATAGCCTCACGGAGATCCCGGGTCATCTTCCCGGCACCCTCCGCCATCAATAGGCGGGTAGAGCAGTAGGACCGCAGGACGTATGGCCGCCACGTTACGCCTTCAGGGAGACATGCCTGGAGGGCCACACGTATGTCTCTTACCACCGCGTTGGTACAAAGAAATCCCCGTCCATACTCGGACTCTTTCCTCGATACCAGAGACGCTCCGCGTAGGTCACCCGCCACTATGACTGGGGAGGACGGAGAGAGCTTCTCTCCCCTTGCGACCCTCTCACCAAGGTATGCGATAAGGGCGGTAGCAAGCTGGGAGGTGCCAAAGGTTGTGTAAGCGGTACGTGTCTTCGAGACCTGCGCGGGAACCCGTATAACGAAGGGCGACTCCTTGAACGACATCTCCTTCCCGAGTCGCAGGCCAGGTAGGTCTTGGAGCCTCAAGCCGTACTCCCCGCCGTATGAGCCGATGGCACCTGGGCGAAGACCGGAGTGGGCCATTAGGAGAGCTACCACGCGGCCGCGGAGGGAGAGATGTTCAAGGATGGCTCCTAGTTCTTCCTGTGTGGGTGCGCGCTCCTTAGTGAGGCTCTCACCCTTGGTTGCAGATAGTCGCGGGAATACATCCGCCTCTGCGTGTCGAAATCTCAGGTACGCCTTGGTTGGTTCAAAGAGCTTGCTGACGTATGAATCAAGGCGTCCCTCGGATTTCAGCTGGGTTGCACATGCGGTTAGCTTGGCACGTAACTTATCGGGGTTCCTTCTTGCCACTGAGACGATCTCTTCAGGTGTAAGCTCCATTCGCTCGCATATGGCCGATAAGCTTCGAGCGTAGGTATCGGCCGCGAGTCTGGAACGGAGGCTCTTCTCTTTGTGCCAATCGCGGACCTTGGGGTCCTCAAGTACGGATTCTAGGCGCCCTTTCTCTCTCTCTTTTGGGTCGGCTCTTGCGCTCATGATGAAGACATTGTCTCGGCCCTATTTAAGTATTTGTAACGTGGGGGGCAATGCAGGGGGAGGGATTCGAACCCACGTACTCCTTCGAGACCAGACCCTGAATCTGGCGCCTTTGACCAAGCTGGGCTACCCCTGCACGTTGTCCTTGCCGTTCACGTCCCGTATCTTCGTTGCCG
>JAJZIG010000029.1 GCA_021851265.1 archaeon | reverse complement strand
AGTCACGGAGAAGGCCGCCTATTACTACAGGAAGGCGCTGGAGAGGAACCTTATCAGGGGAAGGTCAATCACTGCGATGATAGCAGCTTCCCTCTACGCTGCGTGCAGGGACGGTGAGGTGCCCAGGACGCTCAAGGATGTGGTCGCGGTGAGCAACGTCAAGAAGAAAGACCTCGCGAGGTCATACCGGCTCCTGCACAGGGAGATGGACTTCAGGATGCCCGTGGCTGACGCGAGCAGGTGCATTTCGGGGATAGCCTCGAGGGCGGGGATGTCTGAAAAGACGCAGAGGAGGGCACGGGAGATCCTGTTCAGGGCGAAGCAAACGGGAATTTCAGCTGGTAAGGATCCCATGGGGATGGCCGCCTCGGCTCTGTACGTCGCTTGCATGCTCGAGGGCGAGGAGAAGACGCAGAAGGACGTGGCGGATGCTGCCAAGGTGACAGAGGTCACGATAAGGAACAGGTACAAGGGACTGAGAGAAGCGCTCGGTATCTAGAACGGAAGCGCCAGGCGACAGGAACTGCGACTTCTTGCAGAAGGAACGGAAGGCGATGTGCTCTCCACCCTCTCCTCTCTTGTTTCCGGACACCTGGACGAATCAGCCAGGTCAGCAAGCCAATACGCGCTCGATTAGCCGGGCGAGCAATTGCCCAAGGTCGGCATCGGCGCGATGTGCGTCTACGTCCCTCCGTTCCACGTGGACAGCTTCAATCTGGCGGTCGCAAGGAAAGAAGACCCGAAGCGCTTCACAGAAAGGGTCGGCATCAAGGCGTTTGCCATCCCCGGGCCTAATGAGGGTTAGGCCAGCATGGCAGCGACCGCCGCCCACCGCCTGATGGAAGCCAACAAGATCTCGCCGAAGGACGTCTTCCGAATAGACACCCGCCGAAAGCGGCCTGGACGCATCCAGGCCTTGGTTTCGGATGCCACAGGCGTGCTGGAGCAGGTCTACGGGGAAGGGAGCGTCTCCCGAGTTCTGGGCTACGAGTGGAAGTTCGCCTGCGTGAGCGGCAGAGCTCTGCTGCGTGGGGAACGGCTAGATTCTGCGGCGCTGGTGGGAACCGCCATTTAGAAAGGCTGATAGAGTGATTGGCACGCACGTTGTCTTCGTGGTAGACCACAAAGACAGCGTCGACGTATGTTCGAGTTGCAGGCACCTACGGTCTTTCCACAAAGGAAGAGGTGGCGCATCCAAAGACGGATGCGATATGCACGGTTGCACTTGTGACCACTTCGCGTCCTGACGACTACACCGAATTGGCGACCCCACGGAAGACCGGGAAAGCTGCGACCTTGGACACCTGACGCTCTTTGTCTTCTTTGCGGTGCTTGTCTGCTTGCCTGTGCCCATGTGTACGAGAGTCAGGGAGAGCCTGTCTCTCTGAGAGGGAGCACGTGTGCGTCTGCATGGCAAAGAGCAGAAGCAGCGGCTGAAATCGTCTCTGTTATAAAAGACCGTGACCAAATGACGGTCGAGCCATTCCCCGCGAACGCGCAATGACTCGTATGCGCCGCAAGAGCCCTGTCTGATTCTATGGTCCCCCGAAGGTCACATAATGAAATCGCCTACGAGGGGCATTGCAGAAGTAATCTGCGGTCGGAGCGAATTGAACCCAGAAGTCTCAAGGTCTAGTCAGCAGCGGCTGTGGAGTTGGCGAGAGCAAAGAAAACGAGGGAAACTAAGTTCACTTGGAAGGGACAGTCGAGGCAAGGGTTCTCTTAGATGAGACCGAACTTCTGAGTCGGAGTCGACATGTTGTGGAAATTGGTGAGTGAACCACCGCCAGAAGAACAGGAAACGACAGACGACTCACTATTGCAATTGCCGAACATCTCTGCCCTTGGTGTCGAAGGTTAAATATCCGGCCGCGTCTGCGCCACGAATGCTTCTATCCGCCGTCCCTGAAGAGACGTACTGTCTCAGGACCCAGGAGCACACCCCGGCAGCGTCGGGGGGGAACCTCCACTGCTACCGCTGCGGCATGTACCTCGGTCACGCGAAGGACCCTGCGCTCGGCAGCCTGCTGGACTACTAAGGCCCCTTCGCGAACTGATTGATCAGTGCCCTGAAGCCCCGCTTGACGTAGAAGCGGTTGGCTATCTCGTTCTGCGCGGGGACATCGGCCACCACTATCTCGGCGCCCATCGACTTCAGCTCGGCGGCCGCCTGCTGTATCATCTCGTCCCCCAGCGCCTTCCTCCGATGCTCGGGCATTATGTAGAAGTCGGTGATCCGGCCCTCGTTGCGCGGCTCGTAGAATATCCTCTCGCGCATCTCCGCCTTCAGCACGCCGACCACCTTCTTCCCCTCGAGGGCGACGAGCAGCAGGTGCCCGGGGGCCGCCAGGGAGGTCCGGAGGTACTTCTCCGCCCTTTCTTTCGCGTCAGGAGCCACGGCGAAGAGTGGGTCGAACTCGTTGTTCAGTCTCTTGGTCCGCACTATCAGGTCTGAGATGGCTTCGACGTCGTCCGCCCTGGCGTGTCGGATCACCATGTCCAGCCCCCTCGCAGGTCCTGGGGGAGCCGATTTACGCCTATTCTGGGGGGTCAACTATCACTCCGCCGTCTCTCAGCGTGTTCATCACCTTCCTCGACATCTCTATGGTAGCCATGGCTGCCTGCATCGACTCCTTGGCCGACATCCTCTTCCGCGCGACCCCTTCGCGTATGGCGGCCTGGCCTACTTTGGTCGCCACCCTCGGATAGACCTCCCACTGCACCATCGTGGGGAGGATGTACTCCTTCCCGATCCCCTTCTCCCTGGCGAAGGACGCCAGCTCCGTGGCCGCCTCGATGACCATCGAGTCTGTGATGGTCTTGGCCCTGACGTCCAGGGCCCCCCTGAATATCGCAGGGAAGAGGAGACTATTGTTCACCTGGTTCGGGAAGTCTGACCTCCCCGTGGCCACCACTTCCACGCCTGCGGCTCGGGCCGCATCGGGGAACATCTCGGGGACGGGGTTTGCCAAGAAGAAGGCGATGGCCCTCTTGTTCATCACCGCGACCTCGTCGGGCTTTATGGCGTCAGGGCCCTGGCGCGCCGCCGCGACTAGCACGTCCGCGCCCTTCAGGGCGTCCTTCAGCGTCCCCTTCGCCCTGTCCCCGTTGGTCCTGATGGCGAGCTCGTACTTCCACTTGTTCTTCAGCATGAGCTGGTCGATGTCGTCCCTCTCCGGGTGGAGTATCCCCTTGGAGTCGACCACCACGATGTCCCGGGGGTCTGCCCCCGCTTCGACGAGGAGCCTCTCGGCGGCGACGTTGGCCGCTCCGGCTCCGTAGAGGACTATCCTCGTCCCTCTGAGCTCCCTCCCGGTGACCTCCAGGGCGTTGAAGAGGGCGGCGAGGGTCACCCCGGCGGTCCCCTGCTGGTCGTCGTGCCAGACGGGGACGCTCATCTCTCTGCGCAGCCTGTCCAGCACGTCGAAGCACTTCGGCGACTCGATGTCCTCCAGGTTCACCCCGCCGAGGGAGGGCTCCATCGCCTTCACTATCGACACCAGCTCGTCGGCGCTCTTCGCCCTGACCGGCAGAGGGAGGGCGTTAACCCCCCCGAGGTAGTTGTAGATCAGCGCCTTCCCCTCCATGACCGGCAGGGCTCCCTCGGGGCCTATGTTGCCCAAGCCGAGGACCCTGGTCCCGTCCGTCACGATCGCGATGGTGTTCCACCTGCCGGTGTACTCGAAGGAGAGCCCCGGGTCTGCCTCGATGGCCTTCGACACGGCGGCGACCCCGGGGGTGTACCAGATGGAGAAGTCCTGGAGAGACCTCACCGGGACCTTGGGGGCGAAGCCGACCTTCCCGCCATAGAACTTCGAATATGCGAGCGCCTTTCTGGAGGGCTCGTCCTCGTGAGCCTGGTCCGCCTCCAGCTCAGGTTTCCTGGCGCTTGCGCCTTCGACACCGGAGTGGACGGCGCGCTGGCGCTCCTTCTCTGGGTTCAATCTGGGCTCACGCCTTGTCCGCCTGGAAAGGGCATCCCGTGGTCTGTCCGAGGGATTGCCTTTAAGCGATATGGCCCATTCTCACTCGTGGCAACCGCCCTCGGCCCGGCTACCGGTGGGCGTACCTGTGCGGGTCCTTGTCGAAGGTCGCCTTGCACCCCGGCGAGCAGAAGTAGAACGTCTTCCCTTCGTGCTCTGACTTCAAGGCGGCGGCCTTGTCGTCCACCATCATGCTGCATATCGGGTCTTTCTGCATAGGCTGACGGTCGCCTCCAGGGATTTAGACGTTGCGCAGGGCGCCTTGTCGGCGCGACCCCTGAGGGGATTAGTTTAATCCTGAGGGTGAGGAGACATGTGAGAGATGGCTAAGGACCCCATCTGCGGCATGTTCGTCGATGAAAAGACGGCGGACCTGAAGGCCGACGTGAGGGGGGTCACCTACTACTTCTGTAGCGGGTCCTGCATGACCGAGTTTCTCGCTCCGGAGAAGGAGATCCGGAGGCTTGAGGTCTCGGTCGCCGCGGCGGCGTGCCTGTCGGTCCCCATCCTCCTCCTCACATACTTCTCGCCGGTCCCGGACCGGGTCCGGGATTACCTGCTCCTCGCCCTCGCGGCCCCGGTCCAGTTCTGGATCGGGTGGAGGTTCTACAGGGGGACCTACGACAGCATCAAGAACAGGATGGGAAACATGGACGTCCTCGTCGCCCTGGGCACGTCGGCAGCCTTCGGCTACTCCGCCGTGGTCACCGTCGCCCCAGGACTCTTCCCGTTCTCCGGGGTCTACTTCGACACCTCGGCTGTGATCGTCACACTCATACTCGCGGGGAGGTACCTGGAGCACGTCACGAAGGGGCGGGCCTCGGCGGCGGTGCGGAAGCTGGTTGACCTCCAGCCCACCAAGGCCCACAGGCTGAGAGACGGGGTCGAATCTGACGTCCCCGTGGAGGAGGTCGAGGTCGGGGAGGTCCTACTTGTCCGCCCCGGCGAGAAGGTCCCCGTCGACTCGGTGGTGCTCGAGGGGAGCTCTGGGGTCGACGAGTCGATGATCACAGGGGAGAGCATCCCGGTCGAGAAGAACCCCGGGGACGGTCTGATCGGAGCGACCATCAACGGAGGTGGGCTGTTGAAGGCGAAGGCGACGAAGGTGGGCCAGGACACCGCCCTCTCCCAGATAGTGAGGCTCGTCGAAGAGGCTCAGGTGGGGAGGGCCCCCATCCAGCGACTGGCAGACAGGGTCGCGTCCTACTTCGTCCCCGTCGTGGTGCTGGCGGCGGCCGCGGCCGGACTTTCCTGGTTCTTCTTCGGGCACATAGGCGCAGACCTGGCCACCCTCGCCTTCGTCTCCGTCGTCGTGATAGCCTGCCCGTGCGCCCTGGGGGTCGCCACACCCGCGGCTCTCCTGGTCGGGACGAGCAAGGGGGCCCAGAACGGGATTCTGATCAAGGGCGGGGAGCACCTCGAGAGTGCCGGGAAGGTGGACACCGTGGTCTTCGACAAGACAGGGACCTTTACTGTCGGGAAGCCGTCGGTCACCGCCGTGATCCCGGCCGAGGGCAGGAGCGAGGACTACGTCCTTCGGCTCGCCGCGGCGGTAGAGAAAGGCTCCGAGCACCCGCTCGGCGGGGCCATCGTGAAGGAAGCGAGGCGCCGGTCGATATCAGTCCCTGACCCCCAGGGGTTCCAGGCGACGGCGGGCGAGGGGGTCGAGGCCATGGTGGAGGCGAAGTCGGTGGCCCTGGGGAGCAGAAAGATGATGGCTAGGCTCGGGATAGACGTCTCCTCGCTGGAGGCCAGTCTGAGCGGCCTCGAGGAGCAGGGGGAGACCGCGGTGGTCCTCGCCGAGGGCGGGGTGCCGGTCGGTGTGCTCGGAGTGGCGGACACCCTCAAGCCGTCCGCCGAAGCGGCCGTGTCGGCGATGAATAGGATGGGGGTCGAGGTGGTCATGCTCACCGGCGACAACGCGAAGACGGCTGCGGCCGTCGCGAAGAGTCTGTCCATCGGCAGGTTCGTCGCCGAGGTCACCCCCCAGAGGAAGGAGGAAGTCATAGTCTCGCTTCAGAAGGAGGGGAGGGTGGTGGCCATGGTGGGCGACGGGATAAACGACGCCCCCGCCCTCGCCAGGGCTGACGTGGGAATCGCCATAGGGAGCGGGACGGACATAGCGAAGGAGACAGGAGGAATCGTGCTGATCAGGGACGACCTGCTGGGGGTCGCGACGGCCATAGCGCTGAGTAGGAAGACCCTCGCGAAGATCAGGCAGAACCTGTTCTGGGCCTTCGCATACAACGCCGCGCTCATACCCGTCGCCGCGGGCGCGCTGGTCCCCGTTTTCGGTGTCCAGATGTACGGCTATCTTCCTTTCCTCGCGGCGGGGGCCATGGCGATAAGCTCGGCCACGGTCATAGGCAACTCGCTCCTCCTGTTCAGGTTCGACCCTGGGGCGGGCCAGGCGGCTTGAAAGCGCCCAGGCCCAGGCGGGCCGTCTTCGCGGTGCGCGGCATGTCGTGCGCCACCTGCGCCCGGGGGATCGAGAAGCGCCTCGGGAAGGTCGAAGGGGTCGAGTCCGTGAGCGCTGCCATCATGTTGAACCAGGTCTACGTCGACTACGACGAGACGAAGATCGACGCCGAAAGGGTAACCGAGGAGATCAGGAAGGCAGGATATGCCAACCATGTGGTCAGGCAGGGCGGGTGACCCGCGCCGGCGGGCCGCCCGCGTCGCTCTCCAGGTATTCATGGAGCGCCAAGGCCCGCCCCCGCGGTCGAACGTTTATCTCCTGTGAGCCGTCTCCTCGGACCAGTTTGGTGAGCGACAAGTTCGAGAAGTACGTCGACGACAACATCGACTCCTTCGCGAAGGACATCATCCGCCTCGGCTCGCAGAGGAGCGTGTCCGCGAGGAATGAAGGGGTCGAGGAGTGCGCAGCGCTGGTCGAGAGCATGCTGAAAGGCATAGGCGCCGAAACCAAGATGCTGCGGGTGGACGGGGCGGCCCCCCTGGTCTTCGGGGAGCTGAGGGCCAAGAAGCCCGCCAAGACCATCATGTTCTACAACCACTACGACGTCCAGCCCGAGGAGCCGCTGGAGCTCTGGAAGTCCCCGCCGTTCGAGCCGGAGGTCAGGGACGGGGCGATCTACGGGAGAGGGGTCTCCGACGACAAGGGCGAGCTGGTGGCGAGGCTCAAGATAGCCGAGGCCTACGTCAAGACCCAGGGCGGGCCACCCTGCAACCTGAAGTTCTTCTTCGAAGGCGAGGAGGAGACGGGTAGCGCCCACCTCGGGGAATACATCGAGAAGTACGGCGACATGTTCGACGCCGACGCCGTCATCTGGGAGTATGGGACCGTCGACACAGAGGGCACCCCCAAAGTCACCCTCGGGGTGAAGGGGATAATCTACGTGGAGCTCGTGATCCGCTCCCTCACCCAGGACGCCCACAGCAGCCTCGCCGCCGCTCTGCCCAGCGCCCCCTGGAGGATGGTGAAGCTCCTGGGCACGCTGAAAGACGAGCACGAGAGGATAATGGTCCCCGGCTGGTACGACGGCGTCTCCACACTTTCGGAGGACGAGCTGCAGGTCCTGCAGCAGATGCCCTTCGACGGAAGGGGGCTCAGGGACGAGTACGGCGCGTCCAGATTCGTCGGCGGGATCACCGACGACCAGGCGAAGAAGGCGCTCGTCCAGCGGCCCACGGGCAACATCGCAGGGATCTGGGCCGGGTACACAGGCCCCGGCTCAAAGACGGTCCTCCCCAAGGAGATCCACGTCAAGATGGACTTCCGGCTCGTCCCTGAGCAGGATCCGGACGACCTCCTCAAGAAGCTCAGGAAGCACCTGGACGACAACGGCTTCTCCGACGTGGAGATCAAGGTCGAGGGCATGGAACCAGCCGCGAGGACGTCGTACAAGCACCCCTTCGCCCAGGCCGCGATAGCGGCTGCAGAGAGGGTCTACGGGAAGAAGCCCGTGGTGCAGCTGGGGTCGCCGGGCACCGGGCCCCTCTACCTGTTCACCAGGAAGTACAACATGCCTTCGGTGGACATAGGGGTATCCGCCGAGGACGGCGGGATACACGCCCCCAACGAGAACCTGAAGCTGGAGAACCTGAGGAAGGGGATCATCTGGATCGCGGAGACCATAGAAGGGTTCGCCGCACCCTAGCCTGGCCCACGCTCTTCTGACGCGTTCACCTCATAAAGTCCCACCCCGTACCGGAGGACATGAAGGCGGCTGTTCTCGGGTCGGGGATGATGGGTTCTGTGATAGCGCTGGACCTCGCCGCGTCCGACGGAGTAGACGAGGTGGTCGTGGCAGACATAGACGAAGGGAGACTGGAGGCGCTGAAGAAGCGCGCCCCCGGGAAGAAGCTCTCCGTCGAACACCTCGACATGATGCGGCGGGACAGGGCGGCGTCGTTCCTGAAACGCTTCGACGTGGCGGCGTCGGCGCTCCCCCATGGCGTCGTCCATCAGTCTGACCTCGCGGCGGTGGAGGCCGGCTCGAAGATGGTCAACATAGCGTTCGAGGACGAGCAGATGGAGCTCGACGGCCCAGCCCGGAAGTCTGGCGCCCTCCTGGTCCCCGGATGCGGCGTCGCCCCCGGCCTCGGAGGGATCCTGCTCGCCGACGCCGTCGCGGAGATGGGCGGAGCCGACGAAGGGCACATACTCGTCGGGGGGCTGCCCCAGGAACCCAGGCCCCCGTTCGGCTACAAACTGGTCTTCTCGATCGTCGGGCTGCTGCGGGAGTACACCGAGGAGGCGAGGGTGGTGAGGGACGGCAAGTGGGTGAAGGTCAAGCCCTTCTCGACGGTCGAGAGATATGGGTTTCCGCCGCCCGTAGGGGAGCTCGAAGGGTTCTGCACCGACGGGCTGGCCAGCCTCGTCTACACAATGAAAGGGCTGAAGGTCCTCGACGAGATAACGCTGAGGCGGCCGGGGCACGCCGAGAAGATGAGCCTGCTCCTGGAGTCTGGATTCTTCTCGCGCGAGAAGGTCAGGGCTGGAGGAGCCGAGGTCTCGCCCCTGGAGGTGTCCTGGGCCGTCCTCGGGAAGAAGCTCGCCGAGGGGGACCCGAAGGACTTCACGGTGATGAGGGTGATTGCCAGGAAGCCCGGGAGGGAGGTGGTCTACGACATGGTGGACTGGTACGACGAAGAGGACCTGGTCACGTCCATGGGGAAGACCACAGGCTACACCGGCTCCATAGTGACCCAGATGCTCGGGAGGGGCGAGGTGAAGGGGAGCGGCGTGATACCTCCTGAGAGGGCAGTGACCGGGAGGATGGTCGACGGGCTCCTTTCGGAGCTCGCGAGGCGCGGGGTCCACTTCAGGAAGCGCGGTTGACCGACCGGAGACAGGGCCTACCTCAGCGGCCTGGAACCCATAATGGTGAACCCGCTCCGATACACGGCCCCGGACCTTTCCCAGATCCAAGCTCGTCCGTAGCGTGCCGCTCCCGAGCCAGACGTCGGACGCCCTGGAGTTCGACTTTACCACCTCCACCGGCTCGTCTACGCTCCCCTGGCTGTCGTCCGTCCTTGGGTACTTTCGCGTGCCGAAGGTAGAACCGAAGCTTGGAAGGTCTGCCGGGGCGCCCTGCCTCTTCACGGTCACCTGAAGAGACAGCACCTGGTCCGGGCCCTTGACGCAGAACCCACCGAACCGGCTCCCCTCGGACACAGGCTTCATCCCCGGGTTGAGCGGATGGAGCTTCGTCATCGAAATCTTGTCTGCGAGGCGCTTTTGGTAGCCGTTCAGGAGCCCTCTCAGGAGGGACCACTCGGTGGTCACCCACATCACCGGGAAGTAGGTCCCCGGCTTCCCGCGGTACTCGCACTTCACACCTAACGCCGCCTCGTGGTAGAGCGTCCTGTCCGGCCGGTCGGCCGCCATCTCCAGGCCTGACTCGGCGACCGAGACTATCTCGCAGACGTAACCCAGGCAGAGCCCATCGGCCACCTCGAAGGGCCGGGGGACCAGGTCGGCCAGGGCAGACTTCTCCCCCCTGAAGTAGACCGTGATGTAGTCTGCCCCGTAGTGCCAGGGACCCTCCTCTATGGCCGAAGTGCGGCCAGGGACGAGGGGGTGGTCGATCACCTGGACGCGGTGAGAGTCAAAGGTAAAAAAGGTTGGTCGGCTCGAGGGGCCCGTGAAGTTCTGTGCATTCGCCCTCCCCATGGAGGGCAGTCGGAGCCGGAGGGCAGGGCTGGTCGCGGACGAGACGGTCTTCGAGATCGAGGGGTCCAAGCCGCTGGAGCAGGTCATAGCAGAGGGGAAGTGGCGCGACGTGGTCACGAAGAAGACCTACGACCTGGCCGACATTGTGCTCCATGCGCCCGTGTCACGCCCGGGGAAGATACTCGCGACGATAGTCAACACGAGCGGGATGCTCGGCGGGTCGGACATAACTCTCGACAGGCCCAGGATAGACATGAAGGCGCCCAGCACGGTGGTCGGGCCAGGCACAGCGATCCGGGCGTCCTCCGGCGGGATAAGGCCGGAGGTCGAGCTCGCGGCCATCGTCGGCAAGAGGATCTCAGGGGCCACAGAAGCCGAGGCAGCCGCGTCCATATTCGGCTACACCATCCTGAACGATGTGACCGCCCCGGCCGACTCCAGGGCGGACGCGTATGAGGCCTACAGGCGCGACAGGTCGACCGGGGAGATCAAGAAGGCGACGATGCGGGGGCCGCTGTTCCGGTCCAAGAACCACGACACCTTCTGTCCCATGGGCCCATGGGTGATCACCCCCGACGAGTTTGACGTCTCTCAGGGCCACATGATGGCCACGTTCTTCGACGGCGGGCTGGTCCAGGAGGGGTCGACCTCCGAGTATATCTTCGGCCCGGCGAAGCTCGCATCCTACCTCTCGGGGTTCCTCACCCTGGAGCCAGGGGACGTCGTCTCCTGCGGGAGCGTGGGGTGGACCAAGGAAGCCCTGGGGGACCTGGACCCCACCGAGTTCGTCCTCTCCGCCGCCGGCGGGACACTCCAGCTCGAGATCGAGGGCCTAGGAAGCCTCAACAATCCCGTCACCCCCGCCCCGGGCGTCTGACCCCGGGCCGAGGACGGGCCTCGATCGCCAGTACAGGGCATACACCGCGACGACGGAAGCGGCGGTCGTGACGATGGCGAAGGCGAACAGGCCGGTGTCCCCCAGCCACCCCTGGATTATGCCGCCGGGGAGGGGGCCGAAGCTCCAGAGCGTGGAGTTGATCAGGGAGAAGACGCCGAGGTACTCGGCCGTCCGCCCTTCCGGCGCTATCTTGCTCACCCAGCTGAGCATCGCGGGACTCAGGAGCCCGAAGCCCATGGAGTATAGGATCCGCGCGGGGACAAGCTCCGGCCAGGCGCCCGAAGCGACATAGATCACCAGCGCGACCCCCACGGTCACGGTCCCATAGATGTAGCCGCGTATCTCCCCCAGGGTGTCGACCTTGCTCCCGAGCTTCGTCGCCAAGAGGGCAGTCGTCCCCATCCCGGCGACAGCGATCAAGCTGACCTCAAGGTAGTTGGCGCCCAGGAAGTAGGCGTAGGCCCCGATGAAGGCCGTGACCGCCCCCGTCCCGACGGCCCTGATTGAGGTGGCGAAGGAGAAGGCGATCACCCCCTTCATCTCCCTGAGGGGGCGGTGGGACATGGAGGGTTTCACCGTGCTCTCCGGGAGGGCGAAGACCAGTATCAGGAGGTCTGCCGTGATGAAGAACCCGACGAGGTAGAAGATGGCGTCGATGCTGATGTACTCCGAGACCAGCCCGGCCGCGACCACCCCGACTATGGAACCCAGGGCGCCCACCTGGCTGAGGAAACCGTACCCCCGTCCGCGCTCCCCTGACGCCGTGATGTCGGCGACGTAGGCCGCAAGGGCGGTGTTCCCTACGGACAGGACGGTCTCCCCTAGCAGGAAGAAGGCGCTGATGGCTATGAATCCCCCGAGGAACGGGATGAGGACGAAGAAGGGGAGAGAAGCCGCCTCTGAAACGATGAGGAGGAGGCGCCTCCGCCCCATCCGGTCGGAGACCCTCCCGGCGAAGGGCCCCGTCAGGCTCGCCGCCACGTAGGCCGCAGAGAACGCGGTGAGCGCGGCAGCCACAGAGACCCCGTCCTTCTCGACGACATAGAGAACGAAGAACACGGTGAAGAGGCTCGAGCGGTTGTTGGAGAGCATCTGGTAAAGCGAGAGTACCAGGAGCGTCCTCCCCCCGGACCGAGGCTGGGGAGCCGCCTCGGCGTCAGGGGCTGTGCTCGACAATCGGCGTTTCAAAAGGCGCTCTGGTTATGCGCTTAAGGGTTCCACCGTTGCGCCGCAAAGATTCAATTAGAATGCCGCCGGCGGCGACCCGAGGAAGGGGATGGGAGCCAAGAGCGGGAAGCAGTTCCTCCAGCGGCTCGACTCGACCCCCCGCGAAGTGTGGTACGGCGGCCAGAGGATCACAGGCGGGATATCCAGTCACCCGGCGTTCAAGGGGGTGGCCAAGTCCATCGCCGCGCTCTACGACATGCAGCTGCGGCCCGAGCTGAGGGAGGTCATGACATACGAGTCCCCCACGACCCACGAGCCGGTCGGGACTAGCTTCATGCAGCCCGGGACCATGGACGACCTGGCCAAGCGGACGGCCATGATGAGGGCCTGGGCGAACTACTCCGGCGGCATGATGGGGAGGACCGCAGACTACCTCAACAGTTCCATCATGGCCATGGCGGCGGCCAAGGACTTCTTCGGGAGGGGTGAGAGGGACTTCGCCTCCAACATCTCGGAGTACTACGAGTACGTCCGGGAGAACGACCTGATACTCACGCACACGCTCATCAACCCGCAGGTCAACAGGGGCGTCGGCCCTTCGAAGCAGGTGGACCCCTTCATCGCGGCTCGGGTGGCCGACAAGACGTCGGAAGGGGTGGTCATGCGGGGGGCGAGGATGCTGGCGACCCTCCCCATTGCCGACGAGATTATGGTGTTCCCGTCGACAGTCATCAGGTCCGGGCAGGACGACACGCCCTATTCCATCGCGTTCGCCATCCCAGTGAGCGCCAAGGGCCTCAAGTTCATCTGCAGGGAGTCGTTCTCCGCCGAGTCGACCTACGACCATCCGCTCGCTTCGCGCTTCGACGAGCAGGACGCCGTGGTTGTCTTCGACGATGTCCTCGTCCCCTGGGAGAGGGTCTTCATCCTTGAGGACCCGGAGAAGGCGAACAGGGTCAACGACGCCACCGGCGCCGTGGTCTTCATGGCGCACCAAGCGGCTGTGAGGGAGTCGACGAAGGCCGAGTTCATGGCAGGGCTGATGACCATGGTCGCTGAGACCATCGGTGCGGACGCCTTCCCCCAGGTGCAGGAGAGGATATCCAACATATTCTTGACCGCGGAGACGATGAAGGCGTTCGTCAGGTCGAGCGAGGCGGGGGCGAAGCTGAACCAGTGGGGGCTGATGACCCCCGACTACGTTCCCATCAACTCTGCCAGGAACCTCTGGCCCAGGCTCGCGCCCGACTTCGCGGCCGTGATGAAGCAGACGGGGGCGAGCGGGCTGATGGCCATCCCTCCGGAGGGGGTGCTGGGCTCGGAGGCGCGGAAGGACTTCGACAGGTACTACCAGGCGAAGACGGCGGACGCCGAGGAGAGGGTGAGGCTGTTCAAGATGGCCTGGGACGCGGCCGGTAGCTCGTTCGGGGGGAGGCAGGACCTGTATGAAAGGTTCTTCTTCGGGGACCCGGTGAGGATGGCGAGCGCCTACTATGCCTGGTACGACAAGGAGCCCTGCAGGCGACTGGTGAAGGAGCTCCTCCACAGGGAGGACTGAGGGAACTGGAAAGAGGGTTCGACGTGGTGAAGGCGGGGCACATCGAGCTCCTGGTCACCGACATGGAGGAGGCGAAGCGGTTCTACGTAGACACCCTGGGCTTCACTGTGACCGAATCAGACGCAGGGCACATGTACCTCCGCGGACTCGAAGACAGGAACCACCACTCGGTGACCCTGACGAAGTCCGACGCCCCCGGGGTCGATCACTTCGCGTTCAGGGTGGGGGCGGAGTCAGGGCTCGATGCCCTGGAGCGCCTCGCCAAGGAGAGGGGCTGGTTTTCGCGCTGGAAGAAGCCAGGGGAGGAGAAGGGCGTTGGGAGGGCGCTCGTCGTCGAGGACGGGTTCGGGTTCCCGGTCGAGTTCTACGCCGAGGCCGAGCCGCGCGAATGGCTGCTCCAGAAGTTCCAGCACTACAAGGGGGCCAAGGTGATGCGCCTCGACCACTTCAACGTCATGCTCCCGGACGTCGCCGCGGCCTACGATTGGTACGTCGGTGGGCTGGGGTTCGGGTGCACGGAGCTGACCGAGGTCGAGGGGGCGAAGCCAGACCTCTGGGCGGCCTGGCTCCGGAGGAAGCACACCTGCCACGACATCGCCCTCACCACGGGGAGGGGGCCGAGGGTACATCACGCGGGGATGACCGTCGCAGATCGGGCGTCGATAATGGACGCGGCTGACGTCCTCGCCGCCAACGGCTACGCGAAGAGCATCGAGCGGGGCCCCGGGAGACACGGGATATCGAACGCCTTCTTCCTGTATCTCAGAGACCCGGACGGGAACAGGATAGAGCTCTACACCGGGGACTACGTCAGCGCGGACCCCGACTGGGTCCCCATCAGGTGGAAGCTGAACGACCCCCAGAGGCAGACGTTCTGGGGGGCGCCGACACCCCAGAGCTGGTTCGACGAAGCGATGCTGGTGCGTTCCCCCAGGACGGGGAGGTTCGCCGGCGTGTCCGACCCAAAGATCAAGGACAGACCGGACTACCTGCTGGCGGCGAAGTAGCTACCAGACGATGTCCGACGGCGGCGCCGGAGATTCGCCGCGCTCCGTGGTGGTGTACTGCTGGGAGTAGTAGACCAGCGGCCGCTTTGAGGAGGCGGCGCTGGCTGCCACCACCTCCGCGACGACGATCGAGTGGTCCCCCGCGTCGTGGAGGGCCCACGGGCGGCACTCGATGGCGGCCCTCACCCCTGCGATGATGGGCGGACCTGTCACCCCCCTGGCGTGCTTCACCCCCTGGAACCTGTCCTGGGCCGTGGTCCTCCCCGCGAAGCGGTCGGATATCGTCTTCTGGTCGTCGGCGAGGAAGTTGACGGCGAAGTTTGGGGCGCTGCAGAAGAGGTCGTGCTGGGACGAGTTCTTCGCGACGCAGAACAGGACGAGGGGGGGCGTAAGCGAGACGCTGGTGAAGGAGCTCACGGTCAGGCCCCTTGGCCCGTCGGGGCCCTGGGCCGTGACGACCGTCACCCCCTGGGGGCAGACCCTCATCACATGCTTAAGGCCAGACTGAATGTCCTCGCTCAAAGGGCGGGTTCCTCCTGAAGCCGCGAGGACCGGTTCTGTTTAAAACGTTGTGAGGGACGGAGGGCACCCAGCGGCAATGGAGGAGTCTAAGCGAACGGAGCGGCGCAGAAGGAGGGTCCCCAGGTCATTCTGGGAGAGGGCGTTGTACTCATTCGGGGTGATAGCGGCGATGGTGGTGATAGGGTCTGTGGCGATGCACGTCATACAGGGGTGGAGCTACCTCGACTCCTTCTACTTCACCAGCTTCATAGCGACGGGCCAGGGGCCCCCTGCGAACCTATACCCTACGTCGGCGATAGGGAAGATATTCGCGTCCATACTCGCCTTCGTCTCGGTGGGGACCGTGGTCACGGCGCTCCTCTTCCTCTTCGGGCCGTTCCTTGGGACGGTCCTCAGGCTGAGCGAAGAGAAGATGGAAGAGCTCGAGAAGGGAGCGGAAGGGGAGTTCAGGAAGCGGGAGGCGGCGCGGTCAGATGAGTAGGACCGTGCTGCAACCTTAAGAGACACCCCCGACTCCAGAAACCGCTGGAATTCAGGATGCGGTCCAACGACGGGAGGCCGTACCGGGACATGCACTGGTTAGGATGGGTTGTCTTCGCACTGGTGCTCGTCGCAATCGTCGCGTTCTTCGGCACGATGCTCGCGAGCGGGTACTACATGCCCATGATGGTCGCAGGCTACCCGTTCTACGGATGGTTCTTCTTCCCCTTCGGGTTCGTGTTCTTCGTCATATTCGCAGTGATCGTCTTCAGGTTGATCTTCTGGGGTTTCGGAGGATGGGGGTGGAGGAGGCGGTACTGGCATTCTGCCCCCTATGGGTACGGGGACGCGCAGGAGATCCTGCGCCAGAGATATGCGAGGGGCGAAATAACTAAAGACCAGTTCGACCAGATGATGAAGGACATCGAG
>JAJZIG010000201.1 GCA_021851265.1 archaeon | reverse complement strand
TCTCTGGCGAGCTTCGTCACAGCCCGCTTCTCCATGTCTGCAACCAAAGGCATAAAGTCTGTCGGCTGTTCCGTGACGCTATCGAAGGCCCCGCGGATTTCCACGACGTCGTTTGTCACCAGGATCTTCTCGACCAACTCCCTGACCAGTCTCTGCCTTACCTCGAAGGGGATCTCCCCTTCCATGGCGGCTCTCTGTAAACGCAGTCCCAACAGCGTCAGAGTCTCTTCTGCACCTTTGAGGTCTGCCTCCAGCCGTAGGGCCTTCTGGAGTGCCTCGATCTCCCGTTCGGCGTCGGCCGCTCTCGTCCGGTATTCCCCGAGGTACTTGCGATACTCGAGTTCGTCGAGGCTCCCCAGTTCGATGAATGCCTTGTGGACTCTGCCCTCAGCGTCGATTGCTCGCTGAAGTCTTGTCTTCGCCTCCTCCAGCCTGACCCTGAGCGGTTCCTTGTTTGAGTTTTCGAGTTGCCTGAGTTCGTCCACGTAAGATCGTGGTTCTTTCAGGATTGCGGAGACGCGCTCCCAGACGGTCCGGTCCAGTTCCTCCGTGCGGATCGGCTTCACCGTACAGAGCGGGCTCGCTGTTGGACCGAACTTGACTGGATGCCTTCCTGGACACGTGTAATAGTGCCAGCTTCGGTTGAGTTTCCGGCTTGTGGAAGTGTATACGACGAGCCTCCTGCCGCAGCCGCCGCAGACAGCCAGGCGCTGCACCAGAAACTCGCCCTTGGTGGCCTTTGGATTCATCGCTTTCGAGCGGGCGATCAGCGTCTGCGCCTTCTCCCAAGTGGCAACATCGATGATTGCAGGAACCCGGACAGGCTCCCATTCCGGGCGCTCGTCCTTCCTAACGAGCACACCCGTATATGTACGGCTCTTAAGAGTTCTCCACACCTGGCTGTGTGACCAGTTTGGACTCTTGGGTCCCGGCACGCCGAGTTCAGCCAAACGTTTGGCGATGTTCCACGTGGAGAGTCCTTCGTCTATGAACCAGGCGAATATCCTGAGGACCCACTCTGCCTCGTCTTCCTGCACGACCAAGGAGTCGGTCACTTTGTCGAAGCGGTACCCGTAAGGTTGCGCCGCTGTCCTCAGCTTCCCCGTGGATGCCTTCTTCGTCTTGCCCCTGGTCGTACGTTCCAGGATGAGGGCGTGCTCGAACTCTGCGATGGCGCCTCTCATCTGAAGGAACATGCGCCCTGCGGGAGTGTTCTCCCACTCGAAGTTGACGAATCGTAGGGGCACCCCTGCCTTGTCAATCTCCCTCGTCACGATCAAGAGGTCTGTCAGGTCTCTCGAGATCCTGTCAGGATCGTAGGCGACCACGAGATCACACTCATTGTCCCGGATCATCTCGCGCAACTTGTTCATGGCGGGACGATTGAGTTCAGTGCCCGTATAGGCGTCTTCGACGTAAATGATCTCGTCGGCGCCGAGTGCTCGTGCTAGGTTATCTGTCTCTTCCTTCTGAGTTTGGAGGCTGTAGCCCTCCACCTGCCCCAGCGTGCTGACTCGTGCGTAGCAGACTGCTTTCATGATTTATCGGCCCGGCGCGCTAAGGCGGGGGTGCTCCTCCTTCCTCAGAGGGGTGATACATCCGTCAGGACTTGCCCTGATGCCTAGCTGGTTCGTCGGGGAGCGAGATAATCCCCTGCCTGAGAGCTGTTTCTATCATCAGCCGGCGTGCCTTGCTCCGTGCGCGTTCACGGTCTTCCGAGGTGCCGGCGGGAGTGAGCACTACCGTACGTTCGCATTTCGGAACTGCCATTCGCCGACACCCCCTCCCCACACGTATGAGCGCACAGCATGTCCTCGTGCCCGTTCCGGCACGCTGGTTCTTCCAATCACCCGGCCCGGCGCTCGATCTCGAGCGCAGCCTTGAGGTGTTTGCATGGCCTCGACGCCTCGTAGGTGAACGCCGGACAGGAGCAGACCCCGAGCAGGGGCCACACTTGGTAGTCGCGTGTACCATGCGCGACGTAGTGCCCCGGCTCGACCTTCTCGAGACCGGCGACCGCAAACTCCGGCGGCGGCGGCAACACCGATTCTGCAAGGGCGAGCGCCTCAGCGTCTTCGACCCGCTGAAGTAGCGCCCTGCCGTAGCGCAGCGGGGCCGCGGGCCAGACCGCGACCTCCGGCCCGCTCGCCCTGTGGGCGAGACCAACGCGAAGGAGTGCGGACATACCGCGATCGACGGCTTGCCGGAGCGTCACGTCACCGACGCGCTCGGCAGAGCGCCAGACGAGGACGCCGGAAGGGGTCCGCAACCAACCTCCGAAGGCAGCGGAGCCGCCGCGGGCGCTAGCCGCGACGGCTCCGGTCCAGGTGCGGTTAGGCATCTCGCATACTTCCTTGGCCCAGTTCGTCTGAAGGCCCCTTTGGAGGCTCTTGGTCGTCGTCCAGGAACTGTTGCATCGCACGAATCATCTTGTGTTTCATCTCGGGCGTGGACGGCCTATGAAGGAACTGGACCCCTTCCGGCCACGATTCTTCGCCTTCACTGGCCCTAGCGGTCGTCTGCGGGACTGACCCTGTAGCAGCGTCGGTCACGGCTGCGGCATCATGTTCCTTCGGGAAGTGCTGCTGTGCTCGAGGAAGCGGTCGACCGCAGTTCCAGCAAAAACTTGCCTCGTGGCGTCGAGCCGCTTCCCCGCAGTGCTCGCACCGCTCACGGTCTCCCACCGCAATCCCTCCCCCGCTCGCAGTCCGTAGCCCGGTATCACTCGGAATGTCCCGTCCCT
>JAJZIG010000200.1 GCA_021851265.1 archaeon | reverse complement strand
CACGGAGATGGCCAAAGCGTCCCTGCCGCGTCGAGGCGCTGCCCGAGATGCAGGACCTTTGCAGGGAACTGACGGCAACGTTAGATGCCCGTATAGACCATGAAGATGGTCCAAACAAGACATGGGGGGACATGATCCAACCGTGGGAGTATTACGGCTACGGTGGACATTTAGTTGCGGGGAGGCCCATAAGAGTAGTCCTGGAAGATTTCTATAACGCCGCAGGCCGAACCAGCACGTGAAAGCCTGTCTGGAGGTCGGAGAGGGTGGCACTGGCGCCTTCATTCCCGAACTTCCAGGCTGCTGGGTCTTCGCCAGGAATGAGGAGAGGGCGCTGGCCAAGGCGAAGTCAGCGGCGTCAAACTGGTACGCCTGGGCGAAACGCCATGGGGAACCGGTCGCTCCTCCCACCAAGATCAAGGTCGAACCCTCCGAGGTGCTGCGCGTAAGCTACAACCCCGTCGAAGCGGGGAAGCCCGAGCCGCTCTTCTGGTCAGAGGTCCTTCCTGTCACCCGTCAGGACATCGGGAGAACCCTCCGTCTGATGAACCATTCCCGAAGGGACCTCCTGGAGCTGTGCAGGAACCTGGATAACAGCAGGCTCCGCCGGAAGCCGAATGGGGGGCCAAGGACCATCGGGAAGTGTCTTAGGCACATAGCCAGCGTCGAATGGTGGTACATCACAAGGCTGGACATAGACCTCCCCACGGACTTTCCGAGGGACCTCTTCGACCTCCTCCAGTACACAAGGGACCTGGCCGAAAGGGAGCTGAAGAGGCTGACAAAGGAGCAGCGGACACGAATCTTCCAGCCCCATAGCGACCCCTCTCCAGTCTGCAACCTGTGGACGGCTCGGAAGGTCCTGCGGCGTTTCGTCGACCACGAGAGGCTGCACGCAGCCTACATCAGGAGGGCGCTGGTCATGCGGGCGGCTTCGTCATAGACCGCTATGGCGTCACAAGAAGAATGTGAAGGGGGATCATCCAGAACTTCCGATACCGGGTAGTTGGCGCCCCAACCTCGGCAAGGCTAGGCACCCTGCTCCACGGTTCTCCACAGGCCAGGGGGAGGAGGCGCCTGTCTCATTCGCCCAAGGCGCGCAGCGCCTTCGCCACGTCTCGGACCCCCATTACGACCTTGGCCCTCCCGTAGGGGGAAGTCGTCACGTAGACGTAGTCGATGTTGATCTTGGATTTGGCGAGTTTCCCCGCCATTTCCCCGAACGCCCCCGGCCTGTTGTCCACGTCGGCTTCCAGCACCTCTTCCTCCGAGAACCGGATCTTGGCCCCCTGCAGGGCCTCACGGGCGGCGGCCAGGTCTTCCACCATGAGACTCACCTTCCCCCTTTTCTTCCCTTCGGGAGCGAGTATGGCGGTGATGTTGACCTTGGCTTCGCCAAGCGTGGAGCAGAGACGAGCGAGCTCCCCCGGCCTGTTCTCAAGTGCCACCACCAGCTGCGTCGCCTTCGGCATGGGTTACACCAGAATGGCGGTTTCATAATAAGCGTTCCATTGGCACTCGCGGTCCGGGATAGTGGTTGGAGATGAAAGGGCTGCCCGACAAGATTTACCTCGCACCCGGCGGGCCTTTGCCGCCAAGGAAACCAAAATGCCGAGGCAGCGGCCACCGGTCGCCGACGCGTATGAAGAGTGGCTGAAGAGGCAGCCCGCGACCCCTTCGACCAGGGGGCAGAAGGACAGGGTGGAGGCGGACGTCTACGAGGCCTGGCTCAGGCGGAGGGTCGAGAGGAGACGCTCCAGAAGGTAAGTAGCCGGGTGCAGGAGATGGCGATTGCTTTCGTCCTGCTGAACGTGAATCTCGGGACAGAGGAGGAGATCCTCGCCAGGCTGAGGGAGATTGTGGGCATCAGAGAGGTATACCAGGTCTACGACGTGTACGACATAATCACGAGGTTCGAGGCTGAGAGCATGGAGAAGATCAAGGGGATACTGGAAGACAAGGTGCGCAGGCTCGTCAATGTCAGGAACACGCTGACGATGACCGCCGTCTGAGGGAAGGCCCGGGCCTACTTCCTTGCGTAGTACACCACCGGGCCGCCGAGCACCCTGTGGCCAGCGACGTTGACCTCCTCTTCCTCCTCCCCCTTCCTCCTCCCAGTCCTGAGCCTCCCCAGGATCACCAGGACCTCCAGGTACGTCTGCAGGTTCAGGACCTTGGCCACGAGGAGCCACAGGGTCTTGTTGTCGTCATTCCGCTGAAAGTCAGCGTAGAACTCCCTGCCGTAGGTCAGCTCGTACGGCTCGGTGAGCCCGTAGAACTTCTCGTGCTCCATCTTCTCGAGGATCGGGTGTATCTCCTCCATCGGCTCGACCTCGCTCTCTTGGAGGGGCATTGACCCTGCAGGCGGAGGGCGATGATAAAAGCCGTTGGGGCAGGGACGACCCTCCTCGGAAAGGCGCCTCAGGCTGAACGGACCAGGGGCGAAGCCGTCAAGCGTCCTCAACCCTCACCTCCGGCGAAACCGTGACCGCCGCTAGGACCGGCAGGGGTTGACTACTTCGATCTGGAGCGCCTGTACCTCCCCATGACCGAGAGCAGGTACACGAGCACGAAAAAGAGCATCATCATGATGAACTGGCGGACGTCGAACTGGGCGCCGCTCATGGAGTCCAGGATCTCCAGGACGTACCATTCTATCACGCCTGCCACGGCGATGGTGACCGCCGAACTGAGCACGGCCCGCCTCGGCGAAACGGGAACCTTAGCAGCCGGTGGCTCCACGCGAAA
>JAJZIG010000199.1 GCA_021851265.1 archaeon | reverse complement strand
GATCTATCTTCGCCGAGTCCGTATCAAGTTACGATGCGGGGCACTCCGATTTCGGGTACCCCGACCCCGACCGCAATCTACGTGGCTTTCGATACTACGCCCGCGCCGGAGACAAGGGCCCAACTCGAGAGCGGACCCCACGAATACGGACCGGGTACTGTGTCGGGCGGTGTTCTCCCACAGACGGGGCTGTTCGGGGGCTGCGGCCAGTTCACGACGGGAATCACCGAATGCGCAGGCCGATGGGTATTCAACTCAAGCGCTCTTTACATCTCCTTCTCCCTAGACCAATTCGTCAAGGAAGACGGACCGGGGGTCTACACCATCTATCTGGTCACGGGCCCAAGCACCGACACGGCCATGACCACTCTATCTGTCTTCGTGTCCTAGGCCTGCTTCATCTCTGCCCTGATGATCCTGGCGGTCTCGTCCATCTCAGGCTGGGCGAGCCTCTTCCTGTCCCCGAATCTGCCTTTGTCCTCCATCTTCACCGGTATGACGTGCACATGAACGTGGGCGACCACCTGATTGGCGGCCTCGCCGTTATTCTGGACGAATCTGAACCCGTCGGCCCCCACCGCTGACACTACAGCCCTTGACACCCTGGATGCGACCCGAAAGAGGCCCGCGATGTCCCCCTCTTTCATGTCCCAAATGGTCTCTCCGTGCTCCTTCGGGCAGACCAAGGTGTGGCCTCTCGAGAAGGGAAAGATATCCAAGAATGCGAGATACTTCTCGTCTTCGTATATTACGTTCGAGGGGGCCTTCCTTGACACAATCTGGCAGAATACGCAGTCCCCGACCCCCCTGCTGGAAGAGCTGAACCCTATCCGCCTTGGAGGCGCCACTTGCCCGCCGGCCCCTGCCATGGTTGCCCTCTTCCTGGCCGTCCTTAATACGCGCTCGGGGTAGGCCCCCAGACGATTGCTCTGCGAGAGGTGCCGTGCCGGGCAGATGATGGAGTATGAACGCAAAGTGGGGGGCGATGAAAAGGTCACCATCAGAGGTGCCCGGTGCAGCCTATGCGGCTACACCGAACTGGCAGATGACGAGGCTATCTGGACAGTGGTCGGGCTCTAGTTCTCCTTCAGAACGGTCCGTTGATACGTCGCTATGAATTCGAGCGCGAATTTGTCTGCCTGCTTCTCGGTTCCACGGTGCTTCCCGCTCACGGACCTCAGGTGGTGATAGAACTCGTGGATCATCACGAAAGGATTGAAGAGGAACTCACGACGCGCAGCGAGTATCTCCTTTCGTCTCTGCGAATAGACGGCGGCTACGCCTTTGGTCTTCCCTTCGAACACCCCAACCCCTAGCCTAGGTTCTGAGACCTTGTACCACTTCGAAAGGATCCTTATGGCCTCCTCGGGTTTGGAGTCAAAGATGAGCGTGACCACGTATGCCTGCATCTGCTCCTGCGAGAGCTCCATCGAGGTTCCAGTACTCTGGTCTCACTTAAGCAATCGAACCTGTCGTTGTCAGTTGAGCCGTTGGTCAGCAATCATTGATTCCTCCGTTCAACTGGCAATCGGGGCGGAATGGCAGGCATGAACAGGCGAAGACACATAAGACTCGACGGCCCGAAGGGAACCAGGTTCAGGGGACCACCCTCGCTGTTTTCCATCGGCTGAAGTCACTGGGTTCATACGCTGCTAGCGGCATGGCTTTCTGCCTAGGTGGCCCTCTTGGCCGACGGCTCGCCCGCAGACTAGTCGCTGCGGCCAATTGGCAGGTTTAAGCATCAAGCGCGCCAGAGGGATTAATGTGCTCCGAGCCAAGGCGATTCTCTCATGGAGCGGAGGAAAGGACAGTTCGCTGGCTTTGCAGGAGGCGTCGAGGTCTGCGGACTTGGAGGTCGCATTGCTCCTGACAACTCTGACAAGAGACTTCGATAGGGTCAGCATGCACGGGGTGCGAAGGGTCCTACTGAATATGCAAGCTAGGAGTTTGCGGCTTCCGCTCGACGAAGTCTGGATTGGGAAAGGGGCTTCCAACGTCAAGTATTCTTCTGCGATGCACGAGGCCCTGCTCAGGCACCGCGCTCGTGGCCTGCGCCGCGTTGTCTTCGGCGACCTATTCCTCGAAGATATACGCCGCTTCCGGGAAGACGAGCTTTCAAAGGTGGCAATGGAAGGAGTTTTCCCCCTGTGGATGAAGGACACGAAGAGGCTGGCCGCCCAGTTCGTCAAGGACGGGTTCAAGGCGGTCGTGTGCACCGTAGATCCAAAGGCGCTCGACAGGAGTTACTGCGGCAGAGAGTTCGACGAGTCGTTCCTTTCTGACCTTCCACCCTCCGTGGACCCATGCGGAGAGAACGGAGAGTTTCACACCTTCGTGTACGATGGGCCGATGTTCGAAAAAGAGGTTCCGATCAGGAAAGGGGGAGTCGTACTCAGAGAAGGGTTCTACTTCGCTGACATTCTCCCAGGGTGACTACGGCAGAGGGCAGGAAGGACCATAGGCTGCGTTCTCCGGGCAGTAGATCCAGGCGAAGGTCGTTCCATTGACTACGTGAATCTGATCTGCGCCATACTGGGCCACCTGCCAAGAACCTGTCTGGTTGGCGGTGATGAGAAACCAGAACTTGTCCTGGGTGTTAGATACTCCCCCTATCCCTGTCACATAATGTTCTCCGTACTGAGGATACCAGGTCGCCTGAACGTCCCCGTTCAACAGCACTAAGGTGACCAAGTAGCCATTCCATCCAGGCTGCGCCCTGGTGTCATTGTACCAGACCGTGGTGCCGTTCCCATAGTCCACGAGCATGTTCA
>JAJZIG010000198.1 GCA_021851265.1 archaeon | reverse complement strand
GGCGACCGCGAAGCAGTTCGCAGGGAAGAGCACCCTCATCGAGGACATAATGCTGGAGTACATCGACCACGGAGGGAAGGCCATCGACATCTTCAGCGCCGACGACGACGAAGGGCTCGGATGGCTGCTTTGGTTGCTGAAGCACCTTGAGCGGGGGGACAGAGGACACAAGGTCCTGCTGCTCTGTGGAAACAAAGTCGACCTGGCGTTCAGGGAGGGCTCTGTCGCGAGGAAGCTGGAGGAGGAAGGGAATCTCAAGTGGTCCCACATCGGGGAGCTGAAGTCCAGGAACCCCGACGACGTAAGGGCGTCCTACGCGAGACTTTCGGAGTACCAGGTGGTCCTCACCGTCCCGGCCTTCTTCTACAACGCGAACGAGATGTTCAACTCGCTAAGCGACCTGATAGAACTGCTCAAGCAGAGGGGGCGCGTCGTCTGGAGCAGGGACGGGAAGAGGGAGATCTATTGCCTGGCCGTCCGCGAGTCGAAGGTCCTTCTTGCGAGCCGGTACTATGCGGGGAAGATACAGAGCAGGCAGGACGCCGAGATGGACCTCATCGACCTTGTCGACAAGGCGTTCCACACCGGGGTAGCCCTCGCCTTCGATTCGCTCCGGTACATGTCGATCACGCCTGAGGTCCGCGATATCACGCACTTCACATTCATAAAAAAGCTGGGGAAGATGAAACTCCCGAGGGAGTTCAACTACGTCCTGAGGTTCGCCGCCCCCCGCTGGCTGCGCCGGATGCGCAAGGGGCAGTTCTGCTTGTACACGGACGAGGATGACGTCTTCTTCGGGGTCAACGAGCCGGTAGATTGGCACATCGAGAGGGGAGAGGCCATCATGGGGAAAGTCGGAATAGACGTCGTCGTCAACGAAAGGTCGAAGAGGCCTCAGAAAGACGAGGCTGAGGACGGGACTGAGCAGAGCGCTCTCGACGAAGGGAAAGGCGACGCCGGCCCGGCGACCAGGAAGTGGAAGGTATCAGATAGCGTCCACAAGAGGGTCGTCTCTCTCATCCTGGAGGAAGGGATGTCGTACTCGAGCGCCATAGCCAAGATGGAGGTGGGGGACGACGTCGACCCGCAGGCATCCGTCAAGATATCCCAGGGGACCGCGTATAACGAGGTCAAGGCGCACAGGGAGAAGCTGTGCCTATGCGACCAGGCCGAGGAGGGGCCCGAGCCGTGAGCGTTCATTCATTCAGTGGCTGTATAGACTCCCACCACCACCATTATGGACGATTGATTGACATCTCCGCGTTTGAACGCGGGGCTGAGCGTCGTTTTTCCTCAAACGACCGAATGAGGAAATTGAACAGAGGCCAGTTCGAAAGTTGAGCGCGAGCGAGAATCAAAGTCCCCTGAAGCGCCGGACGGCCTTCGCATACCTGCGAGTCAGCAGCAGGAAGCAGGACGAGGAGAACCAGAGGATCCAGATCGGGCGCTGGGCCCAGGAGCACGCCGTCGACGTCGACCCTGGAGGCTGGTTCGTGGATCACGCGGTGTCGGGGAGGAAGGTCCCGCCCCTCGAAAGGGACGGGTTCAGGTCTATGTACGACCTGGTGGCGGAGCTAAGGAAGCAGGGAACCGGTCCGTCCAACGTCCTTGTCTACGAGCTCTCCAGGGTGGGGCGCAGCTTCTGGGAGATGCTCGAAGTCGTTAGGGCCCTGGAGGAGAGCGCCCCGATCATCAGCACGTCGCCAAAAGAGTCGTTCCTGCAGATAGAGGACCAGTCGCTCAGGAGGTTCCTCCTTGCCATGCTCGCCTGGGCAGCCGAGAGAGAGGCGGACCTGATCAGCCAGAGGACCCTTGAGGGGCTCGAGAGGGCGCGTCAGGAGAGCAGGCACAGCGGGGTCGTCCCCCTGGGGTATTCGGTGGACCACACAGCGGAAGAATGCCAGCGGCTGGGCCATGACCCGAGGATCTGCAAAGTCCACGGCGTGCTGCGGCTCACCCCCGACGGCGAGGTCGCTTACGAGATGCACCTGGCTGACGCCGACGTCACGCCCAGGGAGATCAGGAAGAGGCTAGACGAGCTCACGCCCAAGCAGGCCTGGTCTCTCCTCCAGAACGTGAAGAAGCACGGGAGGGGGGGGACTATCGACTCTCTGTCAGCTGGCTGAATGCTCTTTCAACGACGTCCGTCGGCGTTGATCAGGTCGAACCCCTGCTTCACCGCGTCCAGGAGACAGTAGTGGCGCGAACCGGCTCTGGGCCTTGCCGCGTAGGCGCTGTTCGCCTCGAAAGGGACCCCGCAGACGTCGCATCTCTCGTGCCCCCGGGCCTTGAGTATGGCCAGCCTCCTCGAGTCGATCAGGTAGACCATGACCACAGCCTGATCATAGGCGGAGGCTGAGGTAGGCGCCTGTTCCGTGGACTGCATCAGCTCGACGCCTCCCTCGAGGCCGCGAAGACCGCCAGCCCGGCCACGGACGCCGTCAGGGTCAGGAAGACGTCCCCCGTCACCCACACGTCGGTGGTGAACAGCTCGAAGGGCCAGACGTAGACGTCTCCGGAGACTCCGATGCCGACGCTGAAGCCCCACCAGCCCAAGAGGATCAGGGCGAAGAGGAAGCCCGTGAGGGTGCCTGCCAGGTAGGAGAAGCGGCTCATCTGAAGGCCCTCCACACCAGATAGGGGAAGCTCAGCGAGTAGAAGACCACGGCGAAGGGGAGGGCCGCGAACCAGAAGACGAAGGGAGGGAGGGGGAGGCGGACGTAGTAGGCGTTGAGGTCCCAGAGGAGGCAGCAGAGCAGACCCACCGCGACCAGGACGTCGAGGGCCTTTCGCGTCTTCCTTCCCTGCTGGG
>JAJZIG010000197.1 GCA_021851265.1 archaeon | reverse complement strand
GCATCACCACGTTGAGCTGGAGGCCGGCGCCGTAGGGGCTCGAACCCTGGGGCGGATTCGCGATGGTGGACTGCATGCTCCCTATCACCGCGGTCCCCGTCACAGCCGTGGCCCTTTCGGTGTACGAGCTCAGGGTCCCGGAGCTGTTGAGGATGCCGTAGTCGGCTATCCCCGTGGGGACCGGCTCCGCGGAGTAGCCGTAGTAGATGTTGATAGGGCTCCTGACTGCGCCTGGGCGGCGGCCAGTGGACTGGAGGGGGTGGGCCGGCGCCGCGGCGGCGGAGAACGCGCAGACCTGGACCACAAGCAGGAGTCCGAGGACAAGCGCCGACGCCCTAGCCTTCTGTAAGCTCAATTGCTGGAGGGGCCTCGGATTCTCGCGCATTTAATTATTCGGAGGGGCTCTGCTTGCTTGACGGTTGTTCGGGAGGGTCCGTCGTCCTGTCAACTCGCGGTTGATGGCTCAATCTGGCGCCCGGTGACACCGCCCAGACGGGTACAGCGTGATCGCGTCGAGAACTGGGTCGAAGATTTTCTTGAAGTGGCCGGAATTGCTGACTGTTCTGATTGGAGCGAATCCTGCTATGTCTGCCTTCGGGTATGTTTCCCAGAGCCTTAGGGCTGAAGCCATCATCGTCGCGCCCCGCGTCACAAAGTCATCGATGAGAAGAATGTGTTCGGGGTCGGTTAGCAGTTTTTGTTCCACTCGTTGAGAGGCATAGTGCTCTTGTGCAGATGCCATGGTTCCGACCGCGTATTCCCTGACCAGCAAGGGCGAGACAGCCGAGCCCAGCCCAACACTTTGCATCGCGGTCGCAACCTTCAGCCCGACCCAAAGTGAATTGGGCTGCAGGAGAGAGCTACGGGTGACGGGCACAAGCACCGGGTCATTCTTGAAGAGGGACATGAAGGGGAGGACGGCCTTCGACTCGATGATTGATTGAGCGACGACTTCGGACATGAACATGGTTCTCCCCCCGTATTGTACAGATTGTTCGTTCTTGAGGTAGTATCTGTAATCCCTTGACCGCCTTTCGAGCTGACTCGGCCCCCAAGGAGAGTAAGACCAGAGAGCGCCGTAAGCGAGTTCTATCTTTCCTTTCGCGACGAAATCCCAGAACCTCAAGCGGGAATCTGGAGCGTGCTGTGCTTGGATGGGAGATGTTCCAGAATCTCTTTCGGGTCAGTGAGCTTCATTGCCCCGTATTTCGCCATCTCCTTTGGCCACTCGAGTCTTGACTCGAATACCCTCTTCCAGATGAAGAGGGGCCTCCCGAGCCTGAGAGCCTCAAGTCCCTGTGAGAGGGAACCACTGCTTTCGCCAGCTTGCACTATGACAGACGCGTCGGCGACAAGGGCCATGACTCTGTTTCTGCGGACAAAGTTGGACTGGAATACCTCGGAGCCTACCTTGAACTGAGAGACAGCGAGATGGTGGCTGATTATCTCAGCCTGCAACGGCTTGTTCTCCGCAGGATACGTCCGGTCGAGGGGCGTCCCTAAGACAGCGATCGTCATGCCGCCTGCTTCGATGGCGTTCTTGTGCGCGGCTGTATCGATTCCCTTGGCGAGTCCGCTCACAATCACCACTCCCTCTCGAGTCAGCACCCTCGTTATGTCCCCCGCCTCCGCTATGCCTGCGGCCGTCGCCTGCCGTGTGCCCACGATTGCGACTCGCGGATGGGGAAGTGGAATCTGCATGGTGCCCGCAGTGTAAAGGATGTCCGGCGCATTCCTTTCTTCGATGTCGTTCAAAGGGCGGCCAAGGAGAGTTGTGGGCCCCCATGTGGAGATCGCCGACCCCATCGATCTCTCCATTGACTTTGCTTTCCCGTGTTTCATATTTAGGCCTTCGTTGGGCTTTCTCATGGCCTCAGAGTAGAGAGGCGTCCCCGAACCTAAACCTTGTCCTGTTCTGCTCTCTTGAGCTGGCTCGCGTTTTGGATGGTCGTCTGCCGCTTGTTCGGCCCTCCGACCTTGATTCCCGCAGAGAGGGGACCCGCGCCGGCCCGGGACCGGCAGCCCCCTCGAAAGGGCGTAGCTTCATAAACGACGCGCCGACAAACAGCCTCGTGAGCGGCATACTCCCGCCTGACCTGTCCACGACGTTCCTCATAGCGGCGATACTGCCGCTGATAATCGGCTTCGTGGTGGGAGTGGTCGTCCGGAACGCCCTGAAAGTCGGCATCGCCCTGGCAGTGCTGGTGGTCCTCCTCATCGCCGCCGGGATAATCACCCCGAGCCAGGTCATAGCCCCCCTGGCGGCGCTGGTGAAGTCGGGGGCGACACAGGCGACGATCACAGCCTACGCCGACAGGGTCGCGGGGTACCTCCCCTACTCCTCGCTGACGTTCATAGTCGGGCTGGCCCTAGGCCTCCTGAAAGGCTGAGGACAGGACGGGTTCCTAGAAGGCTGCTCAGCCCAGGAGCCACTCGGCCGGCGGCCCCCGGACCCCGGCGCAGTCGACTGTCCCGCTCACCCTGCGGAGGAACGACGGGCAGGCGAAGCAGACGAGGAAGGCGACCTCCTTCTTCACAATCGGGCAGTCCACGCTCTCCTTCTTCATGCGGGATATGGCCTTGGCGCTGGCCGCCCCCTTCAGCTCGTCGGAGACGACCTTGGGGACCCTCTTGGCCTTGGCCGCGGGGTAGATGTCTACCTTGAACTTGGTGTCCTGGGACACGAGCCTGGCTCCTCCGGGTGGGGATAAAAGCCTGCGCCGCCGCCGCTCCCCTGGCTCCCCCTGCGGACCTCCCCGGCGGCGTTTCGGCGGCGGGGGCCGGGCTACTTACCCGCCAGCCCGAGGGAGCCGG
>JAJZIG010000196.1:2526-2868 GCA_021851265.1 archaeon | reverse complement strand
CATAGGCGGGATTAACAAGGACGCGTCGGGGAAGTCGCTCTCGGCGTCCATGAAGGCGACCGTGGAGAGGCTCAGGACCTGGGACTCGCGCAGCCAGGTGCACGAGCCTGTGGACAGGAACCTGAGGCAGGCTTTCAGTGAGCTGGACCGGCTTTCCGACAAGCTGTCGGTCTCTGACGCCGTGGTCGAGAAGGCGGCCTACGTGTACAGGAAGGCCCTCGAGCGCGGGCTGGTCAGAGGGAGGTCGATCTCGGCGATAATCGCGGCGTCGCTCTATGCGGCTTGCAGAGACACCCAGACCCCGAGGACCCTGAAGGACCTGGCCGCGGTCAGCAACGTGAA
>JAJZIG010000196.1:0-2516 GCA_021851265.1 archaeon | reverse complement strand
AAGAAGGACATCGCGCGATGCTACAGGCTCCTGCTCAAGGAGATGGACATCAAGATGCCCGTGGTGGACCCCACGAAGTGCATCTCGAGGATCGCGTCCAAGGCAGGGCTCTCCGAGAAGACGAAGAGGAGGGCGCTCGAGATACTCAAGAGGGCCGAGGAGACGAGGATTTCAGCCGGGAAGGACCCGATGGGCCTTGCGGCCGCCGCCCTCTATGTCGCCTGCACCCTCGAAGGGGAGGACAAGACCCAGAAGGACGTCGCCGAGGCGGCGGGGGTGACCGAAGTCACGATAAGGAACAGGTACAAGGGGCTCAGGTCGGCCCTGGGCATCTGAGGATATTCAGGTCGCTCCCGACCGTCGGACCCGCCATCTGCCGCTCTCTTTCTCTCTCCGCCCCTGCAGATGACAGAGGGGCCAGCGCTGAGGTGAGCGTGCTTCACGCGCGAGGCTTTCTTGGCTCCACGCTCCCCGCTCCGCGACCCCCCGACGTCCGAGAGCGCTGGGCAGCCCTGACGGGAGGCGGTCAGCCTAAGTCGGCGGGACTGTCTCCAGGCCTGTGACGACCGGCCTGAGAGCCTGCGAGGTGCTTATGGCCGTCATGTCGGCTGAGATCTCAAGGACTATGGTGGTGGTCTTCCCCGACGCTATGGTGAAGCGCATCGGGACCTTGATCTGCCCGCTCGGGACAGTCAGTGTGACGTTGGTCCCGCTCACCGTGGCCACCGCGGCCGTTATCCCGAACCTGACCATGGTGTAGTTCCCCGCGGGGATGCTGTTCTTCCCGAGCATCCTGGTGACGCTCTGCAGCGCCAGAAGGTCGAAGGTCGTCGCGTTGACTTTGTAGTTCACGCTGGCGTTACCAGGCCCCTGTAGGGTGATGTCAGTGATCGTGAGATAGATGTGGGTGACGTTGCTCCCTGCGGGGGAGTCCTTCACACCGACGACCAGGCTTCCGCTCGGGGTTCTCAGCAGCGCCGTCGCCGCGACACCTACGACCACTATCACCACGACGGCTATCGCGACGGCTACGATCTTCGTCTTCAATCCTCGCTCTGCTTCGCGAAGGGCGTATTTAGCATAGCGCGTTTGAACATGACGGGCTGCCGCCGAGCGACTGCGTCAGATATCAAATCCCGGCCACCGCATTTCTGATTTGAACCTAACTACGTCTAGGAACCGCTCTACTCAGATTCACTGTTCTGCATGTGGGGTGCCCGACCGAAATTCCAGGTGGTAGCAAATTCAGGCGTTCTTGAGTTCGTTCCAGTCCTACGAATCCTCAGCCTGTCTCCCTTGCAAGGTATTCTCCCATTTGAAGTACTCCTCTTGCAGCGCCTCCCACAAGGGAGGAAGGTCAACCGACTGTCTCAGAATGTCTGCACTTGTCACCACACGCACCTTGGACTGTTTCTTGAAGTGCGGGTCGTGAGACCAGACGGGGAGGCCGTGTGCCATCGCGAGTGCCAAGAATTCGGCGTCCTCTGGATCTATCGGGTCCATAATCGATTTCGCTTCCGACATCTTATGGGTGTACTCCTTTGTCATCGCGGTCCTGACGTAATAGCCAATTTGGTTCGTGAAGGCCCGGAAGTCGAAGTCAGGTCTCCGCTTTGTCCACTCAGTTCTGTGCTCCCAGAGCTCGTCGACCCCTTTATAGGGAGTGGACAACTCGAGCTCGAGGCTCTTGACGATTTTCCCCGTCAACTTCCCCGGGTCGAGCAGCCAGGATACTAGGATGGTTGTATCGACGACGTACTTGGTCTGCACCACGGCTACGCCGTTTTCTTGATGACGCTGCGAGGATGCTGTACTGCGAGGGCCCGCCGGAGTATCTCCTCGTCCGAAAGGCCCGGTTCCGCGAACCGCTCCAGTAGCTTCTCCGCCTGAAGCTGCCTTTCAAAGGCCTTCGTGGCGACCCTGCTCCAGTTCGTCTCTGGATGCTCCTTCAGTTCTCTCTTCAGAGTCGCTGGTATGCTGATGTTCATGGGAACCGTTCCTTCCTTCTTGCTCATGACAGTCCCGATGCGCATTGGTGCGCATTTAAGTCTTTAGCCGAAGACGTATTTGAACTAAATTGCGTTCAAGAACCGGCCACCGCAGTTAAGATTTGAACCCAGTTGCGGACTGTGAAAGACGGCCTGCTCCTGCCAACTTTTCTGTGCAGTTGCAGTACCGCTCCTTGACTGACTGAGCGGCGAGGGTCTCTCGTCCGTGGACGACCCATCAAGCAGGGACCGCGGCTCGGGCCAACTGTTTGAGTACTCCCTTCTTCCTCAGGCCCCAGACTTCAATTCCCATCACTTCGCCCTTCTTGTCGAGCTCCACAACCACCTCGTCCTCCACCTCCCTCACGCTTTCCGCTGGGCCGTCCTTGAAGTGGAAGTATAGTATGTCGACTTCAGGGTCGTAGCTGAGCTTCATATTTCCGTCCAGACTCCTCTTCCGAGCTTCCGCCTAATAAGCCTGTCAACGTCTGACGCGTGATAGGCTGTGACCACCCGGTTCGCCTTCAC
>JAJZIG010000195.1 GCA_021851265.1 archaeon | reverse complement strand
CTGTCGGTTCCCGTCGGTCCCGTTGGAGACTTCGAGAACGTGCCCACAGACCCGGAGAGAGGAGCCGAAACCCGAGAGGAAGAGTGGGCGCATATGCTCTTTCAGGATGACATACGCAGATAAGTAGGCTACTATCCTACGCGAGAATGTGCCAAGAGCCAAGTTCGAGGTATCGGGCTGGGAGTGCACTAGATGCGGCCATCGGTGGGTGCCCAAGATCGAGAGGGAGCCGAAGCGCTGCCCGAATTGCAAGAGCCCATACTGGAATCGACCTCGGAGAAAGCCCCCATCCCCGCTGAACGGTTCACGTTCATGGCTCGACTGAACGACGCGGTAGCCCGGATTCGGGACGCCCGTGTCCGCGCCGAAGTTGAAGAGGCACTCCAGGAACTCCTCAAAAAGAAGCGCTTCGGGCTCGTGTTCGAGGAACATGTCCCAGAGACTACTTTGGTTCAAACTCTTCCCGTCAGGCAGGGGTCCTTGGTCGTTCGACGTGATGACCCAGATGCTACTACTGTCTATCGAGTGATGAGTATCGATGATGGAACCGGACTGTTGACCCCAGAAGGTGGCGGCCCGCAGGTCAGTCTTGGCATTCCGGATCTAGTGTCTGTCAAGCCATTTGGTGAGCCGATCTTCCCCGGCCTGACCTCGACGGGCCGAATTCAGAGGGGCCCTGTCGACCGCCCCTTTCACGCAGTCATGAACGCCGAAAATTACCACGCATTGCAACTCTTTCTCTTCATGTACGAGGGTCAAGTAGATTGTATTTACATCGACCCGCCGTACAACACTGGCGCAAGGGACTGGAAGTACAACAATCGATTCGTGGATAGCAACGACGTATGGCGCCATAGCAAGTGGCTAAGTATGATGGAGAAACGGCTCCGTCTATCTCGTCGTCTCCTACGGCCAGACGGAGTTCTCGTTGTCACCATTGATGAAAACGAGCATGCCCACCTAGTTATGCTCCTGGAGTCGGTCTTCAAGGGATATGCAATTACATCCGTAGCTATCGTCCACAACCCGCGGGGGGTCCAGGGGGACAACTTCTCGTACAACAACGAGTTCGCCGTCTTCGTGATTCCCTCTGGTGCCAAGGTAATCGCTCAGCGTAGGCTTACCGAGGAGGAGAAGAAGACCAACACAAGCAACCTCAGAAACTGGGGAGGAGAATCAGAGCGCACAGATGCGCGCAATTGCTTCTATCCAATCTATGTGAAGGGAGAATCAGTCGTCGGGTTCGGCGACGTTGCCTCCGATGAATACCACCCTGCCGGTGCCAATGTTCGCAAGGCAGATGGGCGAGTCGAAGTTTGGCCGATAGACGAGAAGGGAATCGAGCGAAAGTGGCGCTACGCCCGTCAGAGCGTGGATGAGGTCCGGGCTCAGCTGATCGTAACAACCGGTCGAGACCATTCCCTGAATATCCACATTGCGAAAGAGACCGGACCGTTCAAGACCGTATGGCAGGATAAGCGCCTTGATGCCAGCGTTTACGGGACGCAGCTGGTGAAGGAATTTACCGGCACGGAGTTTCCATTCCCTAAGTCCCTGTATGCCGTGTACGAGGTCCTCTATGCAGTTACGGTTCTGCGGCCGAACGCTTTGATTCTCGACTTCTTTGCTGGATCTGGAACGACGTTGCACGCAACTTGGCTGCTTAACACGTTGGATGGGGGCAAGCGACGTTGCATTCTCGTGACTAACAATGAGGTTGAGGACAAGACCGCCCGCGCGTTGATTCAGAGTGGGTCGTATCCGGGGTCCCCTTCCTTCGAGGCAAATGGGATATTCGAGAAGGTCACAATACCGCGCGTGACAGCCGCCTTGGCAGGTAGGCGACCAGATGGGGCTGCCGCTGAGGGAAAATACAAGGGTGGCGACGAGCGGAGCTACTCGTCGGGTTTTGAGGAGAACTTGGAGTTCTTCCGTCTGGACTACCTCGATTCAGAGTTGGTTGACTTAGGCAGCCAGTTCGAAGCGATCTTCCCAATACTCTGGCTTACGGCCGGCGGAGTTGGGAGCAGGGGGCCCACGCCGACCTCAGCCGCATTTTTTATCCCGGAGGATTCTCACTTTGGAGTCCTTCTTCACGACTCACAGTTTCCTCGATTCAGGCGAGCTCTCGAGAAACGTTCTGACGTCACCCACGTCTGGCTAGTAACCAACTCGCCAGAAGGATTTGCGGACATGCGTGCCGCGCTCCCAAGTCATCTCAGCGTGCGCATGCTTTACCGTGACTACCTTCGCAACTTCAGGCTCAACGTGGAGGCTCCAAAGTGAAGATTCCCCTGAAAGAGTTCCAGGCTGACGCGGTTGCCCAATTGCTTCGACGCCTTCGTACGGCAATTCGCGATGTGGCAGACGCCCCTCAGACAGTTACCCTAAGCGCACCAACGGGCTCGGGAAAGACACTGATTGCTGCTGCAGCAATGGAACGGTTGCTGGAAGGGGATGATGAACATCAGGCCGATTCCGAAGCCGTCTTTCTTTGGCTTAGCGACCAGCCACAAGTGAATGAGCAGACGAGAAGGAAGATCCTTGACACCTCCAGCGTTTTTGGTGAGGCGCAGATTACCGTGATCTCCTCCGACTTCGAAGAGCGACGATTCAAGCCTGGCCACCTGTACTTCCTCAACATCCAGAAACTCGGCAGGGACAAGCTTCTCACCGAGCATGGCGACGAGCGTGAATTTAGTATCTGGGACACCATCGAAAATACGACCAAAGAGAGTCCTGAGCACTTCTTCGTGGTTGTGGACGAAGCCCACCGGGGGACTCTGACCACCACCGCCAGTGTGAGGCTAGCAGAGACAATCGTTCAGAAGTTCATCAAGGGGTCGGATCGTGAGATAGGCCCGGTTCGTTT
>JAJZIG010000194.1 GCA_021851265.1 archaeon | reverse complement strand
GCCCATTCCACCTAGAGGACTTCCTGGATCCGATCCACAACGGAGAATTCCCGGGCCGCGGCGTAGAGGACCGCGAGCGGTCCGATGGGGAAGGAGGAGTGGACGCAGTCCACTCGGAGGGCGGGCGGGGTTCGTAGACGGCCGTGGGCATCACAGGGACCGAGGTAGCGGACGGTCCGTTTGCGGACCTTGCGGAGCTTGGGGTCCCAGTATGACTCCCGCCCGTAGAGGTAGAGAAGCCCGCCGATGCGGTGGATCTCCCGTAAGGTCATATGCCCGTTAGTTAGGGGACATATTGCAGGTACCATTACCTGACGGTGGAACCGAAGGCTCACGAGAGAGAATCAGGCCCAATCGAACCGCACCCGTCCCGTATACGGCCTAGAATTCAGGCTGAGGGTCTTCCGCCCCCTTCGAGCCGATAGATGGACGGATGTCGACGAGTCCGCCATTCGTCTGGCTGAGGAGATCATCAACCTCGCCGCCCGGGGCAGAGTCCACGTACCACGAATCAACGGATTCATCGCCCGATCACCCGAAATCGAACGTCTACCCCGGCTGACGAAGGTTCTCCGCAAGCTTGCCATCGGTCGCGCGATGCATTATGGTAGGTCAGCGGTTGAGGTGACTGACTTAGAGCTCGTTTCCCAAATCGCGGCCGACAGCATGCTCGAAGCCCGAGCCAACGTTCTTCGAACGCTCGCGCACCCTCTCCCGTTCCTTGACCTGGCTGCTGCCTCCGGCTCCCGCGAACTACCTTGGAGGGGTATATCGAGGATATGGAAGTCCTCTACATGGTTCAGGTGCACGAGGAACTTGATCTCGATACCTGAGCGAGGAGCGGACCCGAAAGGTCGTGTCCGTGGGTCCCAGGGCTCGATACCTCCCATCCAACCGGACACTTTCGGGCGGCACCCGATGGTGTCGGGGGGGAGTGGGGAATCTTCATGACCGAGCCCGTCGGCCCCCGGTTGTCGTGTGATCATTCGAGGACGAAGGCAGATCGAATCTGACATAGCCTGCGGATGGCGTTGGTTTGCCGGACCTGCCGCAGGCGGTCAACCGACCGACCGAAGCGTCTTAGGTCGCCCGACCGGCCGGACTCCGTCGCTGCTGACCGATTTGAGGGGAGCCATGACCAAGCAGCCTACCCGGGCTTGCGGATATGCCCGGGTATCCCGGCCCGACGAGAGGGAGATCCTCGCCAACCAGGTCCGTTCGATCCGTACCCACGCCGGCCGGCTGGGCATCGAACTGAAGGCCGTTCTCGAGGAGACTGCGTCCGGGGGAAAGGATGACCGCGTGGCCATCAACGGGCTCTTGGCTCGCGTGGAGGCCCGGGGAGGGCCAAAGGCGGTGGTCTTCACCTCCTTGAGCAGGATGACGGGCGGCGGGATCGCCAGCGCGCTCTACATACTGAACCGGCTGGAGCGGGCCAAGGTGGGCTGGTACTTTACGGACCAGCCGGTGGTCAACTTCGACGCGTCTACGCCGAAGATGGTAAAGGACATCATACTCGCGGTGCTGGCGGCAGTAGACGAGGATTAACGGCGTAACATCTCAATAAAGACGCGGGCGGCCTACCTGAAGTGGAAGGCGCTTGCCGAGGCCCAGGGGGTTCCGTTGAGGTGGGGTCGACGGGGCAAGGGCAGACGGGGAAGGGGTAGGAGGGTCCCCCCCGCGACAACCTCTGAGACATCGTCTGAAAGGAGGGGGAGCGATTTCATGTGATTCATACCGTGCATAAACCAAGGTGCGGCAAACGGTCGTGAACCGGGCGCGGCACCTTGCGCTTGTTGGGGCACCTTCTGAGGGCCAAGGCGCACTGTGCCACCGATCATCTCGCAGAGATATCGCACCATGCAGTTGATAACCTGCCTTGCGTTCACGGAGTTGTGCCCGAGATCCCGCGCACTGAAGTGAAGGACATAACCATCGAGCTGATTGATGCGTCTGCCCTGAATGTGCGAAAGGACTTGGATGCTGGCACCGAGGACTCATCCATCGAAGATCTCGCCGAGAGCATTCGTCAGAAGGGATTGTTGAGCCCCATCACGGTCCGACCGCATGGGTCTCGGTACGAGCTGATTGTTGGCCAACGAAGATACTTGGCATGCCGAAGACTTGGCCTAACGTCGATTCGGGCTATCGTTCGATACGGGGCAAGTGACATAGATAGCAAGGAGATCTCACTGGTGGAAAACGTCCATAGGGCGGAAATGCATCCTCTGGACAAGGCGCGAGCTCTCCGAGAGTTGCTCGAGACATACGAAGGGGATGTATCCCGCGTTGTCAAGGAAACAGGGATTGGCCAGCAGACGGTGAAACGATATCTGGCACTTTCGTCGCTCCCCTCGGAGATTCAGGAACGCCTCTCGACCTCTGAGGGCCCTGCGAAGGTTTCAGCGTTGGCGACCCTCTCACAGACGTTCTCTGACCCAAAGGAAATGCTAGTGGCCTTTGACAAGATTTCAGGATTCACCCAACCGGTACAGCAAGCCATTCTCAAAGCAAGCCAAGGCAATGTGGAAAAAATATCGGGGCTAGCGGAGGAGGCGCTGGCTGGAGCGTTCGATGTCCGGACGTGCCATGGCATTAATCGCATGCTGGTTTGTCAGGAGCTGGAAGGCTTGCCCACGGACTTTCAGAAGGCAATAGTCGATGTGATACGCAAGCAGGGAGAAGCGCCAGAAACCGACCTAAAGGAGCAGGTCCGCGCACTTACTCGAGTCCGGCAGAAGCGAGCCGCGCCCAAAGGGGCGCGCTAGGCTCCGTAGGGGGTGCTGCAGCACTTCGCAGCTTCTCGAACATTCAGCCAGAGGAGGGCTGCGTTCAACTCACCCGTTGCGACGGCGATCTGTACGGACGGGAACGACTCAGATC
>JAJZIG010000193.1 GCA_021851265.1 archaeon | reverse complement strand
CGAAAAGGGGTACCAGACTTTCGCGAACCCACACGCGCCGAGGCACGACGGATGAAACTCGACTGGGGAACCGTTCAATCGTGGAAGCGGTCGCTGAAGAAGAATGGGACGCTACGCGGAGATGCACTTCGCAGGTTGAAGGCGGCCTTAGTCGGGGCGGGCTGACTGGTAGGCCAGCCCTCGACAGACGGGGGTCCCTTGGCGGTGAACTATCAGTCGGCCCGCGGGTCGATTTCGGAGGGGGTGGAGAGGGTTACGAGCCTCCGTAGTATAGCGCCCCATCCGAGTTTGGCGCCATTCTACGGACGTGGTTCAGTGGGACCATCCCCATCGAAACGACGCCGCCCCCGCAAATCGCGCCACTTCCCTCGTTCCCCCGTGGCGGTCCCCCACCTAGCTCGTCAGCCCGCGACCAGCGAGCGCATCTCTTCGAAGTGTCCAGTGCCGATGGAGCGCCGCCATATGCTTCGACCCGCGAGCCAGGGCAACCCCAACCACCGTGCCCCCGATGATCCTATCCTCAGGAGGCAGGCTCCTCAGTCGATGATTACCCGCATATTGTGGGTGATCGAATCAAGTCCGTTGATCAGACAATCTGGGGATGCAATTCCGGCCGCGTCGGGCCATCTGGCCGGGCTAGGATGGGAGTCCGTGCAGCCAAGGTCAACCCCCCGCGTGACAATGACCTGCGTTTGCGGCAGCATGTTCGATGTGAGGACCATGGGCTCACTGCAGGCCAAATCGTGAAGTCATACGAGATTGTTTCGGAAGTGTTCTGCAAGAGCGGAGTCAACACAGTAAACGTAACACCCCTTCATTCCTCGCGTCATCAAGGTGCGGTACGTGTTCCGGACAGTGGCCTCGATAGCGCCTCGCACCTCTGCTGAGCGACCTTGGACAAGCCGCTTCCAGCCGCGGATTGATTGGTCCCCCTTCGCCCTCTTCTGGAGCTGAACCACCACTTCACCGCCCCGCGCCACTAGATCCTCGCCGATAATGACGCCGATGTAGTCCAACTCAAGACCTTGGCATGTGTGAATGCAACCTACTTCTCGGACAGATTGCGGGGCTTCAATCCACAAACTCCCATCCTTGGTGAGGTTCCACTGGGCTTGGAAGTCCGGTAAAACGATGTCCATTGCAGAAAGATCTCGCTTGCTCTTCCATTCCCAGCAGTAACCCGCAACCATGCGAGCCCTGTTGCGCTCTCTATTGCGCGACTCAATGATGCACTTCAATTCAGACGCAGAATCCACTATCCGGAAGTCGAACTCGGCGGGGCTGAACTTCTCATTGGAAGTCTCTCGAATCCCTAGCACCTGGTCCAGCCAGGCCAGATAGGCTTCGGAACCATTGCATCGGAACTGCGAATCAAGTTGCATCTCATCTACTGTTGCCCCAAACTCACGGGCCCAGTGGCGGATCACATCCTTGTCTCCGATATCCTTCAGGGTGACTTTCTGAGACTCGTCAAGAAAGAAGACCGAAAACCGTGAGGCCTGGATAATCTCCTTGACTTGGTTCTCGCCCTGATTTCCGAAGAGGCCGGACTTCTCATTCAGCCGATGAGCCTCGTCGACCACCAACGCATCGAACGCATCTTTGCCGGTTGCAGTGAAGGAACCGGACCCGGTGAAAAGGTGTGAGAATTCCGACCGCTTCTGAGACTTCGTGAGCCGAGCTTCGTACACGGCGCGGGGGGCGGCGTTCTTTGTGACGTACTGGCTGGTAAAGCCCTCGGCAATGAGAGACACGAGTAGGTTGACAGCAACGACAGACTTGCCGGTGCCGGGACCTCCCTCAACGATCATGACGAGTTTGCCCTTTTGGCGAACACTTCTTGCATGCGCCAGCGCGGATTCAAAGACAAGCTTTTGGCCATCGACAAGAACAAACTCTTCGTTCCCGCGGAGCATGCTGGCGAGGGAATCGGCAAGACTCTTGGAGGGACGGATTCGTCCAGATTCAATCGTATAGAGCGCCTCTCCGCCGTCGCCAGCCCGTATGTGACTGAGGATGAACTCTCGAAGGCGAGTCCGCTGTTTCTCGCCACGTAGGAATAGCGGGGCACGTTTGAAGTGGCGCGAATAAAAATCATCAGTAAGCGCTTCGCCGGGCTCAGGGTAGTTGTGAAGGTAGGCACAAGGTCGAAGTAGAATTCCACCTTGGTAAACCGCCTCGTTGAATCCCTGAAGGAGCGCCGCGTATGTCCATGCTTGATAGGAGGGGTGATAGGTCTCTATCAGCTTTCCCCCAAGTCGAGTGATGACCACCGCATCTTTAGCGGTGGCCTGCGCATCGGCCCACTGCTTGAGCTCCACAATCACTACTGCCAAGCCTTGGGAGGCACTGCGTCCCGTCACGAGAAAGTCAATTCGTTTTCTGGTCTGCGGAATGGTGTATTCAACTGCAACCCCGCATTCGTCAGGGACCGTATCATCGTTTAGCACCTTGGCCATCGAAAGAAGTGATGAGGTCCAAGCTCGAATCTGGGACTCGTTGACTATCCATCCCGTTCGTCTTTGATATGACTCAAGAATTACTTCTTGGATGTCGCGCTTGAATACGTCATCAAGGAACAGTTTCTTAGTAGATTTGTAGATAATCATGAGACATATCTGTGCGCGTTGCCACTAGCCAGCTGGAGCACTCCACTGGAGACATAAAGACCCCGATGCTCTTCCGGTTGCTGACCCCGGACGGGGTGGGTCAATATCCTGCGAGGTGAAGGCGGCTTCGAGCTAGTGGCACAGCCTCGAATGAAGGCTGACCCCTTCGGCGCCTCAGCCAAGTAGACGTCTTGGCTCTGCGAGGATGGCCTTGGCGCACGGTGTCGCGGAACCGCTTCCCTCTCGCCTGTCGTTCCTCATTGCGATAGCGGACCGCCGAGTCGAGCGCCT
>JAJZIG010000192.1 GCA_021851265.1 archaeon | reverse complement strand
TGCTGACCTTCTTCGGTCTCAGCGACAAGGGACACCCGGGCTATGAGGAGATCAAAGCGAAACTCTTCGTGAAGACGTCGGCCAGCGAGAAGCAGGTCGAGGAAGCATGGAAGGAGACCCTCGCAAGGTCGCCCGTGGGCAACACCCTGACGAGAAACGTCAAAATCACACCTCAGATCAGCGTGGCGAAATAAGCCCTGCCAGACGAAGCTTTTCAGACGACGATGGTGGGGAGCTGGCCCAGGCCGGACTGGCTGCTGCGCGAACTGAAGCGCAAGAACGGAGGCGAAGCCACATACGACGAATTCTCGGCCAAGGCCGACCAGGCCGTCCTTCTCGCGCTGAAAGGTGAAGAGGAGGCGGGTCTGGACATCGTCACAGACGGCGAGCAGAGGCGAGACAGCTTCTACTCCTTCGTCGCAGACAAGTTCTCAGGGATCAAGCTGCTCTCGGTTTCGGAGTTGATAGACTACGCGGAAGAGAAGGCCATGTACGAAAGGATGCTCAGGACCCTCGATGTGCCCGCTTTCGCAATAAAGAGCCCAGTGGCGGTAGGCGAGATCAAGAGACGGCGACCGATGGCTGGTGACGAACTGCTTTTCCTGAAGGAACACACCCGTCGAAAGACGAAGATACCTCTCCCAGGCCCGTTCATGCTAACGAGGGCGAGCTGGGTCGAACCGCTGACGAGGGAGGCCTACAGAACGAGGGAAGAGCTAGCCTCTGCCTATGTGAGGGCGCTTCGGGAGGAGATAATCTCGCTTCGGGACGCAGGCGCGTCCTTCGTCCAGCTCGACGAACCGACGCTGACCGAGGTCGTTTATGGCGCGTCCAACCAGACCACTTTCATGTGCGCTGCCATCATGTCGAAGGTCAATCCCAAGGAGGAGTTGACCTTTGCCACGGACCTCATCAACGAGGTGGCGAAGGGCATCTCAGGAATCAAGGTCGGAGTTCACGTCTGCAGGGGAAACTGGAGCAGGAGGGACGATGCTCTACTCACCGGCGACTACGCCCCCCTCATTCCCTACTTCCAGCAGATGAAGGTCGACCAGCTTGTGCTGGAGTTCTCCACGAACAGAGCAGGTTCGATGAGCGTCTTCGAAGGGACCCCTGGCAGCAAAGAGATAGGCCTAGGCGTCGTCAACCCGCGCAGCGACCAGATTGAGACGGCCGGCCAAATCGTCGCGAGGGCCCGAGAAGCTACGAAATACTTCGACCCCTCACGGATCTGCCTGAACCCAGACTGCGGTTTTGCCACATTCGCCGAGGTCCCCCTCAACGCCGCGGAGACGGCCCAGATGAAGCTGGCCTCGATGTGTCAAGCTGCGGTCGAGCTGAGAAGGCAGTACACATAGAGGATCGGTTGCCCAACAGACAGCGCCCACTGCCTCCTCCGTCGAGTGAGGTCTGACATGGGGAGTCCTTCCCAAAGCACCACCCTGACCCCGCGGCAGTGGCAGGTGGTCCGCTACAGGGCCGGGGGAATCACGCAGGCAGAACTCGCGAGGGTCCTCAACACCACCAGAGAAAACGTGAACGAAATAGAGCGCAGGGCCCGGCTCAATATCGATGCGGCGAAGGCCACGATTGCTGCCCTCGCCGAGCTCGAGGCAAAGGGAGATGTGCTCGTGCCCAACGGCACGTCAGTCTTCGAAGCCGTCTCAATGATAATCCTCCGTGCGGACGTGCTTGGCGTCAAGCTCCGCGGTTCCGCCGACGACATTCTCAAGGCGATCCGGCTCAGGTGGAGAGGGAGAATCCACGGATACCGTTTGGCCTCCGCGGTAAAGGTTGAAATCGCGAAAGACGGCTCTCTCTTCGCGACGGACTTGGCATCGCGGGTCAGAATCATTCCTCTGGCGAAGAGACGGAGCAGTGCCTGAACCTATCCGCTGGCGGCTTCGCTTAACCGCATGGCGATTCAAGGATTTGCGTCTCTCCCACACGCGGGCCGTCAAGAAACGTGTCATCATGAAACGAAGCGTTCATCACCCCTCTCCTCTGAAATAATTTCTTCAGCCCCATCACATCTGCCCGTTAGGAGGTGCTGTGTGGGATCGTCGCTCTTCAGCCTAGCTGATTTGCCTTCGACGCGTGTATTCGCGCTCTTCGGCTCATCTGCCATGGTACAAATGCGAAGGCGGGGCAAGGATTACATCGACGGCCGCGACGGGAATGAGTGCGACGGATGCTCCCTCTGGAGTTGGCCCCGGATCTCCCCTTTGCAAACCTTCGCCGACCTCTCCCTGAAGGGCAGGTCGTCCTCGCGCCGGGGACATTCTCAGGGTTTGGGATTCGGGTCCGCCAGGGCCAGCCGGCGATGGCTGGCATGAAAAACGAGAACTGCCTGCGCTTCGAGCTATGCTCGACCTTCCATTCGAGAATGTGATCATTTCCCATTACGGTTCGGAACCCATTCATGATCGAGCGGACTTCGAAAAGGCTCTCGGAAGGCCCCCATGGCGGGGCTAATCCATACGAATCTCTGATCCGGTCCAGGAATGGAGTTTAGTGCCAAAACCGTGACGAGCCCTCTGGCTCCTGCTCCAATATGCTGATTGCGTCAAAAGATGTAACACAAGGCAGAGAATGCCCGCCTCGGGCTATGCGGGCTGGAACAGTGGGTTCTCACCCAACAAGTAGGGCCGGAGCAATGCTCCCCGCCCAGAAGTGGATGCGGGGGGTGGGATTCGAACCCACGAACCCCTAAGGGACGAGGTCCTAAGCCTCGCGCCGTTGACCAGGCTGGGCGACCCCCGCACGAAGGTCGGTCCTCCCGGTGAAACTATATGGCTTGCGCGCCCGCGTCGGGGGGCCGGCTCTTGTCCAGCTCGATGTGGAGGTACTTCTTCACGAGCGACTCCCAGTCGAGCTGATAGACGATGATCCCCAGGGCCATGAACCCG
>JAJZIG010000028.1:6461-17176 GCA_021851265.1 archaeon | reverse complement strand
ACCACCTCGGGGTCAACTTCGAGCGCCGTCAGCTTGAGCACGACTACGAATACCACTAGCAGCACCAGCAGTAGCACGAGCACCAGCTCTCTTACTTCACACTCCCTGAGCACGTCTTCTTCCACCCGCTCTTCCACCATCCGGTCCGGGTTCGTGAACCGGTACGTCTACAACGTATCAGCTAGCGTGGGGGATAACGTAAACCTCACCAAGCTCCAGGGCAGCTCCCTCCTCTTGGGGACCACTAGCATCCCCTCCGGGAACGTGACAGGCGTCGTCCTCCACATCACCGGAGCCAAGGCCTTCTGGGCCGATGGGACGTCCACTCAGCTCAGAGTGGTGGCGGATGGGAAGCTGATGATCAACGTGCACTTCACCGTCCAGTCAAGCGGCTCCACAGACCTCACCCTGAGCATCTCGCCGGGAGACATACACGTCAGTCCCGGTCAAGCTTCTGTACTCAGTCCTGTAGTCCACGTGACCGCGGTCAGCACTGGATCGAGAGGAACGCAGACGGCTGAAGCCACAGTCACCGAATCCGAGAACTCGACCTCGAGCACAACCTAGGCGTCGGGGGCCGCTCGGCCCTCGACCTCCCATGTTTTTTCGCTGCCTGAACCTAGTCCCTAGAACCCTGAGGGGATGCCGTCTCCGCGCACGTCGCATACGGCCTTCCTGTATCCTCCCGACACCTCGACCGCCTGACAGACGCCGGTCCGTCCAGGCAGCGGGAGCCGCTCGATTTCGTAGTCACCTTTCGGAGGTAGCGCATAGCCTTCCTCCACCAGCAGTTTCTTACCTCCGCCCCAGAGGAACCTGGGGTGTGCGACGTTCTCTTCCGCTGGCATGGAATAGTCCACAGAGTTCGTCACGAAGAGCGCGTGCTGAAGGGGACGATAGTCCGCTCCGCTAGCCCCTATGGCGAGGTAGGGTCGGCCCTGACGCTCCAGGATGAGCGAAGAGAGGGTGTGCAGAGGCCGCTTGCGAGGCTCGACCTTGTTCGGGCCGTCTGCGCGGAAGGCAGACGCCCTGTTGCTCAGGGCTATGCCGCACTCCTCTACGAACACGCGCGACCCGAAGTGATGGAACAGGCTTTGGATCCCCGACACCATGTTTCCCTCGGCGTCCGCGATGGAGAAAGCGGTGGTGTCCCCTTTCCTGACCACCGCTGGCCCCGTGGGCCCACCCTTCTTGGTCGACATGAAGGCCTCCATGTCGATGGGGCCGAAGCGCGGGTCTCCGAGCATCTCGTCCCTGCGGCCGTAGGCGACGAGGACCGCCTTCATCGTCTTCTCGATCCGGTCCCGAGAAAGAGGCCCTGTTGCTGAGAGGTCGGTTTCTGCCAGCTGTTTCAGGATCAGCAGGCTTGTCGCGCCCATGCTGTTGGGTGGGACCTCATAGACCGTGGTTCCCCTGTAGTCGAGGGTCAGCGGCTCGACCCACTCCGGTTTGAACTCCGAGAAGTCGCTCTTGGTGCACGGGACCCCGAGGGACTCGAGGGTAGACGCGATCTTCTCCGCAGGCCACCCAGAATAGAACGCGTCCGGCCCCCCCTCGGCTACTTCTGATATCACCCTGCCCAGGGCTTCCTGCCTGATGCGCTCCCCCGGGGTGGGAAGCGTTCCGCTGGGAGCGAAGACCTTCTTGGCGTCGTCTGAGAAGTCAGAGTACGCCCCGGCGATGGATCTGCACATGGCGGCGCCGGCAGGGAAACCGTCGGAAGCGAGCCTGGCGGCTGGGCCCAGGAGCCCTTTGAACTCTAGGACGCCGAACTTCCTGTGCATCTCCCACACCCCGGCCGTGAGCCCCGGCACGACGCAGGTCAAGGGTCCATACAGGGGGAGCCTGCCGCCGGCCCGTTCTCTGACCAGGTCAAGCGTGAGTCCCGACGGCGCCCAACCGCTGGCGTTGAGGCAGTGTGTCCGGCCCGTCTTCGCTTCGTAGAACATGCCGAAGAAGTCGCCGCCCATCCCTCCGGCGGGGTGGAAGGTCACGGCGAGGGCGAAGCTTGTCGCAGCTGCGGCGTCGAACGCGTTCCCTCCTCTCCGGAGGACGTCGTAGCCGACCATCGAAGCGAGAGGCTGCTCGCTAGCCACCGCAGCGTGCTCGCCAATCAGAGTCCTGCTCAGTGCCATTCAGCTCCCTTCTCTTCCAGAGAAACGACCCAGAGACAGTCCAACGCTTGGGAGCGTTCGAGAACCTATTTATACAACAAACCAGGTGTATACAACCATTGGTCGATAACCAGTGAGCCAGGCTGAGCTCGACGCCGTGTTGGGGACCGTGGAGAACCCGATTCGGAGGATGATAATTTCCAGGATTAGCGAGGAGCCCAACTATCAGCTTCAGCTGTCGAAGGAGTTGAAGATCAGCCAGCAACTCGTAGCGAAGCACCTAATGACCATGGAGAGGGCAGGGCTGGTGAGCACAGTCTCCCAGGACAGCCCCCGGGGCCCCCAGAGGAAGGAGTACATGCTGAAGAGCAGCTTCTCGGTCACCGTGGACCTGGCTCCCAACCTCTTCAGGACGAGGATCTTCTCCTTCGGTGCTTTGCCCGGGGTCGCGGAGACGGATGAGCACGCCCAGATGATGACCCAGATCAGCGGGGTGCTCAGATACCCCGACGGCGCGTCGCGCATACACCCGCTCACCCATGTGGTCGCCGAGGTCGACAGGAAGCTGAAGGCGATGGAAGAAGAGAGGGCGGTCCTCCTTTACATCAGGAGCCTTGCTCTGAGAGAAGCCGCGCGCATAGGGACGTCACTCCCCATGGCCGACCGCAAGAGGGTCGTCAGGTATCTCATGAGGGAGGAGGGTGACGGCGTAGAAGCCATCTGCTCCTCGTTGGGCCTGGAGAAGCAGGTAGTCTGCGACATTCTGGAAGAGATAGAGAAAGAAATCAGGAGCTTGGATTAAAAAAGGAAAGAGGAGCGGAGCTCCTCTACATTCCCAGGTTTGGAAAGCTCGCCTGAGGGACGCCTAGCTGGCCCTGGAGGGTCTTTATGCGCGTGGCATACTCCCTCATCCGGGCGTTGTCGCCCTGGACCTTAGCTATGCGGTAGCCCTTCCACGCCTTGCGGAGGGCGCCCCAGACTTGCCCTTTTTGATATTCGGCCATTTTGTCTGACCTGCTTCGTTCAGGCCCAATTCGGTATTTTGCGGGGGGAGTCTATGTTATTTGAGCCAGTAATCAACGGCGGCTACCGCTGAAGCGGGCCCTAGACAACCGAACGGAGGAGGAGCCAGACGTTGCTCGGGTGCTCGGTTATCCTCCGCTTCGAGTACGCCCACCATCGGTCCCCGTAGGGGAGATACTCCGAGACAGCGTACCCCGACTTGACCAGGTCGGCCTTCAGCTCGTCTCTGATCCCTTTGAGGAACTCGAACCTGAACTTCGCGTGGCTTGACTCCGCGAGCGCCTTCGCGCGCTCTACGAGCGCTCCGTCGTGGGTGGCGATGGCGAACCCATCCCCCCTCTCGAAGAGGGACGTCATCAGGCGCTCGTAGCTCTTGTTGACCTCGGCTTTCGTGGGGAAGGCGAAGTCCGGGCCCTCTCTGTAGGCGCCTTTGACGAGCCTCACCTTCCCCCCCTGGTCCAGAATCGCCTTCATGTCCGCCTCGCTCCGCCTGGCGTAGGCTTGGATCGCCACGCCGAGGCCAGGGTGGCTGCTGTGGGCGTCGAGGTAGGTGGACACCGTCCTTTCTGTGGACGAGGAGCTCTCCATGTCGATCCAGAGTAGCTGCGTGAGCTTTTCAGCGCTCGCCAGGATCTTGTCGAACCTCCGCCGCATCGCCTGCTCGTCCGAGTCCATGCCCAGTTGGGTGAGCTTCACCGATGCGAACCCCCTGACAGCGCCGTCGGCGAGAGCCTGCTGGAGTCGGAGGTACTCATCCACCTGGGCGTCTGCGGCACCCTGGTCGGTGATCTCCTCTCCGAGGAAGTTCATGACGACCCCCATCCCCCTCGAGTTCGTCCCCTTCGCGTCCTCTAGGGCAGCGTTCAGGTCCACACCTGAAATCCATCTCTTCGCCACCGGCAGGACGACCTTTTCTTTGATGCCCAAGGCATCGCCGCGCCGGAGCAACTACATATTAACAGTGCATACGAGAATCAACTGTTAGAATGTCTCGCGAGGCGCTCCATGCGACGAGGCTGAAGCGGCTGAGGGCCGGGCTCGCCAGCTCGGGGCTGAAGGGCGTGGTCGTCGTGCCTGGTCCGAACCTGCGCTACCTTACAGGCGGGACGTCGCTGATGCTGGAGCGCCCGTTCATGCTGCTCGTCCCCCTTGCGGGCGAGCCTCAGCTGATTGCCCCTGCCCTGGAGTCGGGGCCCTACGTGAGTGCGCCATTCTCTCTCGGAGTCCACGCGTGGACCGACTCAGAGGGGCCTGGGGGGGCGATAAGGGACGCGACGAAGCGAGCAGGGGCTGAGGGACAGTGGGGCGTCGAAGGTAGGGCGCCGTTCCAGTATACGGACAAGCTGGCGAAGGGGGGCCACTTGAAGCTCGTCAGCGCAGAACCGATCCTCCAAAAGCTGAGGGAGTCGAAGGACAACACCGAAGTCGGACTGCTGAAGAAGTCGGCGCGGGCTCTGAGCCGGGCCTTCAGCGGCTTCCCCGGGCTCATCAAGGAGGGAGCCACCGAGCTCGAATTAGCCAGGGCCATGACAGACGCGATATACGCCCAGGGGGCCGAGAAGGTCGACGACATGCTCGTCCAGGCGGGTCAGATGGCGGCCGACCCGCACCACCTCCCGTCAACCAGGAGGGTGAACCGGGGCGAGAGCATAGTGGTGGACGTCGGGTCGACCTACGGCGGCTACTACGCCGACGTCACCAGGACTTTCTGCGTCGGCCGGTCCCCCGCCGTCGAAAGGGTGTACTCCAAGGTCCTCGAGGCCCAGGAAGCAGCGGTGGCTGCGTCCAAGGCAGGGACGGAAGTGGGGGAGGTGGATGCCGCTGCCAGGGGGATGCTCGAGAGCGCGGGGATGGGGAGGTACTTCTTCCACCGGACGGGCCATGGCCTGGGGCTGGAAATCCATGAAGCGCCCTACATAGTGGACGGCGGGAAAGAGCGCCTGGGCCCAGGCATGTGCTTCACCGTAGAGCCTGGTGCGTACATCCGAGGGAAGCTCGGGGTCAGGATAGAGGACGACCTCCTGATAGAAGGCGGGAGGGGGGTGCAAATCACCGACGTTCCCAAGGAATTCGGCTGGTGGAGCTAGCCCTGCTTGATCCGAGAGAACTGTGACACCATTGTGTTGGTATCCTCCACGTACTTTACCTTCTGGACCTTGTTCATGACCAGCCGGTACACCTTCTCGTCGCTGGGGACGAGAACCTCCTTCTGGGCGTTGAGCACCACCATGACATCCCAGTCGCCAGGGATTATGTGCGCCTCTACTACCTCGGGGACCTTCATGAGGTTGTCTATGACTTCCTCTTCATGGCCCGGGGAGACCTTGAGTAAGATGAACGCCTTCTGAAAGACTGGCAAACGATTCATCTGGTCAGCCATACTGCTTTTAAAACGAATCGCCGTCAAATCACCGTATTGAGGAACGCCGAGGTTGCCGACGTCCTGGACAGCCTGGGAGACGTGGCGGAAACCAACGGGGAAGACAGGTTCAAGGTGATCGCATATCATAGGGCGGCCACCAGCATCAGGAATCTGAACGAAGACGTTGAAGCGCTCTGGAATAGGAAGCAGCTGGAAGACGTCAGGTACGTGGGCGCAGGCATAGCCCGGAAGATTGACGAGTATCTCAGGACGGGGAGGCTCGAACTCCTGGAGAGGATGAAGGCGAAGACGCCTCCAGGCGTGCCGAAACTCATGAGTGTCCAGGGGATAGGGCCTAGGACGGCCTACCGTCTTTCCCACGACCTAGGGATTTCGAGCGTCGAGGACCTGAAGTCAGCGCTGGAGTCAGGAAGGCTAGACCCTGAGTTCGGCCCCACCGTCAGGGAGGCGTTCCGGATGGGAATCGAGAAGCTAGCCAGTTTCGAAAAGCGGATGCTAGTCCCGGAGGCGGAGGCTGAGTTCCAGAAGCTGGCGTCCTACTTCGCTGCCCTGGGCATCGAGGTTAGGATGGCGGGCAGCCTGCGGCGCGGAAAGGACACCGTCGGAGACATCGACCTCCTCTCCACTGACCCGAGATTCATCGACGCCATCTCCAGGTGCCCCGGCGTAGCCCAGGTCCTGGAGAGAGGCCCCAGGAGGGCGAGCGTGAAGCTTGAGAACGGAGTGCAGGTAGACGCCAGGGCGTTCGCACCCGAAGAGTGCGGAGCCGCGCTGGTGTACTTCACGGGCTCGAAAGACCACAACATAGCACTGAGGAACCTGGCAATCGAGAAGGGGTGGAAGCTCAACGAATACGGCCTCTTCAGGAAAGACGGAGAGAGGATCGCGGGAGAGAGCGAAGAGGGAATCTATCACGAACTCGGCATGCAGTACATACCCCCTGAACTGAGGGAGAACAGAGGTGAGGTGGCTGCATCGCTCAGTGGCAAGCTCCCCGACCTCATCTCCTTCGACGACATCAAAGGGGATTTGCAGATGCACTCGACCTGGAGCGACGGGACCGCTGAGATGGACCTGATGGCAGAGGCGGCCAAGGCGCGAGGACATGAGTACATCGCGTTCACCGACCACTCGGTGTCCGTGAGGGTGGCCCACGGTCTTTCCGAAGAGCGGTTCAGGCGGCAATGGAAGGAGATCGACAGGCTGAACGAAGAGCTGGCGCCGTTCAGGATACTGAAGGGGGTCGAAGTGGAGATCAAGAGCGACGGGTCGCTCGACTTCGACGAGGGCTTCCTCGACGAGTTCGACATCGTCGGAGCCTCTCTTCACCAGAGTTTCAGGCAGAGCCCCGAGAAGCTGACTGAAAGGGCGCTCAGCGCGCTCGCCCACCCCTCAGTGAACTTCCTGTGCCACCCAACAAACAGGCTGATCGGCAGGAGGGAGGGGAACCCCATAGACCTCTCGAAGGTCATAGAGGCAGCGAAGAGGAACGGCAAGATGCTCGAGATAGATGGGGAACCTGACAGGCTGGACCTCGACGAGGTGTGGGCGAGGAAGGCCATGGAAGAGGGAGTGCCCGTGGTGGTGGACTCCGACGCGCACTCCGTGGGCGGGCTGGACAACGCTGCCTATGGGGTGGCTATCGCCCGGAGGGCCTGGCTGGAGGCCGGAGATGTCGCGAACACCAGAGAGCTCCGCGACTTCTTGGAGCTCCTCGGCTAGCGTCTTTCCAATGTTAATAACGCAAGATTCCCGCTCGACCCCTGCGGGGGTAGCTAAGCTTGGCCAAAAGCAGGGGACTTAAGCGGGCGTTCGCAGAGATCCCCTCCCTTAGGGGTTCATGGGTTCGAATCCCATCCCCCGCATCCCTAGGACTCGGAGTCCGTCCTGGGTTTGAACCCGCTCCTTGAAACCCAAGATAGAGGGGGCCCGCGCGTAACTTCCTGGCAACGCCTCTGCCAGTTTTGACGAGGCTTGCGGCCTAGATGGGCCCCTAGCCGGTCCAGGAATGCACGTCCCCGGAGCGGAGGCGAGGTCACTGTCGAGGCACCCTCTTCGGCTTGGAGGGCTCGTCCACGCGCGCTGACAGCTGTGCGAGCCGTCCCGACCGGAACCCCCTGTAGGCGGAGATCTAGGCGTCAAGTTCCTTGAGCCCGCCCGGCGCCGGGGCGTAGACCCTCTGCTGGCCCATTGGGGAGACGCTGACCAACCCTGCCTCGCGGAGGGCCCTGAGATGCCTGGAAACCGCAGGCTGCGCCAGTCCGGGGAGGGCCGCCCCAAGACCTCCCGCCGTCATTTCGCTCTCCCGCAGCATGTCCAGGATCCTCCTCCGCTCTGGATTGGAGACGGCAGCGAACACCACGTTGCTCGGCATCGTCCCACCGGACTCCTAGGAAGACGGCTTCGGAGGCTGTTGATGGAGAACAAGTTGCCGCCAGGGTCGGCGAAGGTGACAAAGACGGCCCAGGCGTACTCCCGGGGCTCCTGTGCCAGGCTGACCCCTTTGGACTCCAGGTCGTCCGCAGCCTTCCGGACGCCGGGAACCCTCATGACTGCCTGAGGATTGCCCCCGGGCTTCCAACGGCTCGACCAATCTTAAATCTCCGGGGAGAGGAGACGGCAAAGGATGGCCGGAGCAGACTCGGATGTAGCCGAGACGCAGATAGCGGTGCACTGGAAAGAGGAGCATCTCGTCGACCCGCCAGCTGCCTTTGCCACCCAGGCGAACATGCGCGACAGGGGCATCTTCGAGCGCTTCTCTGAGGAGAACTTTCCCGAGTGTTTCAGAGAGTACGCGAGCCTACTGACATGGGATAAGGGCTGGCACACCACCCTCGACGCGTCCAACCCGCCATTCTGGAAGTGGTTCGTCGGGGGGAGGCTCAACGTGGCATACAACTGTGTTGACCGGCACCTACAGAAGTACGGCAACAAGGCTGCCATCGTCTGGGTTCCAGAACCCGAGGACGAGGCCCACGGGGTGGTCACCTACCGGGAGCTCTACAGGAGGGTCAACGAGTTCGCGCTCGTGCTCCAGAGCCTGGGGCTGAAGGCTGGGGACAGGGTCACCTTCCACCTCCCAATGACCCCCGAGCTCCCAATCTCCATGCTGGCCTGCGCCAGGCTCGGCATCATCCACAACCAGGTCTTCGGCGGATTCAGCGCCAGGGCTTGCGCCGAGCGGGTCGAAGACTCGAGAAGCCGGGTGCTGGTGACCATCGACGGATACTACAGGAACGGGGGCGTCATCGACAAGAAGAAGGAGGCCGACGTCGTGGTAGAGGAGGCAGGGAAGCTCGGCGCCCAGGTCGAGAAAGTTCTCGTGTGGAGGCGCCATCCCGGGAGATACATTTCGGCGGCACCCATGGTCGAGGGTCGGGACTTCTTCGTAGACAGTCTGGAAGCGCGGTTCCGGGGGAAGACTGTGGCCCCTGTGTCCATGGACTCGGAGGCGCCGCTGTTCCTGATGTACACCAGCGGCTCCACTGGGAAGCCCAAGGGCGCCCAGCACCGGACCGGTGGTTACCTGGCGTACGTTGCCGCCACCTCGAAGTACGTCCAAGACATACACCCAGAAGACGTCTATTGGTGCTTCGCTGACATCGGGTGGATCACCGGTCACTCCTACATAGTGTACGGACCCCTGGCGCTTGCTGCCACTACAGTGATGTATGAGGGGGTGCCCCTATATCCGGACGCGGGGAGGCCCTGGAGGATAGCTGAAAGGCTGAGAGTGAACATCTTCCATACAGCGCCTACGACCATCAGGATGCTGAGGAAGTCGGGGCCGGAAGAACCTCTGAAGTATGACTATCACTTCAAGGCCATGACCACGGTGGGCGAGCCCATAGAGCCAGAGACCTGGAGGTGGTTCCATGACGTGGTCGGAAAGAAGGAGGCTGTGATCACTGACACCTGGTGGCAGACTGAGACAGGAGGGTTCCTCTGCTCGACTCTGCCTGCAATCAGCCCCATGAAGCCCGGGAGTGCCGGTCCCGGGATGCCTGGCATCTATCCGGTGATCTATGACGAGGACGGCGCCGTGGTCCCTGCCGGGGAGAACAAGGCAGGGAACCTGTGCATCAGGAACCCCTGGCCAGGCATCATGCAGACCATCTGGGGGGACCCCGACAGATTCGTCAGGACGTACTACTCGAAGTACAATAGGGACAGGGGGAGCAAGGACTGGCACGACTGGCCCTACTTCGCCGGAGATGGAGCGGTGCTGGCTTCCGACGGATACTTCCGCATCCTCGGCAGGGTGGACGACGTGATCAAGGTGGCCGGCCACAGGCTGGGGACCAAGGAGCTGGAGAACGCTGTCCTGACCACCCCTGAGGTTGCCGAGGCCGCGGCGATAGCAATGTCGGACGAGATCCGTGGTCACGTCCCTGTCGTGTATGTGGTGCTTAAACCAGGAGGGCCAGGCACCTCCCCGAAGGCGTTGGAGGAGGCCATCAAGGAGAACGTGGTGAAGCAGCTTGGTCCCATAGCGAGGCCGAGGTCTGTCCACGTCGTCCCCGATCTCCCCAAGACCAGGTCAGGGAAGATCATGAGACGTGTCCTCGTGGCCATTTCGGACGGGAAGGACTACGGAGACATCACCACCCTGGCGAACCCGGACGTGGTCGACGCCATCAGGAAGCAGATACAATCTGCGTAGCCTCTCCTCTCCAACGCAGTCTGTGGTGTGGGGGGCAGGGGAGGGCTGCGCGCGTCTCAGGGACTCGAGCTCGGCGCCTGCGGCTGTGGCCTCGCGGGGTCATCAGTCGACATCATGTGCCCGCCGAACCCCAGCGACCAGATTAGGGACGGATAGACCACCATCCTCTCCATCCCCCCCGCGCCGAGGCCGAAGTACTCGCCTCCGATGAAGAGGACGAGGGCGGCGAGGGTCATCGCGCCGAGGACGACCGAGAAGTATGACATCGGCCTCTTCTGGTATCTGAACGTCAGAATCGCCGAAAGCCCCGCGAAGAGGAAGACGATGAGGGAGAACACGCTGTGCCATATCCCTGTCGTCTCTGGGAACAGGCCGACGCCCATGGCGCCTACTCCGGCAAGAGCGACGACTATAGCAGTGGGGGTCGAACGGAAGGCCCGTCGGAGGTAATAGGCACCCAGGAGTATGAGCAACCCAAGGAGGATGATAGACCCGTTGAAGATGTCGGCCGAGGGCTCGATGATGCACGGCC
>JAJZIG010000028.1:0-6451 GCA_021851265.1 archaeon | reverse complement strand
GAAGGGCAGAAGGCTCCCAGGTCACTGATGTAATTGGTGGAGACGTTGTAGTTCGGGAACATGATTTCTGCAAGCACTAGGCAGACGGTGAACTGGGCTGCCCCCAGAAAGATTGCTGTACCTGCCTTCGAGGCGTTGGACAGTGCCAACGCGACCAAGGCCTCAGGGTGTGCTAAAAGGATGAGCCCTAATGGAAGCTTCGGGGACGAGTTGGATGTCGACTCCTTTTATCCGTCCCTGCGGCACGCCAGCCGTGGACTTCCTGGCGGAGGCGAAGAGGATCGAACCTGAGCTGATCAGGACCAGGAGGACCCTGCACCAGCACCCCGAGCTTTCGTACCGCGAGACATGGACTTCGAAGTTCGTCGCCGACAGGTTGGAGGCGCTCGGGATCAGCGTGAAGAGGGGGGTCGGGGGGAACGGAGTGGTTGGCATCCTGAAGGGAAGCGCTGAAGGCAGCGTCGTGGCACTGAGGGCGGACATGGACGCCCTGCCTGTCACCGAGGCCGCCGACGTAGACTTCAAGTCGAAGGTCGACGGGGTGATGCATGCGTGCGGGCATGACACCCACATGGCGATGCTGCTGGGCGCTGCCGAGATCCTGGTCCGGGCCAAGGATGAGCTGTACGGCACGGTGAAGTTCTTCTTCCAACCTGCCGAGGAGCACGGAGGGCGGGGGGGTGCGCTCCCTATGATAGAGGACGGAGTCATGCTCGACCCGAAGGTCGACTACGTGTTCGGCCTGCACATCGACGGCGACAGGAAGGCCGGCGAGTTCGGGGTGAGGGAAGGACCGGTGATGGCGGCCCCAGACTCGTTCAGGATCAGGATCAAGGGGAGGGGAGGGCACGGTTCTGCCCCCCACAAGACAGTCGACCCGGTCTATATCGCGGCCAACGTGATTCTGGGCCTGCAGGGCATCTCTTCCAGGATGATGGACCCTGTCCGTCCCTTCGTGATTACAGTCGGGTCGGTCCACTCAGGGACCAAAGAGAACATCATCCCTGACTACGCCGAGCTTAATGGGACCATAAGGACACTCGACGAGGAGACAAGGAAAGCGGCCAAGAGGAGGGTGGCGAGGGTCGTCGAGGGGATCTGCAGGTCCTATGGAGGGTCGGCCGAGGTCGAGTTCGAGCGGGACGCATATCCGGTGACAGTGAACGACCCCAGGGCGACGGAGCAAGCAGTGAAGCTGCTCCGCAAGATCCGCGGCGCCAGGGTGAGGAGGATGGAGCCGATTCTCGGCGGTGAGGACTTCTCGAGGTTCTTGCAGAAAGCGCCTGGCATGTTCTACTTTCTGGGGGCGGCCAACACGGCCAAGGGGTGCGTGTACCCGAACCACAGCTCGAGGTTCAAGGTCGACGAAGACACTCTCAAATTCGGAGCCGCGTCGCTCGCCCTGCTCGCCTCCGAGTTTGGCAAGATGAGCACGCCGAAGTGACCCTGCATGTACGCGAAGAGGATCTCTGAAAAAATCTACCTGCTGGACACCTACGCCCTCGGGATCCCCGGGACGGTGGGCGCATACCTCTTGAAGGGCCCGAAGCCAGCCCTCGTCGACTGCGGATACGCTTCATCTTACGAGGCCGTGCTGAAGGGCCTGGCTGAGGTCGGGGTCATGCCCTCGGATGTGAGGTACATCATCCCCACCCACGTCCACCTGGACCATGCGGGGGCCGCGGGGAGGCTTCTGAGAGAGATGCCCAACGCAGAAGTGCTAGCCCACGAGAGAGGCGTCCCCCACCTGATCGACCCTACGAAGCTGGTCGAGAGCTCGACGAGGGTCTTCGGAGAGTCGATTATGGCGCTGTATGGCCTTCCTGAGCCTATAGCCGCGGAAAGGGTGACGGGGGTCGGCGCGGAGGCACACCTCGACCTCGGGGACGGCTTGACCGTCACCTTGATGCACAGCCCGGGACATGCGCCCCACCAAATCTCTGTCCTTGTGGACGGGGCCAGGTCGCTGCTGACCGCCGACGCGGTGGGCATCGTCTATCCTGACCTTAAGGCGCTGATACCTACGACCCCTCCCCCGAGCTTCGACCCGTCGCAGCTTGTAGCCACCGTCGCCACGCTGCGGCAGACCTCTCCTGCAGAGCTGCTCCTCCCGCACTTCGCGGCCAGGAAGGACGTCGAGTGGGTTTTCGACAGGACGGCGGAGCTGGTCGAGTCATGGGTCCGCCAAGTTAGCCGCATGAGGAAACAGAACGTCGGCCTTGACCAGGCGGCCGAGTCCATGGAGAAGACCGTGGCTGCTGACGCCGGGGTAGAGGGCCTTCCGGTCTATGCGAGGGTGTCAGTGAGGACCTCGGTGATGGGGATCTTGCACTATCTCGAGAAGGGTGGCTGAATAGCGCGAAGCATCCTCCGGCTCGATACCTCTCGTCTGTGCGTGCATAGCCTCTCGGGGAGGAGATGTGGTCCCTGGCGTAGAGGATGGGGCAGGCGTGGCCGCAGAGGCTCCAGACCAGATGCAGGCCGAAGGCTCGCAGAAAGTGGCCGCTTGTTACTGCTCAGTTGGACCGGCCTCTTTGCCTTCCTCCTCTCCCAGCGATTCGACCAGCTTTCGCAGTATCTCTCGCTCGAGTATCGTTCCCAGCATCTTCCCATTTGCGTCGACGACGGCGACTATGGGGACGTTGGTCTCCCTGAAGGTGGTCGTGAGGTTGAGTCCGGGCTCGCTCTCCCGAACCCTCACCACGTCTGCCAGCGGGATCTCTGAGACGTCCATCGTGGACATCTCCCGCGCGGAGAGGCCGATGATGTCATGCATCAGCAGGGTCGCCACGGGCTTGTCTTCCCCATCTACCACCACCGCTGCCCTGGCGTTGAGGACTGAGAGCTTCCTAATGGCCTCCCGGGCGAGGTCGTCATAGCGGACGGTCACCGTGGGCAGGGTCCTGCAAATCTCGGCGGCTGTCATTGACCGGAGCCGCTCCATGACAACCTTCTTCTCGGTACCTGCCTCGTGGTCTATGGAGACGAGAGGGGCGCGTCCCTTGAAGAGCAGAGGAGCCGCGAGCGAAAGGAGGGCGATTGCTATGGCCGTGGAGGAGTACACGAACCCGCCGATGAGCACCGCCCCCGCGGCGAGGGCGGAGACCAGAAGGGCTGCGTCGACCCCTCCTTTGACCGTGGTACCGAAGGCATAGCGCCACCTGTCGATCCGTAAGAAACCCGCAGACACCCCTCCCACCAGAACCCCAGACGCCAGGGCGACGCCGAATATCCCCAGTCCAGCCACTATGAGGACGGGGGTGACTCGCACGAAGTACAGCCCCAGCCCTGCGAAGAACATCGGCTCGAAAAACCCGTAGGTGAACGACCGCAGCTTCTCCATCAAGACGGGCCTGGCCGCGAGGAACTTCTGCATCAGCAGCCCCAGGAAGAGAGCCACTATGGCCGCGTTGAACCCTGCGAGCTGGCCGATGAAGCCCGCTATCAGCAAGATGGATATTATCGTCGCGAAGACCGCCTCTCTGCTCTTGAACCTGGCCTCGACCCTCTCGAGCAACGGGATCATCACGTACCTCCCGAAGGCCACGATGCCGAGTATGGCTGCACAGAGCTCCCCAGCCGTCAGCGCCACTGACATCAGCGTCACGGCCCTCCCGGCAAGGTCAAAGACGAATGAGTAGAGGACCACGGCGGCGACCTCTATCACGAGGACCTGCGAGAAAATCGTGGTCCCCTCGGCGGTCCTTGCAAGGCCCGTGTCTGTGAGCAGCCTCGACAGCGGGCCGGCGCTGCTCATCCCGACCACTATCCCAATCACCACCGCCTCCGTGAGCTGATGGAATGCGAAGTATGAGACCGCGGCGACCGCCAGGAACCGGATGGTGAACTGCGCGAGGGGGACGGCTAGAGACTTCTTCTTCGCCAGCACGCTCCTTAGCCTGTCCGCCTCGAACTCCTCTGCCCCGCTCACGAAGAGAAGGAAGTCTATCCCGATGGTCACGAAGAGGGCGATGGTCGGGAGCGCGTCGACCACGCCGAAGACTCCCGGCCCAATCAGGATGCCGAAGAGTATCGCGCCAACGAAGGGGATGAGGCCCAACTTGCGGAACGCCTCCTCCCCAAGCTTGGCCCCGACCAGGAGTATCCCGAGGTACGCCAGCGAGGCCACGTCAACAGGCAGTCCGGAAAGAATCGCCAAGGCCCGGGCCCTCTTGCCTACTGTCCTTCGCTGGGTGATTTAACTAACTTTGGTACGCGCGCAAGGCGCCCCCACTGGTGCCTGGGGCCCACGTCGAGGTTCTGCCGACTCCTAGCGCTGGCGCCCGCGGCTGTAAGGAGCAGGGTCTGGGGCATCCCCTCGTTCAGAAGGGAGGTCCCCACGAACCCGATGAGCATCATAGAAGACAGCTCCGGCAAGAAGACCCCTGAAATCAGAGCCACATGGGCTCACTGCCCAGACTCGCACGGCAGCCTTCCAGGGCGTGGTATCAAATCCGGCAAGCTTTGCATCGTCAACCCCAGGGTCACGACGGGATGCGTATTTGAGCGCAAATGCCTGTGGGTTCGATCAGTGGATGCGAACAAACGTCATCAGCGGTCGCCCGCTCTAGCGACCCGTCGGCCACAAGAAGCCTCGGCGTGAACTCTTCGCCTATCCTCGCAGAACGAACAACGTAGTGCGCGAAATCAGCCCACGCATGCCCGCGGCTGCTGGTCGGCCTACCCGCCGAAGATGGGTATGTAGGGGGTCACGAGCATGCTGAACAGCAGCAGTATGAAGACTGTCAGCGTGATGTAGACGTAGGTCCTGTTGTGCTCTGCCGCGAAGAGGAATATAGAGAAGAGCACCCTGGACACGGGTGTGGCGAGCAGGACGAGGACCCCGAGTTCTATTACGGCTATCGGTGACCCTTTCGCGAGACTTGCGGCAAGTCCGTCGAAGGAGACAGGAAAAGAGCCGTGGGGAATCTGGCTAGGATTGTACGACAGGAACGCAGCGACCTGGGAGAAGCCGTCGTGGGCGACGAGGAGGACTACGCCCAGCGCGATGACAGCAGACGAGAGTACGACTCCGTACCTCAGGACCTTGCTGATGATCGCGTTCATCGAATCTGGGTCGCTCGGCGTCATGGCCACGCCTCCTTCGAGGGGCCTAGAATCTCAGATGCCAAGGGCCCTCAGCACCATCTCTGCGCCCGCGAGGGCCAGGACTATAGCGAACAGCTTCCTGACGGTGGGGTTCCTCGCCCTTGTGAGCAACCTCGCCCCCACGAAGGCGCCTATCAGTATCCCCAGGGCCACGGGGGCGACGATGACGGGGTTGACGTCCCCTCTGACGAAGTAGATGCCGGCGCTGGCGGCCGCGGTCACCCCAATCATGAAGTTGGACGTGGTGGTCGACACCTTCATGGGGAGCTTCATCGCCAAGTCCATGGAGAGAACCTTGAACGTCCCGCTCCCTATACCGAGGAGCCCCGAAATCAGCCCCGCCACCACCATGCCGGCGAGCCCCTCGACTGGGCGAGTCGCGTTGTAATCTACGGTCGAGCCGTCGGTCTCGACATAGGACCCGGTGAGCTTGAGCTTCTTCGACAGCCCTGAAAGCTCGGGGTTCTCAGGGACGTCCTCGCCTATCTGGCGGATGAGCGGGAGGAGAGAGGCCAGGAGGATGACGCCGAAGACCAGCTCGAGGATGACGGAGTTGGCGTAAGCCGCTATCAGGGCCCCGACTATGGCCCCGGAGGTCGTTCCGAGCTCAAGGAACATGCCGACCCTGAGGTTCGTCATCTTGTCCCTGACGTAGGTCGCCGCGGCGCCGCTCGAAGTCGCTATGACAGATACTATGCTCGCGCCTATCGCATAGTGGATGTCCACCCCGAGACCGATGGTGAGTATCGGGATGACTACGACGCCGCCGCCCAGGCCCACCAGGGAGCCGACTAGACCAGCGGCGATCGAGACGAGGAACATTATGATGAGGAGCTCGACTATGAGCAAACGAGCCGCTCCCCATAATGATGGTAATTACGCGTTTTCAAAGGGTGAGTCCTTGTCGACCTTTGGCTGCACGTCTACGGGCGGCCGTAGTCAGCGTGCGACTAGGAGCGAGGGGATCTGGCGGCGCTCCGAAAGGCCGTACCTGGTAGCCTTTTCAAGGTCCAGACCTCGCTTCTTGCAGATTGACTTCACCTGGCGGAACATCACCCAGCCGCCCAGTCCGACCATGGCCCCGGTGACGTACCTCGCGGCCAGGCTGGCGTCGCTCGAAGCGCTGGTCGCGTCCCGGGCGGCTATCTTAGCCAGATGCCTGTAGGCAGCGAAGTACACGGCCAGCTGTGACTGGTCCAGTTTCAAAGACGCGAAATCCCTGCTCTTGAGGAGCCCAAGCGGGACGTGCTGCATGGGGGTGACGGTGAATTCGAACGGGAGCCCGTTGTCGAGGACAGAGTTGCTCATCCTGTTGATCAGACCCACCGTGTCCAGTTGTCTT
>JAJZIG010000191.1 GCA_021851265.1 archaeon | reverse complement strand
CACGATGAGCTCCTGGTGCGCGCTGTTGTAGGCCGTGGCCACGGTGATACGAGAGGGTACCTTCTCGGCGTCCATCCCCCTGGCCTCGGCTATCTCCTGTATCCTCTCCGGCCTGAAGGTGCCTTCGGTGTCGATGTAGATCGACCCTGCGTCCAGTCCTCCCTCCCCCCTTGGCTGCTGCGCCATGACGCAGAGGGTGTGACAGATCTGGCTGTTGTGGAGTATGGTCGGGATGTTGCCACTGACGAACGCGTGGCCTTCCGGTACCTCGAAGTCGTACACGTAGTCGTTGTACTTCTCTTCACGTATCTCCGTTATCGTGTCCCAGTTGAACTCCATCGCTTTCTCGAGCGCATCCACGGCGCCTTCAAGCATCTGGATGCGCCTCTCGGCCTCTTTGGCCGCGGCCGTTTTGAAGGCCGCAATCCTCTCTTCCGGGAGCCCGCGCTTGAAGTAGTTATTGAAACCCGCCTTTGAAACGCCGAGGGGTTTAGCCAGGACGTTTGCTGAGAACGACAGCGAAAGCGCATACCTCCGGAAACCGTCCGGGGATTCGAGCTCGGCCCGCTGTAGATCCCTCAGGTTCCGGGCAAGCGAATCGGAGACGCTTTTCAGGAAGTTGACTGCCGCCTCCACCTGGGCGTCGGTCATCCCAGTCTTGCCGTACGCTGACCTGGCCAGCGCCTCGTAGAGGACACCGTTCTTCCTCAGAACGCCCTCGCGTCTGATGTGTCTCGAAGAAACAGCAGACCTGTACGTCGCCCTAAGCAGGTCCCCTGCAGGGGTGCCGTACTTGCTGTTCCTCGCCTTCACCCTCCGGACTCTCTTGCTCTTGAAAGGGACCTGTGACATCTTGTCCCTATCTGAGCCGGCGACATGCAACCTGTAGTGGGGCCCCGTGCCTGCGTCTTCGACGCTGAAGGTCGATGATATGCCGAGCCTAGAAAGAAGATACGATACCCCTTCAATCAGCACTTTACTGTCCGAGGAAACTTCGACGTCTGGGCCTTGGACGCGCCCATCCCCCTCGAAGTAGCCCGCGAGGAAGTAACGTACGATGTCGTCGCTGCCATTGAGAACGCAGTCGGGAACGCACTTCGAATAGGAGTCGCACTCGATCAGCTTCCCGAGCAGCCTCTTCACCGGAGACCTGAGCAGAATCAAGGCGGAACGGTCTTCCCTGCGGGAGATGGTCGGCTCGAAACCAAATCTGTTCTTGAGATACTCCTTCGTCCATACGACCAGTTTCTCGTCGGTGTTCGTAATTGACAGGGGGTTCCTCGTCCCTTCTGCCACAAAGAACCCAAGGAAGAAGGCGTCGTCGTCCGTGATGTCAGACCTCCCCGATATGACCAACGTCTTTGGGGTCGCGATCTTGTCGCCGACCGAAAGGGAGGCCGAAGGGACCCATTGGATACCACTGCCTGAGAAGACCATCGCCATATGGAGCCTGGCGAGCCTCAGGTCTCTCCCGCGCTCTGTCTTGACTACCAGAATTGATGAAACGCGCTCCCGGTAGAGGTACGATGCCGGAGTGGGTCGCGAGTTCAGGCCGACGACGTTGACCCCTTTGAGCGGGACGACGTAACCTGAGTCGAGGGGCTTCTCGCCATACAGGCCCTTGTACTTCTCATAGGTCGCTGCGATCGGCTCGAAGTGCATGTTGGCATCGTTGCTGTAGAGAACCTTCGTGTCTCCGCCGACGCACTTTCCGCTCCCGAACTCGCCGAAAAATTCGGTCATCGCCCAGGTCTCGATGCCCCCACCCAGGAGGTCGTCGAGGTTCTTGGAACCTGTGGAGACCCTGTCGATGGCCTTCCGCTTGACTAGGAGGTCCGCGGCGTTGATGAAGTCAGGCTCGAGCCGGTGCAGCTCCACCAGCTTCTTTCTGGCCTTGTTGTTCAGCTCTACCGCCTTGGAGACGTCGATGTCTACGGCGTCGGCGATGTCCATGGGCCCCGAGGTGGCCAGGTCGAGTATCGTCTCAATCCCGGCGTCCTTCAGCTTGGCCTTGGTGGCAGGCCCTACACCCGGGAGGGTGTCGAGCTCCAGGTCGTCTCCGACTTCGGCTTCAGGCAACGAAGTGCGCGAGGCTCTTCCGGTAGATAAGCATGCTTCAGGGAGAGATGCGTGAAAGTGTTCTAGGGAACAGGCTGGCCGAGCGGATGTGCTTCAGCCCGGCGATCCATCGCGTCGTCCTCTCCACCCCGATACCGAAGCCGGAGTGAGGAGGCATGCCGAACTTTCTCAGCTCCAGGTACCATGCGAATGACTCGGTGGGGAGGTCCTGGCTCGAAATCCTCTCCATGAGCTGAGCGTATTCGTGTATCCTCTGCCCTCCGGTTGCGAGTTCCCCGACCCCCTCGGGGGCGATCAGGTCGGCCGACTTCGTCACGTTCGGCCTGTCCGGGTAGGTCATGTGGTAGAACGACCTCGCGGTGAGAGGGTAGTCGGTGATGAAGAATGGAGCGTCCTGGGTCTGGCTCACGGCCCTCTCCGCTTCTGTGGGGAGGTCGTCCCCCCACTCGAACCCGAAGCCCTTGCTCTCGGCGATGGACCGGGCCTCGTCGTAGGATATCCTGGCGAACGGGATCCCGGGCTGCTTGAGCTTCCTGCCGAGGGTCTTCAGGTCAGTCTGTCTGTTCGCCAGCACCCTCTCCACCATCATGGAAAGGAGCTCCTCCTGGACCCTCATGTTGTCCGCCTGCTCGGCGAAGGCCTGCTCGGCCTCGATCATCCAGAACTCGGTCAGGTGTTTCGCTGTCTTCGACTTCTCCGCCCTGAACGCGGGCTGGAATATCCATACCTTCTGCAGCGCGGGGAGGGCGGCCTCCTCGTAGAACTGCGCGCTCTGGCTCAGGCTGGCCTTCTTCCCGAAATAGTCGACCGAGAAGAGGGTCGACCCGCCCTCGACGGCGGCC
>JAJZIG010000190.1 GCA_021851265.1 archaeon | reverse complement strand
CCGGAGTGGACTTCGCGGTGGGAGACGCCTCCAACACCGATGCATATGCTGGCATGGTTCCCTCGAAGATTGTCCTGGTCTGTGGAGTCTTTGGAAACATCACCGACGAGGATGTGAAGAACACGATCGACCACCTTCCCGAGCTATGTGCCCAGGGAAGCACGGTCATCTGGACGCGAGGGCGCTTCGTACCAGACCTCACTCCCAAGATTCGGGAATGGTTCCGAGCCGCAGGGTTCGAGGAGGTGTCGTTTGTTGCCATCCCCGATTCGACGGCGTCTGTGGGAGTTCACCGTTTGGTCGGGCACCCGCGCCCCTTTCGCCCGCACCAGCGGCTCTTCACGTTCTTGCCATTTGAACAACGTCCTTCCAACAGGTCCGGGGCCGCCCAGCGCTCAACCCTGCCCTCCCATCCATCGACGGATTAACCGGCTTAGGAAGATATCCGACCCCCCTCCCAAACTGTCCTACACCGTCAAAGAGAAGAGCACTGAGGAAGAGGAGCGCGCAGTCGGAGAATTCGCTTCCCATACTACGATTACTCGAGATTGCCGCATGTGGCGAAAACATCCTGCGACCACAGCGAGACCCCCCTGGAGCAAAACCCTCCCGGAGCCAAAGGCTGACGCGGACCTGCGGGACTCTCCCTAGAGGGGGCTTAAGGATAGGTTGTCGACGGGCCCACAAGGTCACGATTACTGGTGCCGCTCCGGGGCCTCTTGCCGCCAGCGCTTCAGGCATCAATAGCGAGATGAATTCAGGACTTGTCGTTTCCGTAGCGCCAAGCTCATCCTGCGAACTGGTTCCTCTATGCATGAGAAAGGTCTTGGACGTATGCGACATGCGAGCACTCTGTGCATAATTCTCGGCGTTTTCTTCGGACTTCTCACACTCGTGTGGACATTGTATCTCTGGCCAGCGTTAGTCGGAGAATCAACTTGTGTCGCGTCGGTCATGTACGGGTACTGCTACCGGCAGGTGGCCACCCTAAGTCAATTGGTGATTGAAGGAACGCTGAGTGCCGCCACTCTCACGGTATTATGGGCCTGGCGTATACTTCCCGGGGACGCACCCACCAAGCACATGCCACAACAAAAACCCTGATCTCCGCCCTAGGCCTGAGGGACTGCAACTTACCCCGTCTTAACGGGGCAGATGTTCGTAGACGTTGCGCCAGGTTCCAAAGCGCAGTACGTTAACCTCGACCCCGGTCCACTCATAGACGCACCGGTAGTCCCTCCATTCGGGAGCAATCGACACACTCGGTAGCTTGAGGGTCCAAAGGTTCGGCGCGTTGCGCAGCTGATGCGTGTTGTAGGGCCCCGGGAGCGTGAGTTTGGGCTTTGCCCGCCACTCCTCCAGGATATCGAAGAAAGCTTGCAGTACCTCTTGGGGAATCTTGCGAGCTGAGGCGTCCGCCTCGCGCTTGTATTCAACGTGGACCATGGCCTATTTGAGACCATGACGACGACGGAACTCCTCGGCAGAGATCCCTGGTCGCTTCAACTCCTCGGCTGCCCAACGCACGAATTCCTCCGGTGCGAAATTATCCATGAACTCCTCGAGGACGTCATCCCAGGTCTTGCCACCTGTCTTGTAGAGCTGAAGCTGCCGCACAGTGTCCGGGCGCAAGGAGATGGTGGTGTATCTGGAGCTGGTTGCCATGACTGACAAGTAGCAATTACGGTAATAACAGTTTTGCAATCAACCAAGGAGTGAGGGTGAACCCCCTCCATAGGACAACCACCCGTTTGCGCGGAGCCGATCGGTTTGCCCAAGGCCCATCGGCTCAGCCGCAACCATGAAGAAATTGAGCGACTCGTTGCATCCTGGCAATGCGGCGACATCATTCACTACCTCCAAACTACTGGGGAGATCTTTCCTCGATATGGGACGCAAACATTCAGAGCCCGACGTTCCCGTTCCATGTCGCCTACTTCGAGGTGGATCTCTGGATCACGTCAATGCTCAAGGGGTGCGGACGTGCCCTTGAGATTGGTTGCGGGACAGGCGGGAGCACGTCCGTTCACCGGGGGGAAACGTCCCATCTTGTAGCCACGGACCTATCTCCAGACATGGTCCGAAGGACCCGATCCAATCTGGCCCGGATACACGGACAAGAAATGCCGGCTCTCGCGGTGGCCACTATAGAACACCTGCCCTTCCGAGCCAATACTTTCGATACGGTCTATGGACGTGGGACGGCCCTGAGCTACGCCAATGACACTCCGGCGGCCCTCCGCGAGATACACCGTGTTCTCCGGCCCGGGGGGAGGGTTGCCGTGGACACCATGAACGCCGCGCCGCTGATTGAGTCCCTTCGAGGTCGGAATGCTTTCCAGATGATGGGGGAAACCCCCGTCTACCAAGAGGTTCGGGATAGGGGGACTTGGCGATTCTACCGAGTGTTTTACCTGAAGCCAGGAGACCCTTGGGTCCGATACTGCCGGAAGGGGACGGATGTCAAGGCCCGTCCCGAGGAGCTTGGGGCTCATGTAAACAGTTCACATTCGAGCAGGGCCCGGTATTTTCGTCCTCACGAGCTGAAGCGCCTTGTGGAGTCCGCCGGGTTTTGTGAGGTCGCTATCCACCCCGTAGGTCACCTCTACTACGCGCAGAAGTCCCACAATAAATGGGCTCAGCAGTTCTGGAAAGAACATGCTGAGGATCTTTCGCGTCTCTTCGTGGAGTTGGAAGCACACCTTCGCCCTGAGACCGCCGTCAGCCTGGTGGTCACGGCTCGGAAACGCGGGTTGAGCCATCCCTCGCCACCGTAAGGCCCCCCTTTCGACACCCTCTTGGTGAGAGGCGCTGAGGGGGAGATTTGAACTCCCGCGGCTTGCGCCACTGGCTCTCAAGGCCAGCGCCTTACCGGACTAGGCTACCTCAGCAAGGACACCGGAAAACCCGCCGCTTCTTAACCT
>JAJZIG010000189.1 GCA_021851265.1 archaeon | reverse complement strand
AACCTGCTTTGCGCCGCCGTTGAACATCGTGATGCAGGCCGTCACATAGTTCAGGAGGGGCTTGCTCTGGCCGACGATGACCGTCTTCCTCTCTTCGGACATCAGTGGTCAGGCCCCTCCTTCAGCCTATAAAGGCTCCTCCTGCACTGTCTCCTGCTCGTCTCCGCAGCAGCCGCAGCACGCCATGCAATCCGCCTCCATACCGGGGTGATGAGCACGAGGGTAGTTATTGACCGGCCGGACCCTCCCGACAGGATATAAACAGAGCCTGGGCGGGCGCCTGCTAGGGGTCGTCGGCTAGTCTGGTCTAGGCTTCAAACACACCTGGGAGATGCCTCGGGACGAGTTGACGGGAGACCGCCAATCTCGAGACCGCTTGAGATCGCTGGTTCAAATCCGGCCGACCCCATCACTTTTGATGTGGTCAGAGAGCGTTTTGGCGCGTTAAATGCGTACGCCATCTGCCCCCATGTGATTGAATGGGGTCAAGTGCCTGAATTCGTTGAAAAAAAGTTCCGGCGGAGCAAGAGCCTCCACACGAAGAGGTACTACGAGAACGGGATCAGGCGCTTCAGGCAGTACTGCGAGGCGAAGCCCACACGACGACGCAGAGGAGGGCAGACCAAGCTAGGAGCCCTGACCATCCAACAAGACCCGGCCTTCCAAGCCTACGAGCCGGGACATAGCCGCCTGACGGTCGAAAACGCAAGGGCAGGAGTAAGAGAATTCCTCACCGCCCTCAGTATCCCAATCACACCCACGGCCCTGACGGAACTAATCACCAAGACCAGGCAACAGCACCGGATCGACGATTTCAGCACAGACGCAACCTTGGAGCGATACGGAGCACAGCCACCGAGCACACACAACACTAGGGCACGTCCAGTGGCCGAGGTATTCAAGCGGAACAGAGCGCCGCTAATGTGCAAGTTCGCCCCTGTAGCGAAAGGACGGAAGACCAAGCTCATCAGCCCCGGCATACTGAAAGCCGTCTTCGACAGACTACCGAGGCGAGAGCTTCAACTCCTCATAGACCTGCAGAACCACAGCCCTGAGCGCATAGACGTTCTGGCAACCACCCCTCTAACAGCGTGGGAACACATCAGCCCGGAGTATTACGCCATCCACTACGACCCGGCCGCGTGCAAAGTCGCCTATGACCACATCGGTCTGGTCCCGGCAGCACTGGGGGACGAGATACTAGCCTACGCGAACCATCTGGGGAGAACGTGCCTATCCTTTCAGGTGGACAAAGTGGACGGAATGCTTTTCCTAATCCTATCATGCAACGGTCGAGTTCTCCTTTTCATGCCAAGCCAGGCTCATTCGGCTCTGGTTAGCGCCACGGCTCTCCCAGGGTATCACATTGCTGAGCCGAGCCTCTGGCTGTCTCACCCACCAAATCCAGCGCAAACCTACAGATGAAGGACAGACAATTTGCAAGGAATCCTCACCTTATCTTGAAACACATGTAATAACCGACAAGCGGAATCCGACTTCGTGAATGCGTCAAAGCAGACAAAGAAAACAATCTCTCGAAGCACGTTCACAGCTACCACCGTCGTCTTAGTCGTGCTCCTGGCCGCTGCGGGAGCGTACGCCATCTATTCGTCTTCCGGCACTCAATCAACCATTTCGAACGACCAGTCCACGATTTCGACCCTGCAGTCACAACTCTCCCAATCCGAGGTCACTCAACTCGCATATGCACACTTCGCAGCCATCGGGACCGAAAACCTCACGGCGACAATGTCACAGTATGGTTCCAACCCTACCCTATACTGGGTAGTCTCTCCTTCCAGCCCTCTGAACGGAACCTACACAGGGACAAGCGCCGTACAGGCAACGTGGGCGAAGTTCTACCATGCGAACCCAACCGCATACTACTCCATCTACAACTTCACCGCTAGCGTGAGCGGAAGCACGGCCACAGTCAAAGCCGACGTCTGGTACGTCCTCGCGGGCGGCAAGGTGACCCTGAAACTCCCGTATGTGCTCGTCTACACGAGCAGCGGGGGCTCATGGAACCTGTCTACCGAGTACTGGGGCATACCAGGCAGTCCTGGCACAATCTCTTCTGGCGTCTCCCCCAACTCCAGCGGCGTGACGGCTTGAGAAAGAACGCGGGCGGGGCCATTCCCCGCCGATCCCCTATTTTTCGGCAAGGCCATTGTCAAACCAAGAACGAATTGGGCGATACGCACAAATCGGGTAGCTCTTCAGGCCTTCGTGCCGGCGGGGGACTTGTCGTTTGAATCACCTGACCACATGTTCTGGTGGGTCGTTGTCGGGTCCAAGGGAGGCCCAACGAGGGCGAAGATCCTGCAGTTCCTCTGTGACAGACCGATGAACACAAACCAACTATCCGATGCTCTGAAGGTGAACTACCGTACGGTGACATTTCATCTGGAGGTTCTGGCGAAGAACAGGCTTGTAACCGCCGAGGGACCGAAGTATGGTCTTATCTACTTCCCCTCGGCAACATGCCTAGCGCGCCGAGACTTGCTAGAAAAGATTGCGAAGGAGGGCCCTTCAGCTGCCTCCTTCAAGGAAGGGGTCAACTAAGGCATGCCGCCTCTCGCTTCGATTTGGACCGTCGACATCGTCGTTGCCGTCGCGAGCGCCGTCCTGATGGTCTGGGCGCTCTCCTTCTACTATGGCAGGGCGAGGAGAGTGCGCTCAGCTTTCTCGGTTGGCCTGACTGTCTTCGTCTTGATATTCGTGATTCAGAACGTGATGGCAGTGTTCTTCTACTTTCAGCTGGCCCAGACCTATTCTGCTGACGTGGCCCTCCCCATGCTCGCGCTGAACGGCCTCGGTCTTGCAGCGTTCGTAACTCTGGTCTGGATCATTCGCCGTTGACGGGCTAGCCGCCACCCCATGTATCCAGTCTCAAGATGGAGGCAAGCTACCAAGAGCTCTGCTAGTCCAGCCTCGGGGCTC
>JAJZIG010000188.1 GCA_021851265.1 archaeon | reverse complement strand
CCGGACGGACTTTGAGTCGGAATCTCCTTGCTGAGTCAGGACCCCCGAACGTGAGGCGAAACCGGGGGTCACTAAAGGGTCCGATTCAAAGCCGAATCTATCGGAACTTGGTCTTATCAGTCGGTGGTGATCCCCCGGGGGGAGCCGCAGACTCACAATGTGAGACTCAAATGAGACGGCACCGCGACTATAGCCGTCCGATGATGGTTAAGAGCAGGGTCACCGTGCCTACACTGGCGGTGATTCCGATTCCCAGTGCGGTGACCAGCAGCAGCCGACGCTCCACTTTTTGCTGCTCGGCCTCCACGAGGGAGTCCAAGAGCTGCCACTTGTCTCTGAGGGAACGGTGGTCTTTATCCACCCCATTCAGTTGCTGGGAGATGGAGAGGCTCCTTGAGAAGTCTGCATTCAACCTCAACAAACCTAGGTTGTAGTAGTCCTCAAAGTCCTGTACGCCGTTGAGAGCAATGTTCTTGAGAACTTCCGTCGCAGAACCAGTTCTCGATCTCGACGCTACCCTGGCCAGTTCATCAGAGTACCACCGAAAGCGAAGCTTCATTCCGTCAATGAGGAAGTGCAGCATCGCCTCCTGAAGCACGAGTGTGGTCTCCATTTTCATTTCGTCTGCGCTCGTGTTCGTGTGCATATCAAGTATGACCGACTTGCCCGCTACACGATATGCCATTTTTCCAGCAGAAGGGGCGGGGTCGACCGCAACCACCTTGGAAAGGAGATGTGACACGAAAGGCGGTGGGAAAGCCTCTCGAGGCCCGACGCTTCGGAGAATTTGATTCGGACCGAGAAGAAGGTTCCCAATCAGAAAGGCGCTCGACGCACCATCTTGAGCCCTTCCGCGTAGCGCAGAGTCAACTGCATAGCTTGAGAGTGGATCGAATGAAAGAGCTCGGTTTTCAGTCATATATCCGACTAGGAAGAATGATCCCTGACCTCCAGACTTTAGTGGCTCGGGTGTTGAGCGGGACAGTGAAGTCGACATGGCCGGGGTCTGTCCCGCAGAGAGCACTCCGGGCTTCGTCTTGGGCAGCAGCACTGATTGCACGATTTCGAGAAGAAGATCTTCAAGAGTATACTCCGACTTGGAGAGGATTGACCCTTCCCTCGCATCGAAGCTGAAACGCCAAGTTAAACCGGAGCCATCCTCGTCATCTAGCATCTTTCTAAACCCAGATGCGTCTTCTGAGTCATCCAGGGTTTCGACAACGCCGAAGACTCCTACAAACGGGTCGATATCCGAGTCTACGTCATGTGGCTCTGAATTTCTTCCGTCCTCTGGAGGATTCAGAACTTTGACCAATAAGTAAGTTCTGATCCTGCAGGCTTGTTCTGAGGGCTTGTGCTTGCCATTGAGAACGCACAATCGAGCAATTCCAAAGTTTTCCGCGACCCGCGATGAGAACTCCTCTTGGCAGAACCCTGGAAACCTTGTCAACAGGCGATCCTCGTCACTCTCACTCGTTCTATCTGTGTGCCTCACCTCAGCTTGGCAGTTGGCGGGAACGTCTTCCGCTGGGGCCGAGACCTTGCCAGTTTCAGGGACTGATAGGGAGAGGGAACGGTTCACCGTAACTCTAAGATTAACGCCTCCAGGAGTGGCCTCCTTGGCCGAATCCGCGCTACTAATATGGACGGGCTCTTGAGTCCCGTAAAGGTTGACAGTCAGGGATCCCACAAAGTAACCCAACCGAAATGGCACGGCGGAGGCAATGGGGGTTCGTTGGTCCTCGGTCGGCATCCGAATTGACCAAAGTTACTAGGCACTGAGTAGTTAGAGCTTTTGGCGGCAGCCGAGTGTGACCGGAAACTCCGTTTGACCTCGATGATGGTTACGACCCCTGCCGTTGGTCGTACTCCAGCTCCATGGTACTCCAGGTTACCACCCGACGGAGAGTCTCGACCCACCTCCTGTTTCTATAACGCGCCGGGACGACCTCTTCGAACCGTCGCTTGACCGCCCCGAACACTCCTTCCACGATCGTCCTCCGTCGGTAGTCACATCGGAACGCCCGGCGGTCCTTACGCTGGCGAACGGTCATCCGCTTCCATGCCGGATGCCCGAAGGGGAGCTTTGTATCTCCCGACCAAAGCAGCCTACTCGTTCACAAGAAGGGGTTCATAAAGAGGGCACCGCGGGGCACTTGGCGAGGCATTCTCAAGGGGGTAAGGTGGCCCACCGCGACAGTACTCATAGTGTTCGCAGTCCAAGCAGCGAGAATTTGCCTTCCGTCTGCGTATCGATTCAAAGACAGGTGAACTGTTCCAGAGTTCTGTCAGGTCATCGGTCAGGATGTTCCCGGCCACGATGGGGTTCGAAAGGTTCTGATACAGTGTTCCGAGTACGCTACCGCTACCCGTCACGTACATAATTCTCCTTCCGTCTGGGTGTCCGTACATCATCTCGCTCAGTCCGATCCTAGAGCCGAATTTCAGGCCGGGGAAGAGCAGAAAGGGGTAATTCGTAGTCGCTGAAAGCGTCATATCACATGAGTCGGCCTGCTTGACCCCGCGGTAACAGGCTTGACGATATGTTTCAAAGTCAACGGATTTCTCCCTCGACAGCCTTGCAGTTCCACTATCCTGAGTATGTAGTAGTGACAGGCCCCGGATGCCCAAGCCATGTAGGAACGCGATAGTCTCTTCGATACCTTCGACGTTCTCCTTCGTAACTACTATAGAAACGTGAGGGCTGAATCCCCGTCCAACGAGCGTCTTCAGGGTTTGAACAACCTTCTCGAATGCCCCCACATGTCCTACTATTTGATCCTCGACCTCCGGGAGGTCGCCGATGCCGCCGGCGGCATCCACGCGGCGGCGGGGGTGGGGGGTGTCGGCGCAGCCGCCGCGCTCCCCGACCCGCGGGGAGCTCCGCTCGCCGGGAGCGTCGTGCGCCCCGAGACGCTGTGGTCGTGCATGCAGTGCATGGCCTGCGTG
>JAJZIG010000187.1 GCA_021851265.1 archaeon | reverse complement strand
AGGCCCTCCATTTGTGTAGGGTGGCTTGGGATGTTGTCGAGTCTTTGATAGAAGCGTACAAGACCGACATCAACGCAGAGATTGATCGGGGCTCGAAGGAAGAAGAAAGGGAGCCTTCCAAGTCGATGCGAATCGAAACTCTAAGAAAGGATACGAAGAAGTGGACCCACACGGGTGCTCATCCGGAGTCCTACTTCGCTTCGATGGAGGATGCGCAGCTTGCTTATCGGTTGACAGCCTCCCTGATGTCGTATTTGAGCCGAAAGGCCACCAAGGCGGGGGCCCGCGTTCTAGAGTAGGGCGGCTTCGGTGCGAGGGATTCGTCCCATCGACATGGCGACTGCGCGAGCCCTCGCGGTAGAGCGACTGACCCGAAAGGCTAGAAGTGGTTGCAGGGTCTCACCTGCTGCCCTTTCAGGTTCCTGAACAGTTGATTCGCGCCACTGGGGCCGTCGTTCAGATTCAGATGTCGCGCCCGAAGGTAAGCAATCGCAAGTGAGCAAGTGGGGCATCCAACATTGGCACTTGGGCAGTTGTCGAGTTCAGGGTTTGTAAGCACGATGGCAAAGAGCGGCCCCCATCCTGTACTCCTACATTCCAAGGCGGCTTCGTGGATACAATCAGGGACGTCCATGGATTCAGATTGTCCTCCATGGACAAATAGCCATCGCAAGCGTGATCTACAGACCGTATCGAAAGCCGCTTGAGATACACCCCCATCTTCTTGTTAGGCGCGGACGGCCTACGGTCTCTGAATCGAGTGCGTTCTGAAGCCCATTCTGGTCAAGTTTAACTACGGGTGCGTAGTCCTCGCCTCACGTCACACAAAGGAAAGGGGCGACCCAGCGTAAGCGACTTCGACTGGTTGACTGGTCAACTCCGCAAGATTGTAGATTTGGGGGACAAGGCATCCCGCTTTGATCCTGAGATTCATCACGACTACAAGATCCATACTGCCCTCAAGCTGGCGGCCCTGAACCATGCTCTGGACGTCTTCACCCCTATTGCTCGGAGGCAGGCGGACCGGCATCGCGAGTATCATCGGTCTGTCTATGTCGACCTGTTTGCCGGCTGCGGAGTAACGAAGACGGCGAAAGGAGATTGGCTTGCGGGTTCTCCAATAATCGCGGTGAACTCGAAAGCTCACTTCGACTCAATGGTGCTTGTGGAAAGAGGGTCCGAGCGCATAGAGGCCCTCAAGAAGCGCATTGGAGGCGTCTCCGGCAAGGGTCAGCCGGTTCCTACCTACATCGTTGGCGATTGCAACGCGCTCAAGAGGCACGTGATAGACCTTCTTCAACCAAATGACCTGGTCTTCGTCACAGCGGATCCCGAAGGGATGCAGCTCCACTGGGAAACTCTTGTCGACATTGTTAGGACATGCCCGGCGTCTGATCTATTCATCAATTGTACGGTGGGAGTGAACCGGGTTGTGGGCGCCGCCGAATCAAATGAAGCGGCTGGGAAGACCCTCGAGAGGTTCACGGGGAGGAGTCTCGCAGAGCTGCTTGGAGGTGTTGGCGAAGGAAACGAGTTCCTTGATATGTATGAGAAGGGTATGACTGAGGCACTTGGTAAGCCCCTAGGAACTACTACCCTTGTTTCAACGGAGAGCGGGCAGCCGCGCTACAACGTGTTGATTCGAACGCGGCGTACTTCCCGTGGTTCACCATATTTGCCTGGCTATGAAGCTCTGAGCAAGCGTCTCTCCAGTTTGACAGCCGCGGAGGCGTCCAGGGCCATCGACATTATCAAGGGGCGCCAGAAGGCGCTCGCAAGCGATTAGGCGGCGAGCAGCGCCCTCGTCCTTTGAGGAAGTTGCCTCCAAACCCGCCCACCGAGCATTGCACCACCCTTGGATTCTCCACCGTTTTCCTTCGCAGTCGGGTCGGCCCGGTCCGGGTTCGATTTGAGGTTCCCGAATTGTTTGAAGAAGAACGGAACCCTGGCGCGCCTACACTGATCACGGATCGAAGTGGCCCATTCGACCGCCATGGGTCGGGCACCCGGCCCGCTCTCGCCGCCAACAATGACCCACTGGATGCCAGTAAGGTCAATCTCCCCGACCGGCCCAATGAGCGGTTCAATTGATAGGAAACGAGTCTTTGCTGGAACCTTCCGAAGCGCCGATATCCGCCACCCATAAGATGCGTTCTCGACACTCACCCCTTGCCAGATATTGGGTGACCATGTGAGGCTGGGGCCAATATCGAGAAGGCGCTTCGCCCTCTTCGTTAGCACCTGAAACGTGTGATGCTTGGCACGGTTCATCGTCAAAAACACTTTATGGATGAAGTCGTCAGGGACCTTCTCATGGAATAAGTCGCTCATAGAGTTGACAAAGATAAGGCGTGGTTCATTCCACTCGAGAGGAAGTTCCAGCCGCTCCGGCCGTAGTTGAAGATCAAACCCGCGTTCGTAGGGGTGGCCCTTGACGCCCCTGAAGCGCTCAGCAAAAGTGGCCGCGTAGCAATTCTCACAGCCACTGCTAATCTTAGTGCAACCAGTCACCGGGTTCCAGGTCGCATCGGTCCATTCGATGTGGGAGCTCTGGCTCATGCGATGCCTCGGTCAAGACATAATCCGCCCGGAAATAAGGGTGCCGGTTGCGCAGCGGGTCGGAAGTTGGCTGTCCCACGCATCATGGAAACCGAATCCCCAGCTGCTCCAGGAAGGAGGAGTTCCGCTTGTCTCCGGTGGCGCCGAGCAACTGTTCGGCGAACCTTCGGATGTCGTCAGGGACGTCCTCTCTCTCCCTGACCACACGGTAGACCGCCAGCGCCGCGTTTCTCGCTCCTTCCCAGTAGGTCTCGTCGAACCTGTTCATGGTTTCACCGCATGGACTCTGCCCTGAGGGTATTTCATGGGCGGGACGAGGGGTCCTGAAACAGTCCAGACGGTGCCCTGTTCCGGGCCTGGGAGGTGCTTCAGTGGCTCGGGGCATCCCCCTGCGGCCGCTAAAAGGGGTCGGTTTTACAACGGC
>JAJZIG010000186.1 GCA_021851265.1 archaeon | reverse complement strand
GGGAGTCGGAGATGTAGACCTTCATCTCAGCCATAGATAGGGGTTTAGGGACAAAGGTATAAACACCTTTCCGCTCGCCCCCATGCCGACTCGTGGAGGCAGGAGGAAGCTCCTGCATGGGAATGCCTCTGAAGGCGAGGCGGTACCCCTCGTTGTGCGGGCTGATGCTCTCGTTGGCTATCCCCTCGCACTTATTGCAATAGCAGAACTCCCTCATGGGGACCGTCTCTATGCCGAGGTCTGGGAACTCCTTGAATATCTCCTGGGATGCATAGGGCACCAGGGGCGGCGCCCGGTCCGACGTCAACACTGAAGGGACCCACGGGGCCAGAGGCCCCCGATCAACGTCCTCTGACGCTAGCTTGGACCGAATGGTGCCCGCGCACGGATCAGCCTTCGGCAGCTCGCAGGAGATACTTCCAGAGGGGGACAAGCCTGATCCTCCTTCCGCCTTCGATGACTTCTCCCTCCGCATCGTAAGTTATTATCTTGAGCTTTCGCTGTCCAATCTTCCTCCCTACTTCTGCCAGCGACCTGACCTCTCTCCTCTCGATTCCACGCTGGTCGTTCGCATAGGTCACCTGGATGAGCTCGTCGGGGGTCACGAAATCCACCTCGAACTTCGGGTCGGCGTAGTAAGTCGGCCGCACCCCCCTCCTCCTCAGCTCCAGGTAGACCAGGTTCTCCATCACGTGGCCCACGTCCTTCCCTGCGAGCCCGGGGTCCACAGAGTAGACCTTCCTGGGGAGGGTGTACCTGCTGAGGGTCTTCGCGGAGAACCTTTCGACCGTGCTGACCAGGAAGGTGTCCTCCAGGAACCGCACGTAGTCTGCTATGGTGTGCACCGAGGGCACGTTGAATGCCTCCTTGACCCGGTTGTAGCTGATTTCTCTGGCGGGGTTGTCGAACAGAAACCGCGCTATTTCGAAGATGAGCCTTTCGTTCCGTATGCCGTGCCGGAGGACGACGTCTTTCAGGATCACGTCGTCCAGCACCGTCCTCAGCATGGCCCTTCCGAACATCTGGGCCTCCGGGAAGCCACCGACGCTCATGTACTCCTCGAGGAGCCTCTTTGTCTGGGAGACCCCCTTCGTCGTCTCCGTGGGGGCGAACCCTCTGTAGGCGATGAACTCCCTGAAGGAGAAGGGGAAGAGGGTGAAATCGATGTGCCTCCCCGTCAGGCGCGTCCCGAACTCCCTGCTCAGGAGGCTGGAGTTGCTCCCCGTCACCAGCACCTTCTTCGTGTCCCTCAGCCTCGACACGAACATCTCCCACCCTCCCACGGCCTGGATCTCGTCGAAGACGAGGACGTCCACGTCCCCTTTGAGCGTGTAGACCGCTTCTAGGACGTTGTTCAGGTCGCCTGCTCCCAGGCTCGACAGCCTTTCGTCGTCAAAGTTCACCCGTTCATACCTGTGGCGTCCGGCGACCTGGACGGCCAGGGTCGACTTGCCGCACCTCCTCACCCCAGTGACCAGGAAGACGTTTGGAGCGACCAAGCTGGCGTTGACCGAGTCGGCGACCTCCCTCGGGACGATCTTCTTTTCCAGGGCACGCTTCAGGTCTTCCTCCTGGTCCAGCAGGACCCTCTTGATCTCCTCCGGGTTCACACTGCGTGCTCTACGATGGTGGTCTTAAATACTTTGCATCATACTGCAATGTGCTACGAACTGAGCTTTGCAGCACACTGCTATGCTTCCCGCCGGAGGCACCCGATACCCGAAAGGTCCAACCTGACTTTGCCCATGCGTCCTTGGCACCGAAACGAGGCACTCGGCTAACGATGCCGAAGCGACACTCTCCGTACCAAGATGATGTCAGGCCCGGTCGGCTCTGCATAGGGGTCCTGGATGCCTGTCATGTTGTCGACCTCCCCCCTTCGCGCCTTTGCGTAGAGCCCCTTGGGGTCTCTCTCCTCGCAGACCGAGAGTGGGGCGCGGATGTAGACCTCGACGAACCTTTCAGGCCCTACCATCTCCCTCGCCTCCGCCCTCGACCGCCTGTAAGGGGAGATCAGCGCCACTATAGGGACCACCCCGTTCCTGGCGAGCACCTTCGCCACATACGACACCCTCCTGGCGTGCTCCTCCCTGTCTTCCTTCGAGAGTCCCAGGTCCCTGGAGAGCCCCTTCCTCACCTCGTCCCCGTCGAGGACCTCGACGCGCCTGCCGTGCCGCTCACTGAGCTCCTTCTCGAGGAGCCTGGAAAGGGTGAACTTCCCGGAGGCCGGGAGCCCTGTCATCCATACGACGAACCCCTCCTCCGGGCCCTCTCGCTTCATCGGCACGCCTCCACCACTTCAGGGACGACACGGCCGTCGACGCCGTCTCCGTACTCGAGGCCGTAGAGCTTCAGCAGGGTCGGCCCGATGTCCTCGATCCGGAGCCCCTCCAGCTCCCTCCCGCCGAGGTCCTTGCCCGGTACGCGCATCATGAACACCCCGTCCATCGAGTGGACAGAGTCGTCGGGGCCCGTGTCGTTCTCGGAGAGGTAGAGGGAGTCGTGCCCCACGGTCCCGGCGGAGCGCCAGCTGAGGTCGTCGAAGAGGTCGCAGGCAAGAAGGGCATCACGAGGTCCCTCCTGCTCGGAGAGGCAGAAAGGGCGAGGGGGAGGCTTTGGAAGGAGAGGCATGGCAAAGCCCCGCGTGATGCTTGACACCGACATCCTCGTCTCCGGCCTGGTCTTTCGGAGGGGAAACGAGCACAAGGTCCTCCGCAAGGTGGAAGACAAGAAGGTGACGCTCGTCCTGCCAGATTCCGTCGTAGCCGAAGCGAGAGAAGTGTTCGCGGAGAAGTTCAAGGGGTTCGAGGGCCTGCTTGAGCTGTTCCTCGAGAGGGTGAAGCCGGACGCTGAATCAGTCTCCCCGAGCCAGGTCTTGATCCAGGCCGAGAAGGTCGAGGCGCAGGTGCGAGACGGCAAAGGCGCCACCTTCTATGCGGCGGTGCGGATCGCGGCGCCTGATTACGCGGTCACAGGGGACAGAGCGCCAAGGGAGGACCTCCTGAAATCGGACGCCGCAAAGGGGACGAGGGTCGT
>JAJZIG010000027.1 GCA_021851265.1 archaeon | reverse complement strand
GGTCGCCGTGGCGTGCGCTCCTCGGGGCTACACATGCAGGCTAGCCAGGAAGGCGCGCTGCTTCTCCCTCTCAATCGTCGGCAGAGAGAGATCGTCAGCCCTGTCGAAGCTGGCCACCGCCAGCGGCGCCGCGGTGAAGGACAAGCTCGCAGAGGCCGGGCTGAAATACTCGGAGGGGGTGAAGCTGAAGGTCCCGGTCCTCGACGCAGCGGTGGCGACCCTGGAATGCAGGCTGCAGGCGACCCGCCGCCTCGGCGACCACCTGCTCCTGGTCGCGCGCGTAGAGGACGCCCGCGCTGCGGGCGCCTTCAGCGGCTTCTGGGACTACCGTAGGTACAGGCCGGTCCTCTATGCCGGATGGCAGGACGGGCTGAGCCAGTATCCCGGATCCTAGGCGCGGGGCATGACCGCTCCGGCCTCCTCTATCCCCTTACGGAGACGAACCTCGTGGTCAAGCTTCCTGTCTTGTTGAGCTTGGCGAGGTTGAGGACCAGGGGGGTCATCCTTTCGATGACCCGGGCCTGGGAGAGGGGCCCGGCGTAGAGCGGCCTGAGGTTCGGGATGGACTTCACCAACCCTGAGACCACCTCGAACGTCTCCCTGGTCTCCGCAGCCACAAGTATGTCCATGGCGACCGGCTCGTCCCTCTCGAAGAACAGAGAAGAGACATGGTTGAACGCCGTGGCCACTCTGCTCTCCCGGAGGAGGCCGGCAAGCTCCTCCGCCGCGGACCCCTCTTCCAGCCCGTACCGTAGAAGCCCAGCCTCGACCCTCAGCGGGTTGACCGCTGAGACCACCACCTTCCCCGAGAGCGCAGCGGCGAGCCCCGCCGCAGCGCCCAGGGCCTCATAGGGGACTGTGAAGACCACGACATCCGCGGCCTCCGAGGCGCCGAGGTAGTCTGACCCGGTCGCCCCGTGAATCAGCCTGGCCGCCTCCGAGGCCCTCGACGGGTCCCGGGAACCGATCACCACTTCGTTGTGCCGGGAAAGCTGCCTGGCGATGGCCCTTCCCATGCGGCCTGTCCCTCCGAGAACCGCGACCTTCATCCTTCCAGCCTCGACTGCGGGGCAGCTTCGACGTACCTCGCATATTTCGAGTCCAGCACCTCCTTGATCTTCTCGGCCCTCTTCCAGCCTATGCCTCCGGTCATGGCCAGCTCCCCCGCGGTGAGGGCCATCACCCGTCTGGGGGTGCCGTATTTCGACAGGAGCTTCTCCGCCAGCCTTCTCCCGACCCCAGGGAGGGACGAAAGCAGGTAGACCTGCTGCAGGGGGGTGCTCTTCGCCTTGCGGGGGACCTCCGACGGCATCCTGGCGAGGGGCTTAGCCCTGGCCTGGACGAGTAACTCTGAGATGGCGAGGGCGGTCTCCCTCTGGTTCGCCGTGTAAAGCACCCTCAGCCCGTAGGCGATGGACACGTTGGCGATGGCCCCGAAGAACGACTTCATGTTCCTTGCCAGGATGGCGACCTCCTTGGAGTCCCCTTCGACCACCAGGAACGGCTTTGCGTAGGCCGCAGAGATCTTCGCCGCCTGGTCGAATATGCGCGAGTCGTAGACTGACGCGACCAGGTCCCTGACAGACTTCCTCTCTACGGCAATCTCGGGGTTGAGGACATAATCCGCCACCGGGAGCCTGCTGAAGTACACCCTGACGTTGAGCTTGGCCAGCTCGTCAGGGACCCCGCTCGCCCTCTCCCTCTCGTCGACCACCACCCGGGCGGGAATCACGGGAACTGCACTGGAATGACGAAATAAAAGGAATAGGCGGCGAGCGCGAACAACGCGACGGACGCGCACGCTACCCCGATGTCCACCCGCCTCGCCCTGTATGCCAGGAGGGACGTGGGCCTGGGGGCCGCGCCGTACGCCCTTGCCTCCATGGCTTCGGCCAGCTCTCCGCTCCTCACCACCGAGTTGACCACCAGAGGGATCAATATGGGTATCATATTCCTGACCCTGCGGACGAGGTTCCCCTTTTCCAGCTCCAGCCCTCTGGACTTCTGGGCGTCCATGATTTGTATGGTGTCGAGCATCATGACCGGTATGAACCTGACTGCGGTGACGAAGGCAAAAACGACGTCCCTGGGGAGCCTGAACATCTTCATGACCTGCTCGAGCTCGTCAGGCGACGTGGTGATGAAGAAGATGCTGGTCGACACCACTATTGCTATGAACCTCGTGGCGTAGAGGACCGACGTCTCCAGGTCCCTGGTGAACAGCACGTTCACCACGAAGATGAACCCCGAGAACAGCGCCGTGAACGCCATGGTCCTGGCCACCCTCTTCAGGACCGTGGCGGCTGCCGAAAGCCCAACCATGAACGCGACTACCAGTACCATCTCGAAGACGGACCTCGCGAGGAGCGTCGTCACGAACATCAGCACCGAGTTCAGGAGCTTGGCCCTGGGGTCCAGCCTGTGATAGAACGAGTAGCCTTTCCTGAAGATGAAGCCTCCGCTGAGCCACATCATGGCTGCAGGGTCTCCCCGGCCCAGCGCGCGGCGTCCAGGGCGTGGACGAAGGGTGCCACAGGCCTGCGGTGAAGCGCTTGGTAGAACTCCACTAGCTGCGGCTGGGCGATCCTCGCCGATCCCAGCAGATCCCTATCCTGCATGAGGTCTGCCGAGGGGCCGTCTCCCACGACCCTCCCGCCCTTCATCACCACCACCCTCGGTTGTATCGGCCAGAGGAACTCGATGTCGTGGGACACCACCAGCACGGTCTTCCCGGCAGACTTCAGCATCTGTATCGTCCCCGCCAGCCTCTCCTTCTGGATGGCGTCCTGCCCCACCGTGGGCTCGTCGAGTATCACCACCTGCGGGTCCCAGGCCAGGATGCACGCCAAGGTCAGCCTCTTCTTCTCCCCGCCGCTGAGGACCAGCGGAGACGACCTCCTGTACTCTTCCAGACCGAAGAGTTCCAGCCCCCAGGCGACGCGGTTCCGCACCAGCTCCGGGGAGAACCCGAAGTTCCGGAGGGCGAACGACATCTCCTCCTCCACGGTCTCTGAGAAGAGCTGGTGGTCGGGGTTCTGGAATGCGACTCCGACCTTCCGCGACAGCTGGGCCGTGCTCGCCTCCCTCGTGTCGACGCCGTCGACGAGGACGCTGCCTGACGCCGGCTTCAGCAGGCCAGTCACATGCTTGACGAGGGTCGTCTTCCCCGCCCCGTTCTCACCGACCAGGGCGACGAACTCGCCTGCCTCCACCCTGAGGCTGACCCCATCCAGGGCCTTGACGCCGTTCTGGTGGACGAACGTGACATCCCTGAACTCTATCATCCCTGCCTCCCCTCCACGGCGGAGGCCAACTCGGACGGGGTCAGCAGCCGTCCTGCGACAGCCCTCCCGCCTTTGCTCTCTGTGAGCGCCTTCTGCACCCTGGTGACAGCAGGGATGGCCACGCCGTGTGCCTCGGCATCATCGCCGAAGAGCACGTCCCTGGGGGCCCCTTCGAGAACCTTCCTCCCTCCGTCCATCACGACCAGCCTGTCTGCGACCCCCACAAGGAGGTCCAGGCGGTGCTCCACTACGACGAAGGTGGTCCCCAGCTCTTCCCTGAGCCTGGCCACCAGGGCGACCAGCTCAGAAGCCGTCTTGGGGTCGAGCAGTGATGTCGGCTCGTCGAGTATCACCAGCTTTGGCCGCATCGCGAGGACCCCGGCAAGGGCCACCCTCTGCTTCTGCCCGTCGGAGAGCTCGTGGGGGGCCCGCTGGGCCAGGTCGCCGATCCTAAGGAGACGGAGGGCCTCGTCCACCCTGGCCCTCATCTCTTCCCGGGGGACCCCGAGGTTCTCCAGCCCGAAAGCGATGTCCCTTTCAACGGTGAACATGAATATCTGGTTCTCCGGGTTCTGGAAGAGGAACCCGACCGTCTGGGCGAGGTCGCGCATGCTCGAACCCTTGACGCTCGATCCTGCCACGATCACGTCCCCCGAGTACTCACCGCCGTACATGTGGGGAATCAGCCCGTTCACTGTCCTGAGGAGGGTGGACTTGCCGCACCCCGACGGCCCGGCCAGCACCGCTATCTCGCCTTCAGGTATCGACAGTTCGAAGTCGGAGACCGCGTTTTTGGGCGACTCCGGATACCTGAAGTTCAGCCTCTCTATCCCGAGTATGTCGCCCATGTGGCTGCCGCCATCTGGCGGGGTTAGAGTCTTTCCCTAGGGGCTGTCGCGGCGGGCGGCTGCATCACGTCGGAGAACCACGGGGTCCTCCCTGCCACCCTCAGCCTGGGGACCGACGGGACCCTCAAGACCAGGGATGCGATGCCCATGACCATGGCCAGCTGAGTGACGTTGAACACGGCCGTGAAAGCGAGGATCACCAGCAGGGCGTTGGAGGAGGTCAGCCCGATCCCCACCGCGGCGAAGGGTGCGCTGACGAAACCCTCGGTGGCTGCGAGGCCATAGATGTAGACGACGAGGTAGAAGTTGGCTACCGTCATCACCGCGGCCCGGAACGCGCTGCCCATGGCAGTGGTCCACCCTGCGAGCCTGAGGAAGCTGGTCCTCCCGCCGCGTGCCGCGATTTTCGTGCCGGCCCAGAGACCGACGACCGTGGACACCAGCGCCGCCAGCTTCAGAAGAGGGCCTATGGGTATCTGCTGGCCGAAGGCCATCAGCCCGCCGAACTCCACGAAGGAGGCTACCAGCGCAGGGGCGGGCCCGAAGATGAAGAACGCTAGTATGATTGCGACCTCGCCAAGGTCGAACTGCAGGTACGGGACCAGAGGGAAGTTCAGGCCCATGGCCTGGGAGCCGGCCGCGAGGATGATCGCCAGGGCGCTGAATATGGCGCTACCTGCGATGGAGGCCGTGTCCAGGCGGCCCCTTGAGACTGTGCCCATGTTCCGCGCCGAGCCGGATATTCTTATAACAGTTTAGTAGCTACCAGCATCCTTGTAGATGTCAGAAAAGAGCGCCAGCGCGAGTGCGGAGCAGCTCACCACTCTCCTCCACCTGGTGAGGCTGGGGGCAGTCAACTCCTTCGTCAACGTCACCACGGGGATGCTGGGCGAATCCCTGGGACTCAGCCAGCAGGCGGCCTCACTGAGGCTCTCAGACCTCCAGAGGGTGGGCCTGGCCGAGAGAGCCCACTCTGGACGGGGGCTCGCCGTCAGGCTGACGGAGGCGGGCCTCGACGCCGTGGAGACCTTCCTGGCTGATGTGGGCGCAAACCTGGAGAGGGGCAAGGACACCATGCAGTTCCGAGGGACGGTGTCCGCCGGGCTGAAAGAGGGCGCCTACTATGTCTCGCTGAAGGGCTACGCCGAGGGTTTCGCCAGGGCGCTCCACTTCGAGCCCTTCCCGGGGACCCTCAACCTGCGCCTCACCACCGAGGCGATGATTGGGCAGCGGCGGCGCCTCGAGCTGCTGAAGGGGATTGAAATCCCAGGCTTCAGCGACGGCAGGAGGTCCTACGGCGGCGTGAAATGTTTCCGCGCGAAGATAGCCGGGAAACACCCCGGGGCGGTCCTAGCCATAGAGAGGACTCACCACGACAGCTCGGTCCTCGAGGTGATCTCTCCGGTCGATCTCAGGAAGTCACTGGGCCTAGAGGACGGGGACGAGTGCGCGGTCATGACCTACCTTGGTGAGGGGTGGGCACGTCGACGCTGAAGGTCACGGGGTCGCCGTCCTTCAGGCCGAGCTTCCCCCTGAGGTAGGTCGGGGAGATCAGCTCGGCGACAGTCTCGTTGTAGTATGTCACGTCGATGAAGAGGAGGGTGACCTTCTCCCCCTTCAGCTCCCCTTCGAAGCAAGTGAGGGAGCTGAACGTCTCGCCGCCCAGGGCGAAACTCTCTATCTTCGACCCGTCCGCCGACCTGATCTCCCCGAGCCTGCGTATCACTTCCCTGTCGTCTAGCTTCACGTTGAGGGTGCCGGGGTATGGCATGTAACCCAGCCGCTCCCTGAACCGCCTCTGGTACTCGGGGTGGCCCACATAGTACTTCCCCTTCCCCATGCCGCTGAACAACGTCCCCGTCACCGAGAGGCGCATGGATGCCCCCGAGGCTGCCGAAATAAAAAGCCCGATTGGCTTATCTAGAAACCGCCCGCCCACGGGGGGGTTGGCCAAGGAGGAGATACTCATACTCGTTGACGAACACGACAGGGAGATAGGGACGGACACGCGCGAGAGCTGCCACGCGGGGAAGGGGAAGCGCCACAGGGCATACACCGCCCTCATCTTCCACGGCGGCAAGCTGCTGCTCCAGCAACGAAGCCAGAAGAAGCTGCTCTGGCCCGGCGCCTGGGACGTCTCCTTCACGAGCCACGTCTATCCAGGGGAGACCTACCAGCAGGCAGCCTCGCGCAGGGCGAAGGAAGAGCTGAGCGCCACGGTGGGGGAGCTGGAGGACGTCCACTCCTTCGTCTACTTCGCCCCCCAGGGGGCGAACGCAGAGAACGAGTTCTGCAGGGTACTGGTGGGGGACTTCGACGGCGCGATCGTCCCCAACGGGGACGAGATGTCGTCTGTAAGGTGGGCCAGCGTTACCGACGTGGTCGCAGACCTCACGGCGCACCCTGACTCATACACGCCGTGGTTCAAGCTCTCCTTCGAGGGCTTCCTGAAGAGCAGGGCCTCCTCCAGGTACGCCTAGTCCAGCTTCTTCAGCTCGCCGATGAGCTCCCCGAACAGCTTCATGGTCGCCGCAACCGTCTCCTCCTCACCCACGGGGGCGGAGAAGGAAGCGGCGGTGGCGTGCCCCCCGCCATGCCCTCCGAGCCTCCTCGCCATCTCCTCGGCGACCTCGGATCCCAGCTTTACTTTCGCAGACTCTTGGAACCTCGGGGTCGCCCTGAGGCTGACCCTGGTCTCGCCGTCCGACTCACCGCTGACCAGCGCCAAGTCTGCCCCGAGGTAGACCATGGACCTGGCGACGTGGGCCTGGAACGAGCCGATGTGGCTGGTCGCCACCACCCACGTCCCTGCCTTGAATATCGATATCCTCTGAGCTCCCTTCAGCTTAGCGATGACCTCTCCGTAGTCAGGCTCGCTGCGAAGCTCCCGCCGCGCCTGGGAGATGTCCGCCCCTGCGTCCATCAGCTTGACCGCCGCCCCGAGCCCGGAGCGGCCCGCGATTGCAAGATGTGAGGAGTCGAAGAGGATCGCCTCGAGGAGCGCCTGAGCCGTCTGTGGGTCCGGGGTCACCCCCCGGCTCTCGAAAAGCCCGTAGACCACCTCGGCAGCCGAGGTCGCGCCCTCGTCTACCACAGAACGGTCATACAGTCCCCCTTCTCTGCGCGGATGGTGGTCCACCAGGACCTTCATTCCGGGGCTCTCCCTGAACTTCTCCTTCCACTCACTGAGGAGCTCCTCGTCACCCACGTCCACCGCGACATACAGGTCATAGTCCCCCCCGCTCCCGTCGGCGATGTCATGCGGGAACCGCGCGCTCAGCTTCTGGGTGAGCATCGTCATCCCTCCCGGGGTGGCTATGGAGACGTGGCACCTGGGAGCGACTGACCCGATGAGCTTAGAGACGGCGTAGGCCGAGAGGTAGGCGTCAGCGTCAGCGTTCCTGTGACATACCACCACGGCCCTCTTGAGGGCTGATGGCTCCAGGAAAGGAAAGTCTTCCGGCTTCGTTTCAGGGGTCAAGGGTCGCCACGGTCTACGCGTCCCCGGGCGGCTGCTGAGTCTGCGGTGGCCTCGCCTTCACGGCCTCGTCTATCTTGGTCTGGAGGTCCTTGAGGCTCTCCCTGAACCTCGACTCTTGCTTCGCGAGGACCATCTTTCTGGTGTTGGCTAGCTCCTTCTTCTCTCCGAGCTCCTTAGTCACCTCTTCCTTCTTTGTCTTGATCAGCAGGTTCCCGGCGAACTTGTACACGGCTTCAGAGTCGGTGGCCTTCCCGAGCTCCTCCAGCGCCTTTTCCGTCTCGTTGAGCTCGAGCTCCACCTGTTGCTTCTGGGCAAGCACAGCCTGAAGGTTCTGCTGCGCCTGGTCGTACCTCGCGAGCTGCTCTCTGAGGAGAGGAGGAAGTTCTGGCTGGCTCAACTTTTGGAACAGCGGCTCCGGTCTCTACTTAAATCCTTTCGAGCTGGACTCGACGGATCTCACCTGCTCTAGCAGGGCCTTGGCCCTCTCGGCGACCTCGCCCGGGCTGCTCCCTTCGATGCTCACGACGCACTTGCCTCCTCTTACTATGGCCGAGGGGAACTTCTCGGCTATCTTCGCGGCGGTCTGCCTGTCAGCGTGGAACGTGATCTTCAGTTCGACTGACTCTATGGGCCTATCTTGCCTTCGCCTGGGTGAGGTCAAATGCCCCTCCGGCCACGGTGTAGCCGCAGGACTTGCACTTCCAGATCCCCGAGGAGGTCCGGGCGAGCCTCTTGCTCGCGCAAGCCGGACACGACCTGGCCTGCTTCAGCGTCCTGAAGACCCTGGCGTACCTCTTCCTGAGGGTGCCGCCGTACTTCGCGCCGAGGCCTCTGAAGCTCTCCTTCGCCTTCGGCACTACCTGGTCGCCTCGAGTATCTTGGCCCTGATCGCCTTGCCGACGCTTATGGATGTGTCCGCCGCCCGCAGCACCTGCTCCGGGCTGATGGTGCTCGCTTCGCCCTTCTGGCTCGCACAGATGTTCCCATCGTCGTCCGTGGTTATGGTAATCCTCATGTCCATGGACGCTTCCTCTTCCGCGCTGGGGTCGACCACCAGCCTGTCGCCCAACCTGGCTATGGTGACTGACACCGGTGTTTTCTCGACCGGGACCGGGATCAGCTCGTCGGTGGCTTCAACCTTGTCGTCCTTTATCACGTACTTCTTCATCTTGGCGGTCCTGAGCGCGGACACCACGGCGTAGCTGGTGGCGTCGAACAGGTTACCGTCGACGTTCATGATGTTGCAGTCCACGAACACCGCGATGACCGATTTCCCGGGGATGAGACCGAGCTTGGTCAGGTCGACCATCTCAGACTCCCGTATGCCCCTGTCCGTCACCCTTGCCAGCTCTATCGCATCCTCGCTTGGCGGCCCCGCTTCGGCGTAGGGGGACGACATCGGGAGTATCTCGGCGTTCACCATCAGTATCCCTTTGTCTGGCGTGTCAGGGAATGGTATCCCGGTGGCTATCTTCACCCCTGCCAGCACCTGGGTGTTCCCTAGGGTCACCCTGGCTGAGCCGTTGGCCTTCGGGATGACTCCGGTCTCAATCTTCAGGTTCCTGGGCTGGTCGAGGGCTCTCTCGTCGAGGCGCTTGCCGCTTGCTAGCAGCTGTAGCAGCTGTGCCTTCCTGATGGCCTCTACCACGTAGTTCTTCTTCATCATCGACATCTACTCGGCCACCTCCTCAACCTCAGTCGTCTTGGCTTCGCCCCCGAAGAACCTCGTCGTCAGGGCCTCCCGCTGCATCTGGTAGATCTGCTTCCCCTTCTCGATGGCAAGCTCAAAGGCCTTCTGGAAGTTCTCCCGGGTGTATACTCCGTCCACCTGGAGGAGCGACACCAGTCCGAGGTTCGGCATGATCGCCACGGGCATGTCCCCGTTCCCCTCCTTGTCCTCGGTGTCGTCCAGGTCAGATACCACCTGCTCCCCGATGAGGCCACAGGAGCAGCCGACCACGAGGTCTCTCATGTTGATCCCGGCGTCCGCCAGGGCCAGCGAAGCCGCCGTGATTCCGGCGACCCTCGACCCTCCGTCGGACTGCAGCACTTCGACCCAGACCTCTATGGCCGTCCTCGGATAGTCTTCCACGATCACCGCGGGCACAAGCGCCTCTCTGATCACCTTCGAGATCTCTATCTCTCTCCTAGACGGCGCGGGGTTCTTCCTCTCGTCGACCGAGAAGGGCGCCATGTGGTACCTGCACCTGAGCAAGGCCCTGTCAGGCAGGACCTGGTGCTTGGGGTGCACCTCCTTCGGCCCGTACACCGCGGCCATGATCTTGTTCTTGCCCCACTCGATGTAGGCCGACCCGTCGGCGTTCTTCATGATGCCCACCTGCAGCTTTATCGGCCGGAGCTCGTTCCACTTCCTGCCGTCGAGCCTGACGCCGTTCTTGTCTATGAGTTCCTTCTTAGTTCCCGCCAACGACGCTCCCTCCTAGAGCCGCCTCTACCTTGGACATCAAGTCCGGCGCGTGAGTCTCCTCTTCCACGAGCCTGATGGCCTTGACAGCCTTCGTAATTCCCTCAGGGCTCCCGTCCACGACTATCACGCCGTTCTGGCCTACCCTGATGTCGCATCCTGTCTTTTCGCTGATTAGGTTGATCATCGAACCTCTTTTCCCGATTACTCGGGGGACCTTCGTTGGTGATATCTTAACGATTTCCCCCGACGAGATCTTCCCGTAGCCTTCGCCCCTGATGCTCAGCTGCGGGTCCCTGGACCTCTCGAAGGCCTCTATCCTTGTCCCCAGGATGTCCCCCACCCCGAACTTGCTTGAAAGGTCGTGGGTCGCGGGGGAGAAGTCCCTCCCGAAGACGAACGAGGCTGGTAGGAAGCCATCGAAGCACGAGTTGATGTCTATTACCCAGCCGAAGCCGTTGATGTCTATCACCTTGCCGATCACCTCGTCATCGGCGCGAGGGAGGTACGGCCCGGTGAATGGGTTGAGCTTTATCCCGTCACTCCCCACCTCGGCGACCCCCACCCTGAGGGCCACATACTCGTCTCCGCGCTTCTCGATGTAACTCCCGTAGCGGTAGTTCCCCTTTGCTACGACGTCTCCCGGGATTACCTGTTTTCTCTGTATCATTGGCATCTCTATTTCACCACTGTGACCTGTGCGGCTCCCTTCGTGGTCGAGCCGAGGCGGTCCAGCAGGCCGGGCTGTCCGCCAGCGGGTATTTCTACTATTGCGGAGAGCGTCCCGTCGGCTAACCAGTCCTCTTTGACTATCTCGCCGAAGGTCTTCAGGATGCCAATCGCCTGGCCGGTGTACTGTGCGCTCACCTTCACCTGGAGCCTGATCTTCTCCGACTTCAGAGGGAGTATCGTCCTAAGGGCGTCGACCACGGCCTTCATCTGCTCATTCGGGTCCTGGAACGGGTCCACAGAGACCCTGGCCTCCAGCATGGCCTGGTCTATCCTCATCGGCGGGTGGGGGAGCAGGGTCCTCGGGTCGACGAAGTTCTTTGAAATCGCCGCTATTATCGCACGTCTCTTCTCTTCCGTCAGCCTCTTCCTCTGTTCCTGGGTGAGGTTCAGTTCCCCTCGCTTCAGTACCTCGAGGGCTGCTTTGGCGGGGTCATCCGTCCCGAAGTGGAGCTTCAGCTTCTCGCCGCTTGACCTCAGGCCTTTCCGAGAGTCCGAGTAGACCTCGTCTACGGCGACGACTGCGGATGGCTCGACGTTCCTCCCCTGTTTGTAAGACAGGGCCGGGTCTGGGTTGACCAGTATCTCATACTGCTCCCCTCCGATGGTGAGCCTGACCGTGGTGAACTTCGACGACTCGTGGGTTCTCGGCTTGAAGCTTCCGCCGCCCCGACCGAAGTTCCCGCTCATCTGAGCCTACGCTTCTCAGGAGCTCTTGGCCGGCGGCTTGTCTGACTTGGTCTTGGCCCCAGCCGCGCTCTTGCCTACCTCAGCTTCGGCGAGGCGCCTCCACTTCTTGGTCTCAGCATCCACCACAGCGACCTTGATGTGCGAAGTCCCGCTCTTGTCCTCGCTCACCAGGTAGATGCATTCTATGGCCAGGGTGACGGCTTCGTCCAGGGTCAGGTCCGGGGAGTAGCTCTTCTCCAGGTAGTCGTTGACCTGGTCGCTCCCCTGCCCTATCGCTATGGCATGGAACCCGGAATACGTCCCCGTAGGGTCAGCGAGGTAGACCACCGGTCCGGCTCCGTCGACGCCCGCTATGATGAGGGAGACCCCGAAGGGCCTCACGCCGGCATACTGCGTGTACTGTTGGTTCATGTCGGCGATGCGCTTGGCTATGGCTTCGATGTCGACCGGCTCGTCGTAGATTAGCCTGTTGCTCTGGGCCAGGACCCGCGCGTTGTCCACCTGTATACGAGCGTCTGGGATGTAACCCGCTCCGACCGCTCCGACGTGGTCGTCGATCTGGAACATTTTGATGACCGACTCCGCACTCTGGAGCTTCCTCTGCTTCTCTTCTACGGCCAGCACCACTCCCTGCTTCGCCTGGACCCCCACTGCCAGGTTGCCTCTCCTGACCGTCTCAAGGGCGTACTCTACTTGGTACAGCCTGCCGTCGGGCGAAAAAATCGTGATCGCCCTGTCATATCCTGCCGAAGGTGCAAACATTTTCTTGCCTTGCTCCTTTTTGCCCAACTAATTCCTTGGCCATTTAAACTGTTCTGCGGTTCTTGCTTTTTCCGTGAAAGTTCTTATCGTGAAGCGGGGCCCTGACCTGGGTTGACCAGGGTCCTGGTGGTGAACAACTACCCGGCCAAGGAGCGCGCCGGGAAGCTGGAAGCATGCTTCGAGGGGAACGGCGCGACTGTGACCGCCATCGAGTGGCACGAATCATCTGCCGCCAAGTTCGACTCGTTCGACGGGGTCGCCCTTAGCGGCTCTCCGGAGATGATGACCGACCCCGAAACTAGAGCCAAGTTTCGCGTCGAGGCTCAGGCCATACTTGACTCCCGCGCACCCATACTCGGCATCTGCTTCGGGCACCAGCTCATGGCCCACGCTTTCGGCGCCGAGGTCGTCAAGGACAAGAGACACGTCCTCGAGATGGTGAACACCACCGTCCTGGGCGACGACCCGCTCTTCGAAGGCCTCTCCCGCTCGCTCGTGCTCTTCGAGTCGAGGTACGAGGTGGTGAAGTCGGTCCCGGAAGGGTTCACACTGCTGGCCAGGAGCGACACCAGCGCCGTCGCTGCCATGAAGCACAGAAGGCGCGCCCTCTACGGGGTGCAGTTCCATCCGGAGCGGTTCACGGCCGACAACCCGGACGGAGACAAGGTGGTGGCCAACTTCATAGGCCTCCTGAAGTAGGGTAGCGGCATGGTCGTCGAGAAGGTCGTCTTCCACAAGCAGGTAGTGGACAGCCTCTTCAGTTACTCTGCCATGGCCTACCCCAACGAAGGCATCCTGCTCCTCAGGGGCAAGTCGAAGAAGGGGGTGGTGGAGGTGACGGGCGTAGTGATCCCTCCCCTCGCCAGCCACGGGGCCTCGTTCTCTTCCTTCAACTGGTGGATGCTCCCCGTCGACTTCTCCTACCTGGGGGTCGCCCACTCCCACCCCTCTGGGAACCACAACCCCTCCCACCAGGACCTGCTGCACGCCAGCGGCAAGCTCATGGTGATAATGGGGTATCCATACGCCACAGTCGACAATCTAGGCGTCTACGACCACAACGGGAACAGGATTCCATTCGAAGTGAAGTAACGGCCCTGGGCGAAAGGCGCAGCAACAGACGGAGGCCAGGACACGCTACAAGAGACGTTAAGCCTTATATCGTCTCAAGCAGGGGTGCTCTTACATGTCTCAGTATACTAAGGGTCAGAGCTGGGGCGCCCTGAAGAAGGCATGGCGTGGTTACAAGGTCGCCAAAGTTCAGAACAATGCCGAGGACATGAAGAAGTACGCAGAGCGCATCAGGACTCTCCAAGGCGAACTCGGGCTCGTCAAGGCGAAGTTCCCTGACCTAGGTCTCAACTGAAACCCGGGTCGCACTATTTTACCTAGCCAACTCCGCGTGGTTCGTTATTATCTGGTTCCGCAGGTCCTGCGCCTGTTGCAGGGTGAAGTCAGGTTCGGCAGAGACTAGGATCAGCTTGTCCCCGAGGTAGAATGTCATGATGTTCAGCCTCTCCCTCTTGTTGAACGTGTACTGGCTCTTCCCGAAGTAGCGGTCCCAGGTCCGGTCGGTGTTGATTTGGATGGTGATTCCAGCGATGAGCCTTATGTCCTCGCTCTGCGGCTCCAAAGATGGTATCCCCTTCCTCATCCCTCCGGCGACCTGCCTGCCGCTCTGGTCGAGGATCTGGGCGGACCTTATCCTGCGGTCAAACTTGAAGATCTCTGTTATGATCTTGTCCCACTGAATCTGAAGCATTACGCTACACACAGCACGCGCTGAGATATAAGCGAAACCCCTGCAGTCAGGTTCGGAGGAGGGCGTCAAGTATTTCCTGGGTATGCCTCACCCTGCCTATCCTCTTGAGTACGAACTCCACCGCGTTCTTGTGGGCCTCGGCCGACCGGTCGGACATGGCGTCCTCGGCGAACACCTGCTGGAAGCCGTACTCGTAGGCGAACCTGGCTGTGCTCTCGACACCATAGGAGGTCGCGATGCCGCAGAGGACTATGGTGTCAGACCCGCCTCTCCTAAGCCTCAGTTCGAGGTCGGTGCCGTAGAACGCCCCCCACTGGTGCTTTGTTACCACCACGTCAGACGGGGCGGGGCCGAGCTCAGGGACGATGTCTGCCCAGTCGGGTGGCATCTCCCCTCCGGACGGGAATGACGAGTCCGACTGCGTCGTCAGGGACGTCCCTTTAGGCCGTGTCACGTGGACCAGATACACCGGCATGTCATGCTCTCTGAACGCTCTTGCCAACAGTACAGCGTTGGCGATTACATTCTTGGCGGGGTTGGGCTGCGTCTCCATTGAGACTATACCCTTCTGCAGGTCGATGACGACTAGGGCCGTCTTCGCCCTGTCGATAGTCAGGATGCTCACGCTGGCGCTCTCGGTCACCGCCGCTTTAGCAGTTCGCATCACAGGGCTGTCGTGCAGGACCGAGTCTGGTCTGCGGGGAAGCAGCTTCAGTTAATTTTTTTAACTAGCTCTCTGACGCTGACCAAATCAACATGTCTGCACTAATCAGTCCTGGTTACGTGTCGCTTGTCATCAGGGTCGCCGTGGGGGCTGCGATGATCGCCCACGGGATGCCCAAGGTGAAGGGGGGTTGGGGGAAGCAGTCGGGGGCCTGGATAGCTACCATGGGAGTCCCGCCTGCGGCTGCGAGGCTCGTTACCCTGCTCGAGTTCTTCGGTGGGATGTTCCTAATCGTGGGGTTCCTGGTCCCGCTGGTCGCGGCGTTTCTGGCAATACAGTTCGCAGCAATCATCGTCATGAAGACCACCAAGATGAAGGCGGGCTTCATGGGAGCCGGAGGGAATCCAGGGTTCGAACTCGACTTCGTCTACCTGGTCCTCTCTGTCGCCATCCTCCTGCTAGGGTCCGGGGCGCTGTCCCTGGACGCACTGCTGGGGATACCTTAACCGTCCGCCGACGGCATACTTGGTCGAATCAACATTACGGACTTGTTGATACTGTTTGACTCAGGCGGTGAAGAGCCACGATGGGGCGTATCAACAACATGGTCCCAGAAATAGCCGCCATCTTGCTTGGTACCTGCGTGGGAGCGGTAGCCGTTGTCTACGCGGGGTCGAAGGGCTATCTCGGACACCGGAAGACTAGGGCAGCGCCGTCACCAGCCACAACAGCGAGCACTTTCACAGCGTCGACGAGTCAGGCCGAGGCCCCAGCCGCGGCAGAGCCTGTCACCTCTCCAGCACCATCTCCGGCCCCATCACAAGCACGCTACGAGACGGTCCAGCCAGCGCCAGCGCCAGTAACCTACTCGGCGCCTTCATCGACTTCGTTCGCGGCGCCTTCTATCGCGAAGAAGCCGACCCGAACCTACAGGCGCAGGACGGCCCCCGTGAGGGGTGCCACCGGTGTCCAGTAGACACTCGCCAAGCCCAAGAAGCGCTAGACTGTAGACGCAAAGCGTGAGCGTGGGTTCATAAACCCACACTCTCCCTCTTTTGACACACATTGACTTCAGAGCCCATGGTCGGGCTACACGTCTCCATCGCGGGTTCCATCGACCTCGCCTTCAACCGGGCAAAGGAGATAGGGGCCAGCACCTTCCAGATCTTCACCAGGAACCCGAACCAATGGAAGTTCAAGCCTATCGCAGACGAGACGGTCGCCGCCTTCCGGGAGAAGAGGAAGGAGTCGGGGTTCAGGAAAGTCGTGGACCACATGCCCTATCTCCCGAACCTGGCCTCCCCCGAGACGTCGACCATGAAGATTAGCCGCTACTCCATCGAGGAAGAGGTCAAGCGCTGCGACGCCCTGGGGATAGACTACCTTGTCATCCACCTCGGGAGCCACCTGGGGAAGGGGACGGCGGTAGGGGTCGCCAACATCGCGGAAGCGTGCAACGAGGCCATAGCCGTGAGCAGGGGTGAGACAACCATACTTCTGGAGAACATGGCAGGGCAGAAGAACAGTGTCGGGGCAAGGTTCGAAGAGCTCGAGATGATACTCGCCAAGGTCAAGGCTGATGGGAGGGTGGGGGTCTGCCTCGACACCTGCCACATGTACGCGTCCGGCTTCGACCTCGCAACCAGGGACGCAGTGGAGCGTTCGCTGGGGCTCTTCGACGAGGTCGTGGGGCTAGACAGGCTGAAAGCCGTCCATCTCAACGACTCGAAGGGGGCGCTCGGGAGCAGGCTCGACCGACACGAGAACATAGGCGAAGGAAAGATAGGGCGCAGGGGGATCAAAGAATTTCTGCACTATCCGGGGATTACGGAGAGGCCAATCATAATGGAGACGCCCTACGAGGACGAGGCGGCCGAGAGAAAGACCATGAGGACGGTCCTTGGCCTGCTGCCTTAGGGCTGCTCACAGTAAAATACGGGACATATCGCGAAGGGTGGCGCGGGCCCGTAGCTTAGTTCCATAACCAGAGAGAACTCAGGTAGAGCATCGGGCTTTTAACCCGAGGGTCAGCCGACGCCCCTAAACGGGTTCGATTCCCGTCGGGCCCGCATCCCCCTGCATTCGGTTCCGGCAGTTAAGTCCGCACGAAGACCACAAAGACGTGGAAGAACCCGTCGGAGAATTGACCCCCACCCATGGACGGAGGACGAGGGGGGAGTCGAAATACGCCCACCTGCTCGAGGAGGACAGGGGGTTCAACGCCTGGTACCGCAACGTCCTCAGGGGGTCGTACAACACCGGCGCCTACCTAGACCGACAAGGCCCGGCCATGGCGTCTCTTCCCGTGCCACAAGGCCAGCCTCATCATCCCGCCCCCGACCATCCACCAGTATCCAATCGTGCCCGCTCGGGCGTCCACGGCGAACAGGCGTGGGCGTGCGCCCATGGGGCTCTCATCGCCCCGGTCGACGCCTTATTACGTCCCGGCACGCCGGAGAGGGCCCATGGAGCTTCTGGAAGGAGAGGGTCTGAGGAGGCGCATGCTGGATGGCTACTCCAGGAACCCGAAGGGGTGGAGCTTCACAGTGTCGCCCTCGCTCGGTTCCGGGTTCTACGACGCAGTCGTCTCAGGGCCGGACGGCACCTGGATGCTCAAGATAGACTCGATGTTCAAGCCCTTTCCGACGGTGCTCGGTTCTCTGGCCGAGGGGGGCGGGAGACCGCAGCCTGGGAGCGCGTTTCCCTACGGCTACAGGAGGCTCCCGCCCGGGCTGGTCCTCCGGCTGCTGGGAGGCGAAGGGCCGTCGCCGGAAGAAAAGATGCCGGCCAGCCTCGCGTCGGTGCTCGAATCAGAGCCCACGGTGCCTGAGGCTGGGAGCAGCTACGCGGAGGGGCCCATCGTCCTGACCATGCCCGGGACGGTGAGCCTGTCACAGAATCAGAAGGAGGTCGATGCCAGGCTCGCCTCGGAGATGCGCAGGCTCCTTAAGAGCAGGTACCCGGCCTACGGCTGAGCGGCGTCTCGCCTTTCCACCACGACACCCTCCGGTCCCGGGGGCGCAACGCGGAGAGGCTCACTGAGCTGGAGCTGATTGCCTACGAGTTCTTCCATCACGTCCAGGACAGATTTTTCTGGGGTCCGAATACCAGCAATACCGCAATCGCGGATAAGCACAGGCTGAACGAATTCATGGAGGGTGCGGCCTTCCTTTTTGCGGCTCTCTGCGTTTCCCAACATGCGGGTTAGTCCCACGCGCGGTCTACGGT
>JAJZIG010000026.1 GCA_021851265.1 archaeon | reverse complement strand
GTGACCGACAGCGGATACTTCAGGTAGACCGAGAGGAAGGCGAAGAACCCCATCTGCGCTATGGGTGTGATGAATATCTGCATCACCCACATCTCCCAGCTGTCCCAGATGATCAGCCCCTTGCGCCCGAAGAAGAACGCACCCATGAACACCCTGTAGGCCATCTGGAGCCTCGAGCCTGCGCTCAGGACCCCGCGGCCGTCTTCAGTACTCTTCAAGGGTCCCGTTCCTCTTGGCGTAGGCCTCCACCCGCTTGAACAGGAAGAAGGCCAGTCCGAGATAGGCGAGCGTCTCGGCCACCATTATGACCATGTCCTGCCAGTAGGTGGTGGGGAGCCCGACGTACCCAGGCAGCGCCGCGATCCTGATGGCCTCTATCCCCCAGGTCGGGGCCAGCATGAAGGCGAACGGAAGGTAGACGATGGGGAGCAGTATGACCGGGAACATCGTCCCGGTGGCGATGTAGACCGGGATCTCCATGGAGTTGGTGATGAAGCCCCCCTTCCTCGAGAGCAGGAGGATGGTGGTCATGAGCAGCCCGAAGGACGAGAGCGAGAGGAAGGTGGCCACCGAGGCGAGGAAGAAGGCGCCGGGGTTCACCAGTCCGAAGCCCACCCTGAACCAGGCCAGCCCTATCACCAGGATGAAGACGGCGTTGAGCACCCCCTGCAGCGTGTTGAAGAGGACCCTGCCCAGGGCAATCCACGACAGCGGGATGGGCGCGGCGAGGGTCGCCTCCATTGTCCCGTTCCATCTGTCGAAGCCGATGGAGTTTGCCGACGCATAGATGGTGGTCCCCCACATCCCCATCAGGCCGGAACCCAGGACCAGGTAGAGAAGGAAGGAGCTCCCGGAGGTCTCCCCCTGGAACAGGAAGAACGCCACCAGGGTGAAGATGAAGGGGGCGATGATGTTCGGTATCACCCACTGGGGGTCCGCGAAGAAGAGCTTCCGTGTGAGGAAGATCGACGCCCTCAGGACCTGGACCTTCTGGGAGACGTACCCGTCCACCCTCTTCCCCCGAGGGAGGTCCTGCATGGACACCATATCACTCTTCGACCAGCCTGAGGTAGGCGTCCTCCAGGGTGGGCTCCTTGATCGTCCTGTCGATTATCTTGGCCCCCGCAGGCAGGGACGCCACCACCTTCGGGAGCAGGTCAGCGCCCATGGGGGTCTGGATCCTGATCGACTGCTGCTCCGATTCAAGGTCCGCCACGACCCTCACCACGTCGGGGATCGCCCTGAGGGCTTCGACGTAGTCCATGGTCGCCCCGTAGGTCCTCAGGTCGATGACCGAGATGTCCCTCACCATATTCTTCAGCTCCGACGGCGTGTCGAGGGCGACGATCTTCCCCTTCGAGATGACCCCGACCCGCTGGCAGAGCTCTTCAGCCTCGAACATGTAGTGTGTGGTGAGAAGTATCGTCTTCCCCTGGGCCTTCAGGTCCCTGACCATGTTCCGTATGTCCCGGGCGCCGGCGGGGTCGAGTCCGATGGTCGGCTCGTCGAGGAAGATAAGCTCGGGGTCGTGGACCAGGGCCTTCGCTATGTGCAGCCGCTGCTTCATCCCCCTGGAGTACTTCTCCACCCTCTCCTTCTCCCGGCCCGCGAGGCCGACGATTTCAAGCAGCTTCGGGATCCTCTCCTTCGCCACCTTGGGGTCCACCCCGTAGAGGTCCGAGAAGTAGCGCAGGTTGTCCACAGCGGTGACCCTGTTGTACAGCCCGCGCTCCCCTCCGAAGACTATGCCTATCCTGCGTCTGATCTCGTAGAGGTCTTTCCTGACGTTCAGGCCCAGGATGAGCGCATCCCCTCCCGTTGGGGTGAGGAGGGTGGTGAGTATCTTGATGGTGGTGGTCTTGCCCGCCCCGTTGGGGCCTATCAGCCCGAAGAGCTCGCCGTTCGCGATCTGGAAGTCAATGCCAGACAGAGCCCATGTGGTCCTGGTGACCCCGCCGAAGAAGTTCCTAGTAGTATACTCCCGAGTAAGCCCTTTGACCGAAACGGCCCATATTTGCGACTCGGCGGTCGTCGTCTTCTCCCCCAAGATTTGCAATGGCTCCCGTGAATCTTTATGCACGCTGCTGGGTATGAAAGCCTTTGCCCCTCTCCCCCGCCGTAACGACCTATGGGGGTAGGCGAAACTGTTCCGGAGTTGCTGGAGCCCATGTTTTTATCGCGCCGGACCGTCGGGGCCAAAGTTGGCAAAGATCCACCATCTCAAGGCGGGGTAGCTGATACCCGAAGGCATACTGGCCGCCGCGGCCGAGGACGGCATCTCCACGGCCCTCGTGACGGGCCTCGGCGGGGTCCGGGAGGTCAGGCTGGGGCGCTACGACCCGGCGGCGAAGAAGTACGAGGAGAAGGCGTTCAAAGAGCAGCTGGAGCTCACAAGCCTGGTGGGGAACGTGACCGCGAAAGACGGGGCGCCATTCCTGCACGCGCACGGCACCCTCGGAGGGCGGGACTGGAGCGTCGTCGGCGGGCACGTCATGTCGGCCGTGGTCTTCCCGCTGCTAGAGTCCGTGCTCACCCCCACCGACAACGACGCGGTGCGGGAGCTCGACGAGTCCCTCGGCCTCTACACGATACGTAAGGCGCCCTGAAAGGCGGACGCCGCGGCCGGACCCCGGCACGACCTGCCGCGCTGTGCAGCGTGTTTAAGAGCAGACCGGAGGCCGCACGCCACGCCCTCGATGACTGAACAGAGTTACGGGATTAGGTCAAGATGACCTGAAGGCATTAGGCTGAGAGGGCAAGCTACTCTGCGGGCGAACGACCAGGCGGCGCGCCCTGATGCCTCACCGCACGGCCAGCGGGAGGTCGAGGATGGTGATGAGCCCGGCCGGGGCCCTGCCGACCCGCTCGACCGCGTGGACGACCATGGCGACGGTCGCAGACTCCGTGAACACGCCCTTCTCGAACCTTACTTTGATCACAGGATCCCCGCTGACCTCTATGACGTCGAAGTCTGCCGAGGTGGTGGTCATTTCGAGGTCGAGGCGTATCGCGCAGTCTCCGGCCTTCCCCTCGGCGAACTGCCTCACCCCCATCACGTAGTCCTCCGAGCCCATCACGGGGAACGTCCCTTCGCCGGCGCCTTCGAGGTCCCTCCCGAGCGAGAGGGCAACGAGGTGCGCCGACTCTGCGAGCCCGATGTGGCCTAGCTTCCCCTCGGCGAGTTCCTTCTCGAACTTGGCCCGGCCCAGGCCGACCCCCGCTCTCCTCTGCACCGCCTGGCGCCTCCTGGAGAGGTCGACGCTGTGCACCACGTGGATCCGCGTCGGGTTCTTTGAGGCTGAGGCTATGACCGCCGGGACCCAGTCCATGACGAACCCCGGATTCACCCCCACCCCGACCAGGGTGACTCCCTTCTCCCTCGCGATGGCGTCGAGCCGCCCTGCCTCGTCCCCACCGGCGTGGCTGGGATAGGCCATCTCTTCTGTGTCGGTGACGACGTCGAGCCCTGCAGAAAGCAGGTGGGCTATGTCCCCGGCCACGTCCTCCACCCGCGACCGGGCGGCGAACACCGCCACCTCCGCGTCGGCGAGGGGGGCGGACTGCACCGACTGGTGGACCCGAACGCCGAGCGGGAGGCCCGTGAGCTCGGCCACAGTCTTCCCTGCTTTGTCCGGGTCGGCGTCGATCACCCCGACGACCGCGTGACCCCTTTCTAGCAGATGCTTGAGGATCTCTGTCCCCATGGCGCCCAAGCCGCATAGGACGACCCTGACCAAGGACCCGAGGCGCCCCCCGGCGTTTAATAATGGATTCTCGGACTCCGCCGAGAGGCCTTGACATACTCCATCGTCGCCCGAGACGAAAAGACAGGCGAGATGGGAGTGGCGGTCCAGTCGCACTACTTCTCCGTGGGCTCTGCCGTCCCCTGGGCGAGGGCCGGGGTGGGGGCCGTGGCCACCCAGGCGACGCTCGACGTCCGCTACGGACCCTTGGGCATCGAGATGATGTCAGGGGGTATGACCGCGAAGCGCGCGCTGACGTCTCTCCTTGAGGCGGACGTCAAGCCGGAGGTGAGGCAGGTGGCAATGGTGGACGCACAGGGGGAGGTCGCCGCGCACACCGGGGAGAAGTGCATCCCCTGCGCCGGACATGCGACCGGAAACGGTTTCAGCTGCCAGGGGAACATAATGGAGAACCACAGGGTCTGGGGTGCGATGAGGAGGGCGTTCGAAGGAGAGAGAGGTTCCCCCCTCCCTGAGAGGCTCCTCGCCGCCCTGGACGCGGCCCAGGCGGAGGGGGGAGACCTGAGGGGGAAGCAGTCGGCAGCGCTGCTCGTCGTCGGCCCGGAGCTGAAGCCGAATCACTGGGAGGGGAGGCTTTTCGAGCTCAGGGTCGAGGACCACCCCGAGCCCCTGGTCGAGCTAAGGCGCCTCCTGAGGTACCAGCGCGGATACAGATGGGTGGACCGAGGGGACGACCTCCTCAGCTCCGACAGGCCCGAAGAAGCCCTGGACGCCTACACCAAGGGGATGGGGCTGGTCCCCGAGGAGCGGGAGCTGAAGTACTGGGTGGCCATCGGGCTCCTCAGCTCGGGGAAGGACAGGCGGCGCGGTCTCCGGATGCTGAAGGAGGTCTGCTCGAAGGACAGCAACTGGGTCCGGGTGACCGAGGGGCTGCTGAAGATCGGCCAGCCTAAGCTCGAGCCGTCGATACTCAGGCACGTCCGCGAGTGAAGTCGTCCCCGTCGAAGCGTCGTATCCCCTCGAAGATGCCAAGAAGGCGCCGCGAGTACGCGCTCCTGTCCGACAGGTCGGTGACCGAGACCCCCCCGTGGCCGAGGTTGGCGTGTATGATCTTCATCCCCCCTAGGTAGATGGCCACGTGGCCGGTGAAGAACACCAGGTCCCCCCTCCCGGCGGCACCGAAGCCGTCCACGATCCCCCCCGCATCCCTCTGCTGGCCTGCGTCCCTGGGGAGCTCCACGCAGGAGTACCGGAACAGCCTCTGGGTGAAACCTGAACAGTCGTAGCCGAAGTCTGAAGTCCCGCCCCAGAGGTAGGGCACCCCCAGGAAGTCCTTGGCCAGGGCCACGGGGTCCGCAGCGCTGTGGACAGGGACGAGCAGCTTGCGTGGGACCTTGAACCGCCTGGCCTCTTTCTCGCTCAGGTAGGACCCGAAGGGGAACTGGACGCCTTCGGCCTGGTGCCGGCCGGCCAGCTTGTACGCCCTCTCCCCGTCCAGCTCGTCGACGAGGGACTTCTGGATGTACCCTTCGTACCCGTCCCTCCCCATGACCCTGTAGTAGTCCTCCTCGGAGCCGAGGACGCGGACCTCTTCCCCGTAGATCAGCTGCGAGACCCGCTCGGACCTGAACTTCGGTTTGGCTCTCAGGTCGGCGACGCCTACCGCGACTCCCTTCACGCGGCTTCGACCCACGCGGCGGTTTTAACCGTTGGTCGGCCTGGGCAACGGAGAAATAGATACGGCCCCGGCTGTGGGCGAATGGATCACCGGCGGCCGCACCTTTCCAGGGAAGGGACCTCGCTGAAGATAGGCGGGGTCGGCGCCGAGTCGCTGGCGAAGAAGTACGGGACGCCGCTCTATGTCACTGACGTAGGCAGGGTGACGGACAGGTTTGAGGAGGCGAAGGCCGCGCTCACGGCGAGGTCCCGGGACGTCCTGATATCCTTCGCATACAAGTCCAACTCGACAATCCCGGTCGTCAAGGCCCTTGCCAGGAGAGGCGCGGGGGCTACAATCGTGTCGGTAGCTGGGATAGAGCTCGCAAGGAAGGCAGGGGTGGCGCCCGGAGACATGGTGTTCGACGGACCCAGCAAGTCGAAGGAGGAGCTTGCCGCAGCGATCGCGGCCGGGGTGGGGATGATCAACGCGGAATCGGTGCAGGAGGCAAGGGACGCCGACTCGCTCTGCCGCAGCCTTGGGTCCGCGGGGGTGCGCCTCGGGTTCAGGGTGAACTTCGGGATAAGGGCGGAGACCCACGCCGGGCTGGCGACCGGGGGGAGGGAGCACAAGTTCGGGGTAGCCAGGGACGAGGTTGTGAGATTCTGCGAGAAGGAGGGGAAGAAGCTGAAGTTCGTAAGGGTAGCGGGCATCCACTCCCACATCGGCTCCCAGGTCACCGACGCAGGTGTCTTCAGAAGGCAGACCGAGGAGATGATCGACTTGGCGGGAGAGCTGGAGTCATTTGGCTTCAAGGTGGAGGAGTTCAACTTCGGCGGCGGGCTCGGTTTCCCCTACAGGAGCGCTGACAGAGAGCTCCCGGTCGCCGACTACGCCGAGGCCACGGCGGGCGTCTTCGCCAGGTCCCGCTGGGGAGGGAGGGCGAGGCCGGTCTTCGAGCTCGGGAGGTGGGTGGTCGCGGACTCCACCGTCCTCCTCACCAGGGTGAACTACGTCAAGAAGTCAGGGAGGGTCCGCTGGGCCCTGGTCGACGCCGGGATGAACGACTTCATCAGGCCGGCCCTCTACGGCGCCTATCATGAGATCGTCCCCGCCTGGACCTCCTCGGCGAAGCGGTCCGCCGCCTCCTACGACGTCGCGGGCCCGGTGTGCGAGACCACTGACGTGTTCGGGAAGGCGAGGCGGCTAGGGGTCAGCCTCGCCCAGGGGGACCTCCTGGCCATCCTTGACGCGGGAGCCTACGGCTCTTCCATGTCGAGCACCTACAACATGAGACCCCTCGCCGCGGTGGCTGCGGTGCAGGACGGCAGGGGGGGCCTGGTCTCTCGCCGGAGGTTCTGAAGGCAGGCCTGAGCCTAGACCTTCCCTGACACTTCGAAGTGGGTGACGCTGGGCTCGAGCTCCGCCAGATACTCGCTGTCCCTGGTGTAGTACTTCGCCTTCTTGATGTCGCTCCCTGCGAACTTCTTGATGGCCTCCTCTGATTCCCACATGGAGACCAGTAGGAACTCGGTGTTGTCCCCCACGTCCCTGGTGAAGAGCCAGGCGCCGAGGTTCCCCTCCGTCTTCCTGATCTCCTCCATGCTCGTCACCCCGACGTAGTGGATGAACTCGGAGCGCTTCGACTTCGGCGTGACCCCGTGCCACACCCTGGCTACCGAAGGCTTCCCCTCTCCTCTGACGGGGGCGCCCCCCTCCGGCGTGGCGGTAAAACCCTCACCCGACCGGTCGGCGCCGTGCAAGGAGAAGAGAAGGACTACGCTGATGATATAGTTTTCCTCCAGGTTCCTCCGCGCGGCTGCAGGTGCGGAGCCTCCGCTGGGTTCGAGAAAAACAGAAGAAGGGTCCCAGACCTCTCGGTCCAGGACTTTTTCTATACGTTGACTGGCTGGTAGTAGATGAGGTTGTAGAATCCGCCGACGTACTGGTTATCGACTACACCATGTACGTATGGCTGGACGAAGAAGAAGTTCGTTGGGAAGCCCGCGTTAGGCTGCCCTGCAGGAATCTCTGGGATTGGTGTGTAGATCCATATCTGGTTCTGTTGCGCCATCTTGTAGAGCGTGGTTGCGCAGGTCTGCGACTGAGCCGTAGACGCTGGGAACTCGCATGCCGTCGCTTCGTTGTTCACTGTGGAGTTGGTGTAGAACCCGTTGTACGGTGACGGGGTCATCAGTGGGAAGAACATCCCGAGGAATGGGTCGTTGAAGTCGGCGCCCCAGCCGACGAGCTGGATGGCCGGATAGGTCTGTGGCTTGGAGTCGAGTATGTCAAGCTCCGTCGTGGTCGTCCCGAACGGCACCGCGGTGACGCCGAACTGGCTCAGGGAGTTCTGGATCACCGTTAGAGTGACCTCAAGAGACCCTACCAGTGGGACGGCGTAGTAGAGCTTGAATGGCTGAAGCTGCGAGCCGCTCTTGTCACCGATGACCGTCCCTGCCGAGACCGTCGTCCCGTTGGACAACGTCAGGTCAGCCGGGATGATCATGTAGGTGTGCGACTGCACGCCGAACTTCTGGAAGAAGTTGATAGCTGCGGTGGTGTTCTGCGTTGGGAGTGGGTAGTTCGGTGAGTTGTAGTAGGCGTAGGCTGGGGTCAGTGGCCCGACGAAATAGCCCGCATACGCGGTGCCGTTGAAGTAGTTGGGCTGGTTGAGCGCCGTGTAGTTGAGGGCGGCCGCCATACCCTGCCTGAAGCTGGTATAGTTGGTCGGAGCCTGGTAGGTGTTGAACTGGGCGAACAGCGCGAAGTCGTATGCGCCGATGCCCTGGAATATCTGGTCGAAGGCGAAGGTGGACTTTACGTTGGCAGGGAGCGAGTCGTACATCGCACTGTACAGGAACGGCGACTCGGCCGACAGCTGTGCCTTGTTGCTCCCGAAGTCACCCTCGGCCTGTGCGTTGGTCGAGAAGGGTGCCATGACTACCGTGCTGATGCTCGCTGGTCTGGCGACTACCGGGATGTTCGTGGCAGACGACTGACCCGCCCAGTAGTGGGGGGTCGCAGTCAGCACGACTGGGTTGTTCCCAGGCCCTACTGACGATACTACGTAGGGTCCGGTCCCGATACCGCCGTGGGTGTCGAAGTAGGAGTTGGCAGTGTTGTTCGCTACCCCTCCGTGCGCATCGACGAACGCCGGCTCGACCACCTGCTGGCCGTCGAACCCTGCCCACAGCTGCGGGCCGAAGGGACCCATGGTCCTCAGGTAGTTGGCGGTGAAGTACGTCGAGTTAGCGACGTAGGCCTGCTCCGGATACTGCATGATAGAGGCCTGCGTGGAGTTCGAGGGGTTGAAGTGGCTGAGCATCTGGTTCAGCGCTGCTACTGCCAGGTTAACGGCCGCCGGTGTGTCAGCTGCAGTCTGGAGCCCGGTGACGTGCTGGATAGCTAGCCTCAGCCCCCACGGGATTTGGTTGCCCATGGTGTTGTAGGAGTAGCTGCCAGAGCCGTACTGAGCGCCCGAGGTCAGGTTGTACGAGACCCCGTTCCAGTTGTACAGGCTGACACCGGAAGGCGCGTTGATGTACTGGGTGCGCACGATCGAGAACCACTGGTCATAGGCAGTTGCGGGGGTCCCGTCGGAGAAGGTGACACCCGGCCTAATGTGGAAGACGTTCGTACAGCCACCGTTGGTGATCCAGTACTGGTCTGCGACCACAGGAAGTATCTGTGTGCCGCTGTTACCGTTGTACATGACCAGGTTCTGGAACACTGCGTTGTTGTATGTGACATCCTGCGAGTAGAACCCTGCTGCTGGGTCGAGGTAGTCCGGCGGAGTCCCGATGGACTCGTCGGTGAGGAGGCTAGAGTTGGTCGGCCCATACTGGCCTGGGCCAGTGGTGGGCGGAGTAGGGGTGACCGGATAGTTGTAGTTCGTAGTCGAGTTGCTGGCGGTGTAGGTGAACGACTGCGCGGCGGGGATGGTCCCCGATATCGCAGAAGTGCACGAAGAGACCGACAGCGGCGTCGCGGCTACGGTCGACGTCGAAGAGCTGCTCGAAGAGCTGCTCGACGAACTGCTCGAGGTCGAGTGAGTACTCGACGACGAGGTCGACTGAGTGCTGGACGACGAGGTCGAGGTACTTGTGGTGGTCGTGCTAGGCGAGGAGGTGAGCACGAAATAGCCGGCGACGCCGGCGATTACGAGTATTACTACGATGATGGCGACTGTTGCTGAAGTACTAATTGCTTTGCGTTGACTTAGTAACATTCTCAAGCCGGAAAACGACTCATACGTTATATAAGAATTATTAGCACCCAAAACATACTCGTATTTTCTTGAATGTTTCACGAAATTTGTCCAACGTATGCTATCTCAGTTGGCGGATGGGGAACTGATCCGTGTTTCAAACGGGAAGGACGGTCCTCGGAAGGCGTCCTGAGCATAGCCCGGGGGACGCCGGTACGAGGCAGGCAGCCCTAAGGCGGTCATCGTCGAGCAGTGCTGGTCGACGAGACGACGCCAGAGGCGGCATCGCAAGCGCGGGCCCTGTGACTCGCATGGCAGGTGGACAGGGCAGGTCACCGTCCCTGAGGAATCAGGCCCATGGTAGCCGGCACGCGGCGCGAACATGAGATGGCTGATAGCGTCTGAGGTTGATAACAATCTATAAGAGCGTCAAGGAGCAGACATCGGCTCGCTGATATTTGGATTCCCGGTTCCTGATGTTCGTCGCAAGAAGGGCCGTGAATGCAGTCATAACTATCCTGATCATGATCGCGCTCATGTTCGCGATCATACACTTGGTCGCCCCCACGCCACAGGACTTGGCGAGGCTGTATGTGGGCACGCACTTCACAGTCCCCGAACTCAATCAGATTGCCCATAGGATGGGCTTCTATCAGCCGATATACGTCCAGTTCTACAACTACGTGACCGGCATCTTCCATGGGAACTTGGGGACCGACACCCAGTACGGCATCCCAGAGCTCCTGGTTCTCCAGGAGTACTTCCCAGTCACGCTGAACATGGTGGTGCTGGGGACCATACTGGGAATCATAATCGGGATATTCACCGGGGCCATCGCAGCTTCTAACAGGAACACCGGGACGGACTACGGGATAAAGGCGATCTACCTCGGCACCTGGGCCGCGCCAATCTTCCTGGTGGGCGTCTTCCTGCAATTGGTCTTCGCCTACGAATTGGGTCTGCTCCCGACCGGCCAAGTCGCGAACCCCACCCTGGCCATCCCCCCCGCAGTTACCGGGCTCCCTCTCATAGACGCGATACTCGCTGAAAGGTGGGTCTATCTCTACAGCTATCTCAGACACCTGGTGCTGCCTGCGGTGACCATAGCGGTGATCAGCTTCGGCGGCATCACCAGGCTCACCAGGGCCACCATGGTGGACTCCCTGGACAAGGACTACGTCAAACTGGCCTACATGAAGGGGCTCCCGAAGCGGCAGGTGGTCTGGGGGACCGCGTTCAGGAACGCGATCATCCCGATCATCACGCTCATGGCGCTGTCTTTCGCTTTCACCGTCGGCGGCTCGGTGGTGGTCGAGGACATATTCTCCTACCATGGAATCGGCTTCTTCTTCGTCAACGCGGCATACAACCTCGACTACCCCGCCATCCTGGCCATCACCGTGGTGGTGGGCCTGGCGGTCATCATAGCGAACTTCATAGCGGACATACTCTACGGGATCATGGACCCTCGGGTGAGGCTGACCTAGGATGGAACCGGAAGAACCCGGACGGCCTAGGAGGCTCAGGCTGCTGAAGGGCAAGGGCCGTTCCAGCACCGTAGCTGTCCACGACGAGGCCGAGGTGCCGCTGGGGGAGACGTCTGGCCTCCGGTTCATAGCAGGGTTCATCAGGAGAGATAAGATAGCCCTCACCGGGGCCATCGGCATCGGGATTTTCTTCGTGTTCGGCCTGATACAAGGAATCTTAGAGACGGTGTCAGACTACACGCACAACCTTGCCCTGAGCTATTCCATCCTGCCTTCCAACCCCTTCACGTTCAACTTCGCAAACTCGCTCGCGCCCCCCACCTTTGCCAACTTCCCGGTGGGGATATTCGGCTACGACGAGGTGGGGCGGAGCATCCTTTCGAGGATACTGTACGCGATACCGAAGGACGCTCTGGCTTCTGTCCTGATAGTCATCTCGGCCATTGTGATAGGGATGTTCCTCGGCATTTCTGCCGGTTACCTCGGCGGCTGGGCCGACGAGATCCTGATGAGGGTCACGGACGCGTTCCTGGCATTCCCGCTTATAGTCTTCGCCGTAGCCCTCTCCCTGATCCTCGGGAACGGATACACCGTGGTGCTGGTCGCCCTGACCATCGTATGGTGGCCGACATATGCCAGGTTCTTCAGGGCGCAGGCGCTCACCCTGAAGTCAAGGGGGTACGTAGAAGCAGCGAGGCTCAGCGGACTGTCCCCCCTCAGCATCATCATCAGGCACATATTCCCAAACGCCATAGATCCGATTGTAGCCATAGCCACCCTCGACTTCGGGAACGTCATCCTGGTCTACTCTACCCTTGCCTTCCTTGGGATAGGCGTCCAGGTCGGCCAGCCCGAGCTTGGCTCCATGGCAGCGTCCGGGCTCCAGTACGTACCCCACTCCTGGTGGTTCCCGCTCTTCCCGAGCCTCGTCATCATGGCGATAGTGGTCTGCTACTCACTGCTCGGCGACAGGATACAGGACATGGTCGGTGGGAGGCTTTCGTACTAGTTGCTGCTCGACGTCAAGGGACTTCGCGTAAACTACCGTACCGTTTATGGGAACCTTGAAGCGATAAGGTCGCTGGACTTCTCCGTGGAGAAGGGGGAGAGCGTCGCCATCGTCGGTGAGAGCGGCTGCGGCAAGTCGAGCCTGGGGCACGCCATAGTCAGGCTCCTCCCGCCGAACGCCAGCTACGAGGGAAGCGTGACGGTGGACGGGAAGGACGTTTTCACCCTGAAGGGGAGGGAGCTGAGGGCGTACAGGGGGAGCGAGGCGTTCATGATCTTCCAGGACCCTCTCAACAGCCTCAACCCGGTCAAACGGGTCGACAGGCAGATGCTGGAGGCCATCCGGACCCAGAGGCTGATGCGGGGTGAATCGTACGACGAGGAGGAGGCGACTAGGGTGGTGATCGACGGGCTGAAGGGGGTCAGGATGCCCGATCCCGAGATCATCCTCCGGAGGTACCCCCACGAGCTCTCCGGCGGCCAGATACAGAGGGTGGTAATCGCCATGGCGCTGGTCATGAAGCCGAAGATCCTGATCGCCGACGAGCCTACCTCGGCTCTGGACGTGACCATCCAGGCGCAGGTGATGAAGCTGATCAAGGAGCTGAAGGCCGAATATGGCATGTCGGTGCTCTTCATCACCCACGACATGGCAGTGGCATATACGGTCGCAGACCGGTTCCTGGTGATGTACGCCGGCGAGCTGTCCGAGCTCGGTCCTGTCGACAGGGTGGTCACGGACCCCCTCCACCCGTACACGGTCGCCCTGGTCAATAGCATCCCCCACAAGTCGAAGAAGGAAGGAGACCTGGTGTCGATCCCAGGGTCGCCCCCCAACATGCTCTCTCCTCCCGGAGGCTGCAGGTTCCATCCCAGGTGCCCGAAGGTCATGGACGTATGCAAAGCCGAAAACCCAGCCATCAAGCAGGCAGAGGACAGGCTCCTCAGGTGCCATCTGTATGACTAACACGGTCTTCAAGGCCAAGGGCCTCACGAAGTACTTCGAGGCGTCCAAGAGGGGGTTCGTCGAGTCGCTGGTCTCGCGCCAGCCCAAGATATGGGTAAAGGCAGTCGACGAGATTGACTTCGAGATAATGCCAGGGGAGGTGCTCGCGCTGGTGGGCGAGAGCGGGAGCGGGAAGACCACCCTGGGGAGGATGCTGGCTACCCTCGAGACCTCGACGAAGGGGGACCTCTACTTCATGGACGAGAAGGTCTCCAGGAAGGACTACCGGAGGATACGCCGCCAGGTGCAGATGGTGTTCCAGAACCCCACCGACAGCATCGACCCCAGAATGTCCATCAAAGGGATAGTCACCGAGCCCCTCCACAGGTCCGACGTCGGCGAGGCGTCCAAGGATGAACAGTTCGCCACGGCCCTGTCACTCGTAGGCCTGGACGCGAAGACCTTCGCGCAGAGGAGGGTCAGGGACCTCTCCGGAGGCCAGAGACAGAGGGTGGCCGTGGCCAGGGCGATCATCTCGAACCCGACGTTCATAGCACTCGACGAGCCTACTTCGGCCCTGGACGCCTCGGTCCAGGCCCAGGTCCTGAACCTGCTGGCGCGCATCCACGACGAGCTGAAGCTCACCTACCTGTTCATCACCCACAACATCGCGGTAGCCCGCTACATCTCCGACAGGATCGCTGTGATGTACGCTGGGAAGGTGGTGGAGCAGGGCCCGACGGAGGAGGTGATCGCCAACCCCAAGCACCCCTACACGCAGGCGCTGCTGAAGTCTGTGCCTACCCTCAAGACCCATGAGTTGGTCCCGCCGTCTGGGGAGGTCCCGAGCCTGGTGGGCCTTCCCACAGGCTGCAGGTTCCACCCGCGCTGCCCTTACGTCATGGACGTGTGCAAGGAGAAGGAGCCAGCCATGAGGAGGACCGGCAACGTTGAAGTGGCCTGCTGGCTTTACTAGAGCAGGGCGTTGGAACCCGAAAGGCGACTGAAGTCCAATGTGACGAAGAGCCTCATCAAGGGGACCGTCGCCATAGCGGTGCTCTCGGTCTTCCTCAGGATCAACTCCAGGACGTTCCCGAGCTACCTCCTCTTCCTGGGCTTCGCCTACGCCTTCATCGGGGTGTACATGTACAACAAGGAGTACACCACCTACACCCTCGGGGACACCGGGATCAGCATCAGGAGGCGCTTCGGCAGGGGGCTTGACATCCCCTACAGCAACATGCAGGGCCTGGCATACTCGCAGGGGATGCTCGCCAGGCGCTTCAAGTGCGGCACCGTCTACGTCGAGCTGAAGAGAGGCAAGGGGAGCCACAGGTCCCCCGAGGGGCTCGGCGTGGTGATATTGAAAGACGTCCCCGACCCCATCGGCCTGCTCAAGGAGCTGGAGGACCTAATGAGCCCCTACGGCGCGGCGCCACCTGAGCCGAAGGCCTAGACTAGGTCGAGCATCCGCCGGTGCGCCTCGATGTTGTCAAGGAAGTCCCCGAAGGCGAAGATCGGGACGACTGCCCCGCCTTCCACGAACCGCTCCCCCGGGTCTACCATAACGAGTATCACGGCCGCGATGGGCCCCGTCCCGTCCAGGCTGTCATGGAGCCTTCTGGCCCTGACCAGCTGCGCCCTGACCAGACCGGCCAGCGCCCCCCTCCCTGAGGTCCTCGCCCAGTGTTTGCAGTCCACGGCCAGGGAGGTCCGATCGGACATGGCGAAGACGTCAATCTGCGCCCGGGGCTTTCTCAGATAGATGTTCTCTCTGACCCTGTATCCCCTCCCCCGAAGTATGCTGGAACAGAACCTCTCGAAGTCCTTCCAGCCGAGGTGCTTCGAGACCGCCTCGATGCTCTCCCCCCTGGCGCAGAGGGCGAGGCCTGCCAGCTCTTCGTCCGGCTCTATTCGCCCTGGGAGTCCGACGGCGGCCGCCACGGATGCTATCGCGTCCAGCGCCAGCTCTGAAGACCCCGTCTTCTTCGTGAGGAGGGATAGGAGCGGGCCCATCCCCGGCCTCGCCAGACTTCGGCATTTGAACCTGAACGAGCCGGAAGCCACCGGAAGGAGGGGGAACTATGGGATTGTTCCCTGGCTCGCAGGGCCGGAGGTCTCCGCGTGGGACGGTCGCACCCCCTTCACGTAGTTGGAGTAGAGGTACCAGGCGTTGATCACGACCAGGACCACCACGATGACCTGGAACCAGTCGAGGGTCGGGGGGCTGGTGAGGGTCACCCCGTTCCCAGACATGGTGAAGTGCTGCGTGAAGGCGCCGTAGCTGAACGAGGGGGTGTACGAGCAGAGCCCGGCGCAGGCGTCGTGTAAAGACGCGGCGTAGGCAGCGCGGGTCTCCTGGTCCCTGACCACCAGATAGGCAAGGACCACGAAGAAAGCGTCCACCGCAAGCAGCCTGTAGGGGAGCCTGGCCACGACGGAACGACCTGTCGGGGGCCGATAAAAACGCATCAGGGTCTCAAACATTTAACCGGCTGAAACCCGGGACTCTCCCTATGAAAGTGGCCTCGAAGAGCACGGTCGTCTACGTGGCCGCCGTGGTGCTCCTGCTCTTCTGGGCGTACTTCGTCCAGACCGACACGCGGAGGGTCGACGGGCACAGCATGCTCCCGACGCTGGAGGGAGGGGACCTGGTCGTCCTGCAGAGCGTCCCCATCAGCGACATACATGTTGGCAACATCATAGTCTACGACGGGTCTTGCTCTGCGCTTGGGATATCCGTCGTCCACCGGGTGGTGGCCATAACTTCTGCTGGCCTGATCACGAAGGGGGACAACAACCCGGGGACCGATCAGTCTCTCGGCATAGCCAGCAGCCCGATCACCCAGAACTGCCTCGTGGGAAAGGTGGTCTTCGTGATCCCCTACGTCGAGCTTCTGGCATACTACGTCGACACCTACGGGCTCCCGCAGTGGCTCAACTACCTCCCGTCCATCCTGATAATCCTGATAGTCATAGGGTCGGTCCTGCTGCAGCCTGAGGAGAAGCCCGAAGAAGCGCAGCCCTAGGCGTAGGGCGTCATTCGCCTCCCCTTCGCTCCCCTGGGGGGGAGTTCGGCGCGGGTGAGGATGAGCGGCGCCAGGGCCGCCATCAGCTTGGCCTCCGCCGACTTCCTCCTCTGCTGGAAGGTCGTCCGGGGGACCCCGAGGGCGGCAGCCATCTCTCCGGTGGAGACCCGCCTGGGGGAGCCGTAGTAACCCATGGCCATGGACGTGGCCAGGGCCGCGAACTGCTGTGGGGTCATCTCGGAGAACGGGTCGAAGAAGGGCGAGACCGTCCCCAGGAAGACGGACCCCCCGCTGACCTCTGCCCGGCGCGTTATCTCCGCGCCCCAAGACCTGATGACTCGAAAGGAGAAGGGTAGCCTTGGCGTCGGGCCTTAAGGTCTGCCCGAAGTGTCGAGCGCGAATGATAGAAGAGGAACTCCCCGTTCACATCTGCGAGCCTGATTACAGAGCCTTTAAGGACACCCTCTTCGTCAGGAACCGTCTCGGCCTGTGGGAGAGGCTTCGACCGCCACCCGAAGTGAAGCACTCGGCCAAATCACCCGATTATGAAGCGGAATCAGAACCTGCCCGCCAAAGGGCTTTATATCACGATTCAAGCGATCGACCCGGTCGAGCGAGCAGGTGTGGGGCATTTGCGGGCGTTGACCACTTTGCCAAGAAGCGCTGATACTCATTCTATAGGGGGTAGACTTATACGCCGTCAAGCGAGGTACTGGTATCATCAGGTAGGGAATAGGGGACAGGATTGCAACCAATTAGTCTGAAAGAGGCCCCCGTGCAATTCAAGATAGCACTTGTGAAGGCTCTTGGGCTGGGGGTAGACAACACGGGGTCGATTCTGGACGAACAAGGGAAGCCTATCGTAGACGAGTATGTCAAAGAGAGGGTTACTCTTGCCAACATGGCGATTCTTCCCGGAAGCAGGGTAATCCTCGTAGATAACGAAGTGAGCATCGCCGGTTATCTGAACGCGCACCCTGACATCCAGATTGAGTAGTTCCCCAGTCAAGGACGCAGCGGAGGGCGCAACCAAGGGAGGGCTAGACTTTCTTGCAGAGAAAATCCCCGAGTGGGTAGCCAGATTCAACAGTGGAGAACTTGGTTTCCTGCAAGATAGAGAAACCATCCGGACAGTCAAGAAGGAACAGGGTTCAGCGGATTGGACGTCACTAAACCAGTTCATCGCCGATCCCGCCCAAAAGATTCAGGTCAATGTAGGACTTGCTCTTAGACGACTCTCTGGAACCAGATTAGCTAGGGCCCGCCAGCGGCTACTTACAACATATGGCAAGGGGGGGCCTCCATGTAGCGGAGTTGGCAGAGTCAGGAATCCTCAATGAGCTTCTTGTTCGGCTAATTGCAATCACGAACGGGATTGCAGCTGACGTGACAAAGGGGTTTGAGTCATTTCTGCGCAACTCTGAGCGGCTTGTTATTTGGGTCACGACGTATTCTGTCGCGGTACAGGTCGCTCGCGAGACAGACATACGGTTGCAGAGCATCCCGCCGCATCTGGCCATTCTTCTCGCGAAAGGTCTCGCACGCACGAATCTGGACAGAGTCCTAAGTTCTCTTGGCAAGTTGGGATACGTAATTGAGAGGGATGAGGTCGAGAAGCAACACACAGCATATGTCTACACGAAGGAAGCCAGGGGAAGCGTGAAGCACTGGGCAGAGTTGTTCACCGAAGAGAGCAAGAAGAAGTAGCTATCTCCCGACAGATACAAGTCGAAAGAATACCCATTCATCTCCCGAAGAGTTACAAGAACTCCGCTCTTGCGAGTATTTATACCCTTTAAATACCGATAGGAATCGCCCAACAGAGTTGCCACAGACCAAGGCCATAGTCAGCATCGAGAACGTAGTCGCATCAGCATCCATAAACCAGACAGTCGACCTCAACCTGATCACCAAGAACTTCGTCACCGTCGAGTACCACCCCGACCAGTTCCCCGGCCTGGTGTTCAGGCTGAGGAACCCCAAGACCGCAACGCTGATCTTCAGTTCAGGGAAGATGGTCTGCACCGGCGCCAAGTCCGAGGAGCAGGCCAGGAAGGCGGTCGCGGAGGTCGTGAGACAGCTGAAGAAGGGCAAGATACCCATCAAGAACGAGGCGGTGGTAGAGATACAGAACATCGTAGCGTCGGCGAGCCT
>JAJZIG010000185.1 GCA_021851265.1 archaeon | reverse complement strand
CAGTCAGCAGGAAGTACAACCCGTTCGGCAACGAAGTGTTGAACCAGATGCCTTTGAGGTAGAGCGTGTACCATTCGCTCGCCTCCATCAGCAGGAACGCCAGGCCCAACGCGAAGGTGGTGCCGAGCCACGCCATGTAATGGCGATGCTCGCCGGCCTCTTGCGCCACGACGGCGCGGACCATCGTGAAGCTGCTGGCGAGCAGGAACACGGTGGATATGGCTCCCGTGGTCACGTTGTGGACGCTGCCTATCGCCGGCCATACGACTCCCGCGATGGCTGAGTTCTCGCGGATGAAGAGCGTGCTGCCTATGAGCGAGCCAAAGAGCAAGATGTCCGAAGCGATGAATATCCACATTCCCAGCTTGATTCTCCCTACGCCAGAGAATGGGAACTTGTCACCGAACGTTTCGCCAAGAGAGAACTTGTCCCCCATGTTGTCCCTGGCCCAGCGGAACAGAGCGTAGACGACGGCCAGCAGGCCGACTACGGTCAGGGCCTTGCCGGCGAGATAGGGAGACGTTGCGAGGCCCGTGAGAGTTATGGCGACGCCGATGCTTACTTCGAGCGGCCTGTGGCTGGTATGCCTGGCTTCGGCCGCTTCGTGCCCAGACGGCTCTAGCGACCCCCCTGCTGAAGACCCGAGCGACCTGGAGAGGCCACTCTTCCCCCATTCGGGCGAGAGGCTCTGCCATGGGTTCGGTATGGACGGGAGACCGCCGTAGTGGGTGTAGACGAGGTTGGCGATGAAGATGAGCTGCGCCCCGCCGAAGACGATGGCGCCGACGCTCGAGATGTAGTTGAGCGTTCCCCAGCCTGTGGAGGCAGAATAGGTGACAATCCTCCTGGGCATGTCGATCAGGAGGAACATTGGAGCGTAGGTGATGTTGAACCCTATGAAGGAGATTGCGAAGTGTAGCAGCCCTAGCTTCTCGCTGTACATCTTTCCGGTGATCTTCGGGAGCCAATAGTATACCCCTGCGACCAGGCCGAATATGGTCGCGCCCACCATGACGTAATGGAAGTGCGCCACCACGAAATAGGATCCTCTGAAGACGACATCGAGGACGAATGATGAGAGGAATACCCCTGAAATCCCCCCTATGATGAAGAGCACGATCGCACCATAGGCCCAGAGCATCGGAGTGTTCAGCTTGACGCCCCCCAGGGTGGTGAGTATGAACGAGAGAATTATGAGGTCGAATGGGAAGGAGATTATGATTGTTGTGACGCTGTAGGTTGCCAACTCTGCCAGGTTGATTCCTGTGATGAACATGTGGTGCTGCCAGACCAGCATGCTGAGGGGGAGGACCAAGAGCCCCGTGGAGAGCAAGATGACCCGCCTTCCTTCGAGCTCCCTCCCTGCGAAGACAGGCAGAATCTCAGCGATGGCGCCGAAGGCCGGGAGCAGGACGATGTACACCTCCGGGTGCCCGAAGAACCAGAAGAGGTTGGTCCAGAGGATGGCCCCGCCCGCCACCGACACGAAGATGACGGTCCCGAGCAGCCTGTCCGACATCAGCATCACCAGCGCGGCAAGGAGAGGCGGGAAGGCGAGGAGCATCAGAATCACCGTGAAGGTCGCGAACCACGTGAACATCGGTATCTTGGAGAGGGTCATCCCGGGGGCGCGTTCGTGAGCGATGGTGACGAGGAAGTTTATGCTCCCGATGGTCACCGAGGCGGCAAGCATCGCGAGGCCTAGAAAGACGAGCGAGATGCCCACCCCTGGAGAGTAGACCGAAGTGTTCAGCGGCTGGTAGACGGTCCAACCTCCGTTTGGTCCGCCCCCTGGAAGGAAGAGCCCGCCTATGGCGAGGACCCCGCTGAAGAGATACAACCAGTAGCTCAGCGCGTTGAGCCTTGGGAAGGCCAGATCTGGAGCCCCTATCTGGAGGGGGACGAAGTAGTTCATCAGGGCGATGCCGAGAGGAGAAAGGAACCAGAGTATCATGACCAGCCCGTGCATGGTCACGAATTCGTTGTACAGCGAGGCGGACAGCACGGTGTTGCTGGGGACAGAGAGCTGAACCCGCATCAGCTCGGCCAGCATCGCCCCTACGGCGCCAAAGAAAAGCGATGTCACGAAGTAGAGGATGCCGATGTCCTTATGGTTGGTGGTGGTAGTCCACCTGTGCAGGCTCTTCCGGAAGTCGTAGGCCACCCGCTACCCTCCCTTCGCTTGAACAGAAGAGTACCATGTGTTGAAGGTGGTGGCGTTCACAGCATAGAGCTCCGCGGTCATGAAGGCGTGCCCAACCCCGCATAGCTCCTTGCAGATGATCGAGTAGTTCGACGGGGTGGGGACCTCCAGCCACAGCTGGTTGTACCTGCCTGGGATGGCGTCCTTGGCCACGTCGAGCTGCTGTATGGCGAAAGAATGGAACACGTCTTTGGAAGTGATGTTCAGAATTATCGTTTCGCCGACGGGGATTGTGAGGTTGCCCACCTGCGCATAGTTGTTCGGATAGATGAAAGTCCAGAAGAACTGCTGCCCCACCACCTGGATGGTCATCGAATTTGACGGGTCGGAGGGGACGGTGACCAGGGAAGCAGAGCTGAAGGTATCGAGCTCGACGGTGGTAAGTATGCTTATGGTGATCAGCGCTAGGATGATCGTACGGATTCTCTTCCTCCTTTCGGAGGAACTCTTCGGCCCCATCTCAGTCTTCACCTTCGGCTTCGTGAACACGCTGTACGTCAGGACGGAAATCACAACGATGCCAACCATCGTGCCAAGGACCAGATAGAGGTCGAACAGCGAAGTCCAGATGGCTACTGTAGGTGGCGTCACCGTCATAAAATCGACCGAAGGTGTTAGGGAACCTCTCATAAGCTTTGCCTAAAATTGGGGGACATATCGGAGGATTAGCGCAGCCCGGACCCGAATCCCGCGCTGTTCAATCTGGAGTACATCCGGACCCTGGAACGCAACGAAACCGTGAGGTAACGGCCTTTTGGCGGTCGACCCTTTATGGCGCTGCCAGGCTTTTGGCACCTAAGCGTCCTCTATACGGACCTGCTTTTGCCTCCCATGCGAGGTTTAGGCGGTCGAATTTCATCCCATACTCCTAATACAAGATAGGTTTTTTTAATGAGGATTAGGGCGTTTCCAGAAATGGACGAGTCGGGGGG
>JAJZIG010000184.1 GCA_021851265.1 archaeon | reverse complement strand
TCACGATGCCCTAGGATCCTCAGCCCCAAAGGGGGTCCGGTGGAGACCCTACGTCCTACGTTCCTACTGCAGCACACGCCTTCTGATGGCTGAGGGAGGTGGCAAGATCACGCGGGACCTCCGGGAGGCGATATTGGGCCATGACGGGGGGATTGCCGCCCGGTACAATGTGGGGAAGAACTGGGGTGTGGACCTCCTGAAGGAGGCGCGCACATCGTACAAGCGGGCGGAGACCTACCTGAATACGGTGCAGGCCCCGGTGTCAGAAGATGTGTTCTCCGAGATGCGGAAAGGACTGCTCCTCGGGCTTGGGTACACTGCAGACAATCTCAAGGCCATGGACCTGGGCGAGATCGATGATGCGAAGTTCCAAGAACTGGTAACCACAAAGCGGACCGAACTCGTCGCAAGCATGACCTCCTCTGCTCCTTCCCTAGCTCCCGTCCGCAGAATCCAGAAGGTGGTTGACGAGTCCGAGGTCGATCCTTACTTGGAACAGGGTTGGACGGTCCACACCACTCTCGGTGGGGGGAAGCGAGTGGTCCTCAATCCTCCTTCAACTTGAGAAGGCGGAACCACATCGCAGACTTGGTGGCGTACTCTTCCCAAGGGATCTCATCCGGCTCCGCAAGGAGGAGGATGCGCAGGGGGTGGCGGGAGCCCATCTTCGATGCCAGGGACTTCAAGCGTGTCAGGTTGACTCGCAAGTCGCGTGCGCTCAGTGACGCGGATTCGTTACGGGAGGTCTCTATGGCAATCCCAGTAGACTCGGCTTCAGCCACGTCGATAGTTGGCTGAAGCCTTCTCTGGAGTACCGCCTGCGTCCTTGCGTCCTCCAAGGTGGTCGCCATTGTTGCGTTCCCCCAATGCACAGGGATATTTAAGTGTTATAGATTTCTATGCTTGGCTCTCACTACGACCGCAAACAATCTCAGGGCAGACTCAAGTACTGACCGGAGTTATGTCGCGTCGGGGTACATTTTGATGCGTCGTGAAGGGGGAAAAGAGATGTCTTCGAAGAGTGTCGGGCCGACCCATTTGACCAACGTTCATTCGGGCCTGAGTGCGCAGCAACTGGATCCAAAGGAGCGAGTAATCATTTCATTGATAGGTGCCGAGGGCGCCTCCGGCCAACGTTACGAGCATATCCCTGGGTTGACTTGGCTCCAAAAGGAAGTCTTTCTCGTTTTGCGTCGTCTCGAGGGAGAGGATATTGTCAAGAGGTCCTTCGAACCCCACAAGCTGGGAATGTTCTCCGAGGAAGTGGATCATCTTCTGCAAGGTCTCATGGCTGATGGGTTGGTCGTGAGGGCTGGCGTTGCCGGGCTCGCGCTTTCCGCTGAGGGAAAACGCCTTGCTGATGAAATCCTGGGGAGCGGAAAATCCGGGGTCGCGATTGTGCGTGAGGTGAAGGGTCTCCTGAACGCTCTGGACTATGGTGATCTGATCGCTTACGTTTATTCTGCATATCCAGGCTGGGACTCTGCGTCAGAGGTCAAACACTTTCTGGGTGATAGAGGTCGTAGGGAGAGACTCGCTTACAGACTTTACGCTAGCAACAAAATCAGCATTGAGCGTGCCGCTCAGGTTGCGGGGATGACTGTTGAAAAATTCGCTGGCGATCTTCACAAGCACGTGCGTTGATCAAGAGAGACAATGCCGGTACGGGCTGACAGCCGCAACTTGGCGTTCGTGCTTGACACTACCGTTCTGATAAAACTGCACCGAAATCGGTGCACTGAGGATGTCCGAAGGCTCGAGCAAAGATTTGAGTGTCCAAAGACGGTTGCGGCAGAATTTGCGAAAGGTCGCCGATTCCCAGGCACGCTAAGGTCAGAGTTCCCTTGGTTGAGAGTCGTTGCAGACACTCACAAGACCTTCATACAAGGCGAAGGTCTTGGACCCGGGGAGGAACAAGCGATCCTGCACTGTCTATCGGACGGCGACTACCGCATCTTCGTCTCAGATGACAAGCTGGCAAGACAGCGAGCCTTGGACGCAGGAATCGGGACCATTGACTCGGCTGCCTTGGTCTCAATGATTTATGCCAAGGGAGTCACGCAGGCAAGGGCTTACATCCAACAGCTTCGCATGATGCTGTCCATGCGACGCACGGGCCGTGTGAAATTCAGATGACTTCATCCAGGTTGCGGTCGCCTGCTGCAGATGCTTTACCTGCTTTTCCGGGTCGAGAGGCAAAGTAGGTGTCCCTAAGATTGTGAACGACATCCAGTTGTGGCCGAACAGTCGCCTTACCCAACAGGAGCTTCTCGTCCGTTTTTTCTTTGATGTGCCTGTGGAGGGACTCGGTCTCCTTGGCTATGCGGTAGGCACTCAGCAACATTGCCACCTGCTTGGCGACTTTCAGGTCCATGCCATCGACGATTAGGGAACCAAGACCATCCCCTTGCCCTGACACCTTGATGGCATTCTTCAGTGCCGACGGCACCCCTTTCTCCGGGAGCTGATCGTAACCATATGTTCCGTCTTGGAAGAGCCGGACGATGGGGGGCTGTGGATTTTCGAGCATCTTCTTCAGCACCTCTTTGTTGAAGCGGGGCCGGAGATGCGCCGACCCGAACGAATCGAAAGCGCTGAAAAGCATCAACAGGTCCCATGCAGGGAGGGATTGAACTGCTCTTCGCTCCTGTGCATACTTGACGTTCAACGCGTGTGCGTAAGGGGGACCATGTTCTCTCTCCACTTGGCCCAGGTGGGCGACCATAGAGTTTAGGTTCGCAGATAGGCCACTAGGCGTATGACCATGCAGGTCCCACACGTAGCCAGTAACACCTTGTTTCAGATAGAATTCCTGAAGGGCACTCTGGTCTCGATATGACTCCATGTACGGAATCATCCCAAGTACCGGACGCTTCGGGAAGGAATCCATTCTCTTACTGAATCTCTTGAGGAACTCGACTGTCTCTTCGGGACCAAACCCCTCCAGGGAAGGTGGAACAACCACGGGTGTGGGGACTGCGGAGATCAAGTCAGCAAGGTAGTTGACCTCCTTATCTGAGGGATACCAAGGGTCTCCGCTCTTGGGATCTGCAAGTCGGAAGACTGCGAGGACAAGCTCATCTGCGAACTCCTCTTGTAGATGCTTCGGAAGGACACCGGTGATGAAATCGCGTTGTTT
>JAJZIG010000183.1 GCA_021851265.1 archaeon | reverse complement strand
GGGGAGAGTACACAAGCGTGAAAACGATTGTAGAGATGACAAGACCCCTAATCATTCGGTCGTAGGGTGTCCCGTCAACACCAAGCAGTCTCGGAGACCACTTACTAATATCAATGTGCCTTCGACGTGCTGTTTGAGCCGCAGCTGATAGGTAGGCTGACCCCCTTACACTTGCAAGTACCAAGATGGTCGCGAAAAAGAGAGGGCCTACAGCCATGATCGGATACATGACCCCAAAGACAACCCATGCCGATTGACTGGTGCTGTAGAAGACGTACGCCAGATACGGGAGCATAACTGGAGTCCAAGACAGTCGGTAAATTGGAAGAAACGCCACTCCAGCGAGAAGATAAATCATAAGCATGAGTTTTTGATCCAAGGCATAAGTGATTGTTGCGGCCAAAGGGAGACGATTGGCAAGAGCCGGAGCACCCGTGGAGAATAATACGCCCAATAAGTGATAGGCAATGATCACCGCAACAAGGGCACTGGCGGTGGCGAGGCGAAGACGGTCTGCCCAGAAGGAACGCAATCCAAGGACCACCCTCGCAAGAGGGCCTGCTGCTCTGACCTCGAGGTACGACGACAATGGAAGAAATATCACTGAGACGATGAGCAGAAGTGGGTTTATGAGAGCTACAAGAACAGCACCTAAGCACAGCAACATCGGTCTGCGTGAGGCCCACCAGTAGCACATCGCAAAGAAGAACAAAGGAAAAAACGTTTCAGTGTGGAAATCGAATAGATTTGCTGAGGCCAGAGGAAAGTAGAGAAGATAGGAGAGAGCGCAAATCACCGCGGCGGTCTCATCCTTTAGCATCGTCCTGGCGAACAAGAACAGAGGGAATGCCGCGCACCCGAGAGCCACAGTTTGAATGATGAGTAATGTTGGGATTCCTGGGACAATCATGTAGAGCGGCAGGATCAGAAAGATGATAGGCTCTTCAAACTGGAGAGGGTAAATAGTCGAGAAACCTGAGGAATAGTAGGCCGAGATGCCACCATGGCTTAAGAGCCACAGTGTCTGATTCTCAATAGCCAAGTCCCAAGTGTCATTGAAAGTGTAGAACTTCATCAAGGATAGATATCCAAATATTGCGATGTATACTGAAACACACCCGAAGAGCAGGAGTATCGTGGGCCTGAGTTTTGGTAACACTCTTCCAACGAGACGAGAAACAATAGCCAACGGGCGATGACGCAAATTGTTCCAGAATACCGTGGTAACAGAGTATTCTCGAGAACTAAGTGACACAGTAACGGATTCCCGTTGAAGTATTTGACTCTTCCGGATTTGCCAACTTTGTATGGAGGACAACAAGTATTTTCGTAACTGCTCACCTACCTGGCTAGGATTCTCCGGTTGAAAAGGTACCGCAACCCCTTTAACGTCGCATGCCTCTGCCTTCTGCCCGAGGAGAATTGTGCTCGCTCGGGACAGTCTCGAACTTTTCACTGGGGAGTGTGAGAATGAGGCCATCACTTTCGGTCGCGAGGAACGCCAAGCGATTCGCCGCCGACTGATCCGTGCCAATGAACTCGAGAAGGAGAACAAGGAACTCCGTGAGAAGCTCCGCCGTACGCAGGAGGAGCTCAAGCGCATGAAGGCCTCCGCGCCATACCTCGCAGCCTCTGACCTCACAGCCGAGGCTGGAGGGGTGCCTTCCAGCCGTGTATTCTACAGGCTCCAGTTCCACCGCGTGAACCCAACCCCACGGGCGGCCAGCCCGGCCACCCCGGCAGGTCACGAGAACGCCCTGTTCCCAATGCACCGCCACTTCGGCTCTCCATGGACCGCTGCACCTCCTGTGGCACGGAGCTCGGAGATCCCGCAGACTGGCGACGCAGGACCATCACCGACCTTCCACCTCCCGAACCGCTCATCTTCGAGGTGGAGATACCTCGCTACAACTGTCCGGGATGTCATGCGCGAGTGGAGGCAGCGGACCCTTTTCCTCCCAACCGTCCCTTCGGGTTCGTGCTCATGGCCAGAGTAGTCCATCTGAGGATGTTGGGACTCAGCGTGGCCAAGGTGGTGGACTATGTTCGGGAGGCCCACGGCGTGCGCTTGAGCACCGCCTCGGTGCTCAACATGGAGAGATGGACCGCAGAGACCTTGGGCCCCCTCTACGAGGGGCTCAAGAATCAGGTCCGCCAAGCTCCTGTGGTCAACGGAGACAAGACGTCCTTCCGTATCGGAGGACAGAATGGTTGGAGGTGGGTCTTCACGCACCTGACAGCGGTGGTCTACCGCATTGCCCCTTCCCGTGCGCAGGACGTGGTCCGCGAGATGCTGGAGGGGTTCCAGGGAACGCTCGTGCGCGATGGCTGGAAGCCCTACGATGCGATCAAGAGCGCAAAACATCAGCTCGACCTTCTCCACGTCAGTCGTTGGCTGGAGAGGGCGGAGGTGCTGCACCGGGTGGAACCACGACCACTGCTCAGAGAGGTTCCTGCGAAGCTCGTGGGTCCCGGGAGGCCTCCGGAGGAGTTCATCGAGTTCGCGGACGGGGTGCGTCAGATCCTCCAGGACGCGGTGGGGTGGTCGGAGAGGCATCCCATGGCACCGAGAGGGTTGCGCCTGCGGTTGAAGAGGCGGTCAGAGGCCATGATGCTCCAGCATCTCAACCTGGAGCGGCGAGATGACGATGCAATCCGCATCTCCAACGAGCTGCGCAACCGAGGGGGAATGCTATTCACTTTCATGACCGAACCCGGAGTGCCTTGGCATAACAACAGTGCGGAATCGCAGATCCGACAGGGGGTGCTGTTCCGGAAGGTGAGCGGAGGAAGGCGAACATGGAGGGGGGCCTGGGTGCTTGAGCGGTTGCTCACAGTCTACCGCACGTGCAAGAAGCGCGGGCTGGACTTCCTGAGCGTGATGAACGACGCGCTCAGGGGTAACGGGTACCCCCTCTTCGGATCTTCGTCATCTCAACCACAAACCTGAGCAGTTACGGAAAATATTAGTACTTTCGGTGGTACCTCTACCATGAAATCAGGGGTTTCGACTGAGCGATTACTGGCGCGTCAGGCCCTACCATGAGGACTTACGATAACCGCAATAAGACGGCGGCTCTCTCCCCTCGACGCCCGAGGAAATCCATCTTGAACTCCACATGCCTTACGCGTGCTGGAAACCTTTACAT
>JAJZIG010000001.1 GCA_021851265.1 archaeon | reverse complement strand
CCCGCACCATCAGAAGGCTTTACGAACGGGGCCTAGTCTCCGGTGTGGGAGGGAACGCCAGCGCACGCGTCCGCACGAAGGATCAGATCCTGATCACCCCGGCGGGCTACTTCAAGGGCGGAGTGACCCAGGGAGACCTGGTCAGAGTTAACCTCGAAGGAGAGGTGATCCGCGGGGGAAGACCCTCTAGCGAACTCCCCACTCACCTTGCCGCCTACAGGGCTAGGGAAGACGTGAACGCCGTCGTCCATGGCCACCCGCCCAACGCCGTAGGGCTTGCAAGTGCAGGGATAGAGATACCCATTATGACACCTGAGCACGCTGTCATGATCAGGAGGATAGAGGTGGTGGATTTCGCTGTTCCTGGAGAAGACGGCGCCAGGGCGATAGCGACCGAGCTGAAGAGGTGTAATGTAGTCGGAATAAGGAACCACGGGTTCTTTTCGATGGGGAGGGACCTACATGAGGCAGCGTCCAGACTGGAGGTGCTCGAAGAGAGCTCCAAAATCTACCTTGCCGGCCGGGCTGCGGGCGGAGCCCCTGGGCTGGACGAAGAGGCGCTGAAGAGAACGAGAGAGGCGTACGGACTCGAGTAGCCAATCATCGAGCCAGACCGCGGGCACGGGAAAGGCCAGGGCCCTCGTCTTCACCTCTGTCGGGCACTTCGTCAATGACGGCTCGGTGTTCCTCCTCCCTCTGATCGTCGACGTCCTGGGCAAGCTGTACGGGGCGAGTTTCGTCGAGGTTTCCATCCTGTTGTCTCTATTCTACCTGAGTTCTGGAGCGTCCAGCGTCCTGGTCGGCAGGACGGCAGACAGGACAGGAGAGACGGGAAAACTCATGGCGGCGGGGATAGGATTCCTTGGGGCTGGACTGATAGGATTCTACGCCGCGATGATCTATCTTGGAGGCGGAGACCTCTTCGGCGCCGCCATGGCCTGCGACCTGGCGATGGGGTTTGGGAGTTCATTCTACCATCCCCTGGGAGGGAGCATCCTGCAGTCGTCCTTCGGTCGCGAGTCGTCCGGACGGGCCCTAGGCCTTAACGGAGGGATGGGGAGTGTTGGGCGGACCCTTTACCCAACACTTTACGTTGTTGCCGCCGCCGCGTTTACGGTCCCTGGCTCGATGGCTTTCTTCGGGCTCTTCGGAATCGCGGCCGCGATGTTGATATGGGCGGGGCTGGGGTCGGCGAAAGGCCGCAGGCCAAAGGTAGGCCGGAACGTGCTGTCTGTCCGCGGCGCCCTTACGGGGCCGATGCTGATGCTGGTGGCAGTGTCCTTCGTGAGATTTGCAGCGCTCGGAGGAATCGCAGCCTACATCCCGACTTTCCTCACGCAGGAGAGAGGCCTCGGTCTGGGCGCCTCCCTGGGGCTGACCATGTCCGTGCTCTATGCTTCTGCCATCGTCGGCCAGCCCATCTTCGGCCGCCTGGTCGACCGGTTCGACGGCCGTCTTGTCCTGGCCGTCACTGCGGTGGGGGCGTCAGCTTCGATGGTGGGATACGTCAACACAGGCGGATTCGTGAGCATAGTCATGCTCTCTCTTTTTGGCTTCTTCGCCTACACCGGGTTTCCGCTACTGATGTCCCTCGCGGCGGATTACGCACCGGAGAACGGCTCGACGCTAAGCAACTCGCTGGTGTGGGGGGTGGGGGCGACTGGAGGGAATGCCGTCGGTCCCCTCATAATCAACGCGCTCATTCTGGACAGCTATGGGAGGCTCGGCCTTTCGTTCGAATACATGGCCGCCCTGGCAGTGGCTTCGGCCGTGGGTGCGTACCTCATACCCAGACCGGCTGCAGGGAAGGTCGAGGCTCCGCCTCGACCGCCCCAGGGCTGAGACGGCCGTGACTCCTCCTCTGGCCAGACTCCAACGCCAGAGGTCACACGGCCAGATATCGTCTTCGGATGAAAGGCGCTACGGAGCTCCCGTATCTCTGCCTCAGTTCGTCTGGGAGGAACCTATATGCCCTTATCTTCCTTCTGCAGCGATAACTCCCGCAACTGCACGCCATCATGAACCCCGCCCAGTCGACATCTGTGGAGTAGTCGAACGTGAGCTCCTCTCCACTCTTCACGTCTCTCCCCGCGATGATGGAGAGTCCTGACATGACGCAATTTGGGTCGCACGAGTGGTTGATGTACCACCCCACGCTATTTCTCCTGGGGACTACGTATCTGTCATAGTCTACCTGGATGGCGTAGGGCCAGAGTTCCTTTGGGATGTCCCAGACCCACTTCGGAGCCCCCCTGAAGGTCGCGATGGCCGTCGAGCGTGCAATACGCCCCGCCGCGAACACGCCTCTACCTTTTGGTCCGGCGTCCCCCACCCTGACTGGAACCCCGCTGGAGGTCACTTTGCTTTTTCCCTGCTCGCTGTGGGGTGTTCCGGAAGATACCTGAACATAAGGGCAACGCAGACCACTGTTCCTACCAGGCTAGCGGCGATTGGAGCCTCATAACCGAGGTACTGGTAGAGGAAGCCGCCGACTATGGGCGCAGGGAAGGCGACCAGGCCCCTGAAAGCAGCCACCTTCCCTCCTACCCCTCCACGCGTCTTTGGAGGAGAGTGCGTCATAAGGAGGGAGGAAACACCAGGGACCCACGTCGTGACCGAGACCCCGAAGACCACGGATGACGCCAAGAACTCTGGGAGAGAGTTGGAGATGGCCCATCCCGCCATCAGCAAGGTCCCCAGCAACTCCGAGAGCATTAGAGTCCTCTTTGGCCCGAGCCTGATTAGAATCCTCGTGGCAGGATATTGGGAAGCGAGCATCGCGAGGTACCATACAGCAACCAGCAGGCCGACATCGGAAGCGGTGAAGTGAAACCGGTCCTCGGCCATCGCATAGATTATGTTTGAGCTGATTCCGAAGGCGAACGCGTCCATTGCCAGGGCCCCGAAGTACCCCCAAGACGACTTGGGGAACGTGAACGCCTCTCTAAGTGAGAACGTTGAGCCTTGGACAGGCTCGGCCGTGACTATGTGTCTGGTCTCAGCGAGCCCTCTCCAGTAAAGATACAGGTCCAGGGATTCGAGAGTCGCGGCCACTGTGAAGATCAATAGATAGCCATACGTCTCTGCCAGCGCCCCCGCCAGGTAAGGGAAGACAACTCCCGGCACCGTGCCCATGAAGAAAATCAGACTATAGGCAACGTCCATCTGGCGCGAATCCAGACCGACCGATTCGGCTACCATTGCCTGCGACGCAGGGCTTCCGAGGATGGAGACACCATACAGGACGAACGCTGAGAGGACCAGATAGCCGTCGCGCGAAAGCGCCGCCCCCATGAAGCAGACCATAGAGGCGATTGTTGTGACACTTCCGAGGAGGATGGCCTGCCTCCGGCTATGCAGGTCGGAGTAATGCCCCGCAAGCGGCTGTACAAAAGTTGCCGCCACCCCGGAGAACCTGTTGCCCAGAGCCTGGAGCACACCCAAAGCGGCCACGCCAAAGCCAAGGGTCCCTGGGAAGAGTTGGAGGGCGACGTTGAGCATCCCGATGTAGACGCCGGAAATCAGACCTGTGATGGCAATCGCCCTGATGTTCCTGTTCACCAGAAGTGAGCGAGACAAGCTTAGGATTCCTCGCTCGCGCCCAGTCATGCCGGCCGCCTCCGTACAGTCCGTTAAATGAACTGGACCCTACTGCAGATGATCGAGAGTACCTCGCATCCGCACAGCGCGGCAGCGAGGGCTTCGATATGCTTAACCTCGCCAGTAGGCCTTCCACTCAGGCTTGGCCGCTATAGATGATGGGCGCTCGCAGGCCAGACGGGCTCGGGCCCTCTTCTTCGTTACCTTGTTCTGCATCGCCCTCTATGTCGTCTTGGATGCGGTTGCCCAGTCTCTGCCTCCGCACTACAGTCCCATCGGCCAGGCAGAGAGCGACCTCGCCGTAGGACCTTACGGGTACCTCATGACCCTGAACTTTGTCAACCGGGGGGCGCTCTCCCTCTGTTTCCTCTTCGCCCTCGCCTTAACGGCGAACAGCTCCGACACGACTGGCCCACGGTTTAGGCGCGGAGGGTACCTCTTTTCGGCCTGGGCGATAGGGTCGCTCTTGCTCGCAGCATTCCCGACGGATGTCCCGCCAGCTCCTATCTCGGTGGATGGCGCTGTGCATCTGCTGGTGGCCGTAGTAGCCTTCGCCTCAGGCGCTGCTGGAGTGCTCTATATCTCCCTCGGGATGGAAGGCAACAGAGAGCTCACTCGAGCGGCGGGATGGGCCCTCCCTCTTGCATACCTGTCGGTCGCGCTTTGCGCGATTGAGCTCGTCGGTCCCTTCCTGATACCCCACTTGTTCGCCCGTTATGGAGGGCTGACAGAACGGGCGTTCCTGGGGTCGGTCCTCGTCTGGACCGGGGGAGTATCGGTGAAGATGCTCACCGGAGGAGAGGTGCAGGTAGAGCCAAGCTCGGTCGGCCGAGATGCAGGAATTTCCTCCAACTATATATCTGGCCACCGAAGAGTGGTCTAGAAACCGAGGTAACTTTTGGCTCATGACAGTCAAGATAGACGAACGCGTGGTGTTCGAGATCATAGAAACGAAGAAACCGAAGGTTGTGCTAGTCAACGCGCCGGGAGGGCTGCTGAGGCAGACGAAGGAGCTGATGGAGCGTGTGAAGGAGAGGTACGGAGTGACTGCAATAATGTCAGGGGACAGCTGCTTTGGGATTTGTGATACCGTCGATGACGACGCCGAGAGGTTGCAGGCCGACCTTGCCCTGCATATCGGACACAACGCGGCCGTCAAGGCGGTGGGAGACTACACATATCTGATTGACGCGGTTGACGACGTGGAGTTTGGGGATGTGATTGAAACCGCGGCGAAAGCCCTTGCCCCCTACAAGCGGATTGGACTCGCGACGTTCAGCCAGCACCTCCACCAGCTCGGCCCGGCTAAAGAGAAGTTGGAGGCAAAGGGATTCCAGGTCGTGGTCGGCAGGAGGAACAACCTGATGCTCGAAGGCCAGGTGTTCGGCTGCGATTTCTCCACGCCTTTCCCCACGCGGGGCAAAGTGGACGCCTTCGCCTTCCTGGGGGAGAGCGAATTCCACGCCGTAGGGCTCGCACTGGCCACCGGGAAGCCCACGTTCATGCTTGACCCCTACATGAATGAAGTGACCGACATGCAAGCGGCAGCGGCCGAGAGGAGGAAGCGGGCCATACTCGCGGTCTACAAGGCCAGGGACGCTCGGGTGTTCGGCGTAATCACAGGGCTGAAGGAAGGTCAGAAGATGCTTGGAAGAAGTAACTGGATAGCAAAGCGCCTCGAGATGAACGGGAGGAAAGTGGTTAGGCTGGCCATGAGGGACGTCACCGCGGAACGGCTTGCCCCCCACAGGGAGATTGAGGCGTTCGTCCAGACCGCCTGCCCCAGGATATCGGTCGACGGGTTTACCTTCGACAGACCGGTGTTATCCATCCCCCAGGCGGACGCATTAGTCGCACTTATTGAGGGGAGGGAACCGGGGGAGTTCCTTGAGCGCGCGAAATGGATCGAACTCACAGTGGGGCTCATAAAGAAATGAAAGAGCGAAAGAAGGCGCCGTTGGCCCTCCCCGGAGATAAGCTTGCGGTGTCAGAAGAGTTCCTCCCCGGTATGCACACCTACGACGCCTCCGGACTGATCAGAGCTCTGAGGGCGGGCTCGGTGGTGAGAGATATGAAGAACATGGAGATCTCAGTGCAGCCCGCTGCGGAGCCCGAGCTGTTCCGCGTCGACGACTGGGTCACAGGCCAAGTCGAGGGGTCTCAGGCAAACTCCGCGAACGTCCATATCTTCTTCCTCAATGGAAAACCTACCTACAAAGACTTCTCTGGCATGCTTTCGCTGAGAAGCCTCTCGGGAGGAGGGAGGGGGGCGAGAAGGACCACCCCAGTCAAACCCGGGGACATCGTCAGGTGTCGGGTATTCAGCCTGGTTAATGGGATAATCCATCTGACCATAGACGAGCCCGACATGGGGGTAGTAGCTGCACTGTGCGGGAGCTGTGGAAGGCACCTTCTCAAGGGGAACGCGACCAAGCTGAAGTGTGACGAGTGTGGCAATGTGGAGGAGAGGAAGCTGGCCAGGGATTTCGGGACCACCCCCATAGAGCCGTAGCCTGGGGCGCGGCATATTGCTTGAGACGCTGCTATCTGTTTAATAACAAGAAGTCGAGGGGCGGTCAGGCAAAATATGCAGGTCCAGACCACGAGTGAAGACGAAAAGGGCCTTACGGTGGAGATTACCGGGGAAGACTATTCACTAGCCGAAATCGTGCATCACGAACTGCTAGAGGAGAAGAGCGTCACCTTTGCGGGAGTGCTCCCGCCCCACCCCCTGATCAAGAAGCTCGTGTTGAAGGTCAGATCACAACGGGTAAAGCCCGAAAAGGCCTTCGCCAACAGTGTCGACAGGGCCATGGAGACCACCAAAGAGCTCTACGACGGGGTAAAGAAAGCGCTCAGTGGTGGGTCAAGCTGAAGTTCTGCCCAAAGTGTGGGACACGGCTCAAGCTGAAGCAAGTGAAAGGAGCCCGGGAGGTATCAGTCACCTACGCCTGCGACAACTGTGGATACTCTAAGAAAGAGGCGAACGCCCTGGTCCAGAAGACTGAGGAAGAGCTCTCCAACACCCCGCAGATTAAGGTGGTCGGGGAGAAAGAGGAGAAGCTCAATTCACTCCCGACGACAAAGATTGAGTGCCCCAAGTGCAGCCACAACGAGGCGTTCTGGTGGTTCCTACAGACGAGGAGTGGTGACGAACCACCTACGCAGTTCTACAGGTGTGTCAAGTGCAACCACACCTGGCGATCGTATAGCTAGCCTGCTCGCAAGATCAATGTTAGACATCGTCTCTGGTGGTGACTTCTATCGCATCTCCACCCGCTACCAAGATATCCGCGCTGGCGGCGGGAATCGACGCCACGTCCTCGGGCTCGAACGGGCCGTAGCGCCTCAAGTCCAGCCCCACCAGCTCGTTGACGTGTTTCACGAACCTCACTGTGATGCTTCTCTGGTTCTCAGTCATGTGAGCGAACTCTACGAATGATGGCTGGCCCGCCGAGATCGCCTCCACCAACGTCTGGAACCGCCTCTCGAATTTCTGCTCGGCAGAGCATACATACCTTTCTTCTGGGAGCAACTGCAGGACGGCGCCCTGCTGCATTGCCTTCTCCCTCCTAATCTGTAGGAGTTGCCTGATCATCGATTCAATCATCCTCTCCTGGACGGCGGCCAGGCGGACGACCACGTCAGACGCCCCTGCCGCTACGGATCTCTTCAGCCTCTGGCTGTATGCTGATATGCCCGCGTAGAAGTCGGATGGAAGCTGGAGCAGTATCTCGGATTGTGTCTCCAACTCGAGTCTACGCTTCAGATGTTCAAGCGTCGCTTCAGGCATTCAAACCACTTCGCCTAGGCCCTTCGTCAGGATTTGTACCGCTGCGAAGGTGGGCAGCTCAACTGTAACTGACTTGTACGGGCCAAAGTCCCTGTGCCTAGCCCTGAATTGGGGGTAAAAAGACACTGCGACGTTCACCGCCTTAGCAGTCAGGACGAAAGGGTCCTCCTGGGGGTCGAACCTATCCATGGATGTCACCCTCGTCTTGGACATCCCCGTTGTCCCGTGCAGCGTTCCTGCGAGCCTGAATACTCGGTGGATGTCTGTGGTCACCGAAGAATCAACCAGGGCGCGCTGGGAGGTGATTGCCTCAGAGACCAGCTTCTGCAAGGTGCCGCCGTAGTCTTCCCTACGTTCTTCAGTGTACCTAGCTATGCGCCTGGCCCACCCCGCACCGACGGCGCCAGTCTGTGGCCTGCGCCTGAGAGTCGAAGCGATGCTTTGGCTGAGCGGGAGAGAGGACCCACGGACGTATTCTGCTATCTCGCCGCGGCCGAGTTGATCCAGCTGTTCAAACCTGCCGTCATACACATGGAGGTGATATCCTCTGTTGCCTGAGAAGTAGACCCTGATTGCTTCGCGCTCAACTCCAAAGTCCTCTGTAAGGAAGCCGACCACCTTCATGGTGTGTTCTCTAGCCGCGTCCAGGCATGCCTCGCAGGTCCCGTGAAACTCCGCAGTCGGCCCCCCACACTTCGAGCATTTGGCAGGCCTGGGGAGCTTCCCCGACGCGTAGCACTTCTCGCAGTACCAGAGGTCGTGCCCCCTCTTGCAAGGGGTAGGGACATCGGTGGCATCGATGTCGAAGATTAGTTCGGCGCCCAGCCACCCTTTCTCGTCAATTGGACTGGCGGGGCGCTCATAGCGGGCGTTGGAACAATACACAGACGACGGCGACTGTCTCAGAATCTCAGCGACCGCCTCCCCTTCGTTCTTGAACGACAGGTGGCGGACCATCCCGCCGCCGAATGGGATGTACCCAAACTCCCTTCTCCCGATCTCAGCCGGGAACTCTATTGCGCCGGCCCCACGGAAGTAGTACTCTTTGTAGGCTGACCTGAGGAAGCTTTTCGTGGGCTCGTTCATCTTGGCATTGTCACCTCAGACCCGGGAGATAAGAACCCTGAGCCTTTCCCTCGAATTGAACCGGTGAGCGCCCCCAGCCTCGGAGAGCCTGCCGCCTAGGAGCGAAGCCTGCCAGGTCTGATTCGATTGCCTGAACTAGGACGGTCGTCCATCTTCCTCTGGATAGACCGACTCATACTTCTCGGTCTTGGGGACGATGCAGAGGAACTCCGCGTCCTGGTCACCCGTGTTCAGGTACCAGTGCATGGTGCCTTTGGGGATGTAGATGGAATCCCCCTCCTTCACTTCGTGGGTCTGGCTACCAATCCCCACCTTGTACCGGCCCCGCAGGACATACTGTTCGTGTTCTATCGAAGGATGAAAGTGTTTCGGGATGCTCCCTCCCGGCCTGATTCTGAACCTTCTCATCTCGAAGTTTGGCGCGCCATCGTGTCTGTCGACCAGCCATTCAATCTCAGTGTCGACAGCATTCTCGACAGGCTGCGGCCTCACTGATTTGTCTGGCTTCACCGTCATTGCGCATGATATCCCGTGCAGTCTGCTTTAAGATAACCGCTCCCGGAGCGGGCAGTCTAATACATTGGGTTGGGGGCTAACGCAGCTTCCCTCAGCATCATGAAGCCATTTATCACCATGAGTCCGCCCACCAGAAGCATCCCGAAGCCAAGCAGCGACTCCGGTCCCATGGCAGATGCCATCCCTCCCATGGAGGATCCGGTCAGCAGCATGAGGAGACCATAGACTATCATGAGCGCCCCGAAGGCCTTCATGTGAGCGGCTCCGAATGCCGATGTGCTCGCCACAGCGGACGCAAAGACAAGAATCCCCAATGTTACAACCCCGACCCCCAGTGGGAACTCGGACCCGGCGTATTGGACCGTCAGCATCCCCGCATTGAGCACAGGCATGGGGTTCTGGGCGGGACCCGCCATGAGCTGATACCCCGAGTATAGGTCCAAGGAGGCGCCCACCAGTCCGAGGACGAACCCGAAGAGCACAGAAGCGCTGCGGATTACAACCAGGCGGGCGCCCTCGCGAAGCAAGGCAGTCTACTCTCGCGTGCCGCTATTTCAGGCATTCAGGGCGAGACATTCCGTCGCCGGCATAAACCATCGAATCTGTTTTTGCCCGGACGGGCCGCAAATCCTAAGACCCCCAGGTCCGCCCTTTGAGCGTGAAAGTCGGTGGCTGTGAGTACAGGGACGATGTGCTGTATGACCCCGAGCACGGGACGTGGGGGCGCCTTGAGGGGAGCCTTTGGAGAGTCGGCGTCACCCCCCTCGTCTCCTGGCTGTCAGGGGGATTCACTGCCGTATCGATAAAGCCAGAAGGATCCCGGATCGCCGAGGGAAACTCTCTGGCCTCGGTGGAGGGTCCCAGACACTTCGATGTGGTCCGCGCCCCGTTTGAGTGCGTCGTAAGGAAACCCAATGAAAAGCTCAAAGAGAAACCGCGAATCATAAACAAGGATCCCTTCGGCGACGGATGGGTGGCGCTGGTTGAGAAGACTGGCGGACAGTCCAGGCTTCGTCCGCTCAAAGACGCCACGTCGACGATTGAAGAGAGACATCGTTCCATGAAGGTGCGCTGCTTCGCCGCCTTCCCTGATGTCGAGCTTTACGAGGTCGGAGCCGAGTGCTCTGTCGTCCTCGCGCGGCTGGACGAGGAACTCGCGAAGTCCTCCCGGGGGACGGTCGTCCATTTGGTCTCCGACGACCCTACCGCTGAGATCGAGATGGTCAGGTGGCAGGACCAGACCGGAAACTCCCTCATAGAGGTGCGCTTGGAAGGCGCGCTGCGTCACTTCATAGTGAAGAAGGGCTGAATCTCACTTTTCGATGGGATAGCGTATAGAGTTACCCCACTCAGTCCAAGAGCCGTCATAGTTCTTAACATCTGGATATCCCAGCAGGTACTTCAGAACGAACCAGCTATGGGAAGAGCGCTCCCCAATCCTGCAGTAGGTAATCACCCCCTTGTCTCTAGTGACTCCCTTGGAGGTGTACAGTGCTTCCAGCTCCTCCCTTGGCTTGAAGGTCCCGTCAGCGTCGTTTACCGCCATCCCCCAGGGGATGTTCTTCGCGCCTGGGATGTGGCCTCCCCTCTGGGCTGCCTCGTTGGGGTACTCCGGCGGTGCGGTTATCTCACCTGTGAACTCCTTCGGACCCCTGACGTCGATGAGGACCTTGTCGGGCTTCCCCACCGCGGCCTTCACCTCGTCCCTGTACACCCTGACCTCTGTGTCGGGTCCGGCGGCGCTGAACTGGGCGCGCGGGTACGACGGGACGTCCTTGGATATCAGCCTGTCCTCTAGCAACCATTTCTTCCTCCCGCCGTCCATCAGCATGACGTTATCGACCTTGTGGTACTTGAGGTCCCAGAACGCGTAGGCAGCGAACCAGTTGTTGAAGTCACCATAGAGGACCAGGGTAGAGTCGTTGGAGATGCCGTTGCGCTGGAGGAGATTCTCCAGTTGCTCCTTGGATAGGATATCCCTATTCAGAGGGTCGTTCATGTCTTTCTTCCAGTCGAAAAGGACAGCTCCTGGGACGTGCCCCTGGCTGTAGTTCGCAGCCGGGTCGTAGTCGACCTCGGTGACCCTTACTTTGGGGTCGTGCAGGTGTTCGGAGACCCACTGGGTGGATACGAGGACCTTCGGATGCAAGCGGCTTTCACTCATATTATAACATATGTGATAATACCGATTTAAGGGTTCCTCGCTCGGAGCGTTGTTGAATAACTCCGAACCAGGCCAGATTTATGTTAAGTCGCACAGGAGTGGCTCGCCAGACAACCAGGTAGAATTATCATAGACACGGTAGTTATTCAACAAGTCTTCGCTCGGCGCTCACAGTCACGGGGAGGAGTACGGAGGATAGCCGATGGTAGGCGCCTCTAATCCGAGGCCGTTGTCGGGGCGTACTTCGGAGGGGTCCGGTGGCGGGTCGCCTGCTCGAATGCGTAGGAGAGCCTGATCAGGGTCGGCTCGCTGTAAGCGCGTCCCATGAAAGTGATGCCTACCGGGAGACCGAACACGAAGCCTGCTGGGACGGTGATTGCAGGATACCCTGCCAGGGCCGTAGGCTGGGACGAGCCCCCTCGACTGTGGTCTCCATCGATGTGATCCACCACCCAGGCGGGCGACCCCGTCGGGGCCACCAGGGCGTCCAGACCGTGCTTGTCCATGACATAATCAATCCCCTCCTTCCTTGACAGCCTGAGGTTCTTCTTCAGTGCGGTCAGATACTTCCTGTCCTTCAGGCCTGCGGTCTCCTCCGCCTTGAGGAACAGGTCCTGGCCGAAATACTTCAATTCCTTCTCGTGGTGTTTCTCGTTGAAGGCGATGACATCCTTCAGCGACCGTACCTTCGAGGACGCGAGCCCTGAAAGATATCGGTTCAGATCGGCCTTGAACTCGTGCAAGAGGACGACCATCTCGCCCTCATCCATCTGTTTCGCTGATGGGATGTCGGCTGGGTCAACGATGGTGGCGCCCAGGTCCCGCATCTTACCTATCGCGGCTTCGGCTGCGGCATCTGTTTTGTCACTGTACCCAAAGTACGCGCTGCGCGGGACTCCGATTCGCGCGCCCTTCATCCCGTCGCGATCCAAGAACTTGGCATAGTCTCGATGTGACTTCCCGATGCTCGACCGGGTCGACGGGTCTTCCCTGTCTACACCCACCATCACACCCAGAAGGACAGCGGCGTCTTCGACCGTCCTCGCCATTGGGCCTACCGTGTCCTGACTATGCGCTATTGGTACCACCCCTGTGCGCGAGACGAGCCCCAAGGTGGTCTTGATGCCGACGATGCCGTTGACCGAGGACGGGCAGAGCACCGAGCCGTCGGTCTCTGTGCCCAGGGCGGCGGCCGCGAGGCTGGCAGCCGCAGCCACTGCCGAGCCCGAACTTGAACCGCAAGGAGACCGGTCCAGGGAGTAGGGATTGCGCACCTGCCCTCCCCGGGCGCTCCACCCGCTGGAAGAGTTGCTGGAGCGGAAGTTGGCCCACTCGCTGAGGTTGGTCTTTCCGAGTATCACCGCCCCCGCCTCACGGAGGCGCGTCACGACGTAGGCGTCTCGCCTAGGCCTGGAGCCTATCAGGGCCAGGGAACCTGCGGTGGTCTCCATCCCGTCAGCCGTGGCGATGTTGTCCTTCAGAAGCACCGGGATGCCGTGCAGCGGCCCTCGCGCGCCCTTCTTCCTCCTCTCTTCATCTAGGTGCCGGGCCATCGCAAGAGCATTCGGGTTGATTTCAGCGATCGAATTCAGCCTGGGTCCAGCCCTGTCGAGTTTGGCAATTCGGTCGAGATAGCCTCGGACTAGGGCTATGGAGGTGAGCTTTCCAGCCTCCATAGCTGCTTGGAGTTCTAGTATCGTTGTTTCTTCAAGGCTCCTGAGCAACGACCTATGAGGGTGCGATTGTGAAAGGTAAAACCGTTTGTGTGAACCTGCAAGCGATCTGAACAGGCCAGGCGACCATGCTGGTTCTGCAAGACGCCCATTGATGAGAACCCGCAGGTCTGTGACCTGCGTCCCAGTAGACAGCCTCGCCGGTGAGGCCTCAGTCGGACGAGACTCTGGGGGCGAGGAAGTAGGCCATCTTGGCACCTTGGTCGTTCAGCTTCAGCATGAGGCGGACCGGCTTCTTGGTAGAGTACTCCAACTCGACAGTGTCTACGACCCCGCCGAGGGCTTTCAGAATCCCAGAGATGTAATCTGTAGAGTACGTCGCCTTGCTCTCGGCGTTGGACTGTAGTTCGAGGACGTCCGCGTCATTTTTCGCGAGTGAGATTTCGGCCTTTCCGACGTCGCTTTTGCCTGAAAACGTCAGCTTGTCCTTCGTCGCGGTGAACGTGATCTGGTCGGAGACGACCGACACGTCGCCGAGAACCTTCTCCAATATACTCTTGGTAAGCGTCATCTTTGTGTCGAACTCGAGCTTAGGGAGCGGGGCAGAAGCAGCAGTACTCTCTATCAGGTGTATGTTGAACTCGCGCTTGTAACCGTTGGTGAATCTTATCATGATGCTGTCGTCCTCGGCCGACGAGATCTCTACGCTGTCCTTGCTCTCAGCTCGCCCTATGGTCCGGACTAGGTCTTCGACACGAATGGAGAACCGGAACGGCTTGTCACACTCATAGGCAGCCCATGCCGAGACCGGCCATGTAAGATCGACAAGCGCGACATGTGAGGGATCCATGGCCCGGAAGGTGATTCCCTCTGAATTGGCATCAAAGGTCGCCTCCTCGACGAGTGTCTTGACTGCAGCAGCCACGGCTCGCCATTCAACCGAACTTGACGTCCTTGCTAGAAACAAGGTGTGCTAGGTTCCTTGGTCCGGGTCAACCGGGATTGGATAATAAGCGTTGGCAGAAGCACGTCGAAGCGGGCATGCGCCTCCTGAAACTGAAGGTCACCGGCAGCCATCATGGCGTAAGCGGAGGTAGACGACCAGAGAATGAAGAACGGGCCAAACTTAAATGCATGAGCAGGACCGGGGCCAATCCGACCCGGTGAGAAGATGAAATTCCCCAAGGAAATGAGCACCTACTGCCGTTGGTGCAAGCATCACACCAGTCACTCTGTTGGTCTCTACAAGAGAGGGAAGGAACGTGCAGGGTCTTGGGGGGCCAGAAGGCAGGCAGGAAGGAAGCGCGGCTATGGCGGCCAGAAGTTCCCGGAATTGATTCGAACGGCAAAGACCACCAAGAAGGCGACCCTCCGACTAAAGTGCAAGGAATGCAACCGTGAAAGCATGCGCGATGGAATCAGGCTGAGGAAGGCAGAGATAGCAGCATGAAGCGCGACCGGGAGCCGATACCTAAGACCAGGAGTTCGTTTCTGCTCGTGAAGTGCCCTGACTGCGGTGAGGAGCGGATACTCTTCACAAACTCGGCGAAGGACATCGGATGTAGAGGGTGCGGGAGAAAGCTCGCCGAGAGCAAGGGCGGTAAATCGGTGGTCCTGGCTACCTTGGTCAAGCGGCTAGGCTAAACCGAGAAATACCACTCAGGAGCTAGACGGGGACATGAGCGAAGACAGGTCACTTCCTGACCCGGGTGAGATTGTGGTCTGCACAGTCAGAGAGATTACGTCACATGGTATCTATGTCAACCTGGACCAGTATGACGGAACCAACGGATTCTTGCACGTCTCTGAGATTTCCACCGGTTGGGTTAGGAATATCGATAGAGTGGCCAAGGTCTCCCAGAAGCTTATCCTGAAGGTCATCAGGGTGAACAGGGCGCGCAGAGAGATCGACCTTTCACTCAGGCAGGTGACCAACGAGGAGAGGCGCCAGAAGGTAATCGAATGGAAGCGGGAAGAGAGGGCACTGACCATCATCGACGCCGTGAGCAAGAAGGTGGGCATTGACGACGTTCATGTAAGGGAACTGAGGCAGAAGCTCGAGGGGGAGTTCGGCACCTTGTACGCCTCCCTGGAGGCGGCCGCGAGGAAGGGAGCTGAGGGGCTCTCAGGGGCAGGGCTCACAGATAAGGAAGCAGAGGCCATAGCTGAAATTGCATCGGAGAAAATCATACCTCCGAGGTACGAGGTGGGAGCATTGGTAGAGGTGTCCTCGAGGTCCCCCGAAGGTATAGAACAGGTGAAGAAGACACTCCTAGCGGCCGCATCCACATCCTCTGCTGAGGTCCGCATCACCTACGCGGGGGCTCCGCACTACAGGGTGAGGATAACGGCCGACGACTACAAACAGGCCGAGAAGGCGATGGACGCAGTCCTTGAGAAGATTAAGGGCGGCGTGGGGAAACACGACGCGTTCGGCTTCAAACGCGAGATATCGAGGAAGCATGGCGGGTCGTCTTGAAGGGTCTGATGCTGAAGTGCACTCAGTGCGGCAGATACACGCTGGCTGAGAGTTGCCCCAGTTGCGGGACGAAGACCATCACGGTCCATCCCGCCCGCTATTCGCCCGACGACAGGTACGCGAGGTATCGAAGTCCCCTGGCTTACGAAGATGGACAGCCTCAAAGCCCGACGGCGGCCGCGAGCACCTGAAAACCCAAAATCCGCCCCCTGAACACGAACCCGCCGTACTACGATCTATCCTGCCGAGCATAGCTGAAGTGGGACGAGAGAGGACTCAGGCAGTGTAGTTGCCTGGAACCAGCTGATATACCAGAATCGTATTGAAGCACTGGAGAGACGTGTCACCTGGGCATGGGTTGCCTGCAGAGGTCCCCGAGATGCCCTGTTGGGCAAGTGAAAAGCTGGGTGATATGTACGCGAGCCTGAACGGACCAGTGCTGTTAGAAGGATAGGTGAGAGTACCGGGATATGCGAATGCCTGGTAGGGAGGAGCGCCATTGCTCGCCTGCTGGTACGTCGTAGAGAACGAGCAATAGAACAAGCTAGCGCAGACGGTGCCAGTGTTCGACGACGATGGGACGAGCCACCCCGTGTACCTGAACGGGAGGAATTGGCCGAAGAGTGAGTTTTCGGCGCCGTAGGGGGTCAAGTTGAAGTCGTCGACGCCAGTGCAAGGTGCGGCGCCTGCAGTGGGACACTCTAGGTAGTTGGACTCGTTCAGCCCGCCAATGCGTATGAACCATTGTTTCTTACTCTCGTCTCCGCCGCCCGGCGTGAACCCGCCTCCGCTCGGTACCTGCAGTATGTAGTAGTAGGAGGTGCCAGTTGTGGACGATGAGACAGGCATTATGCTGCCCGTAACGAAAATGGCTACGTAGGTCGGCCGACCGTCGGTCATACTCTGAGCCATGGCCGCTGCCTGCGTGGCGTTTGACATTAACAGTCGTCCCACCTGCGCAATCCTGGAGCTGTTAATCGTGGCGTTATCTATCAAAGTGGTCCTGTTGCCCATGACAGTAATCCAGTAGCCGTAGTCCCACCAGGCGATGATGACGGAGTTGGTCGGCGTGTTTTGTCTCATCCACTGGAGGGTGTCTATCCAGTCAGGGAACCCGACTCGAGAGTAGATGGTCGCCCCGTTGGTGATGCTCACCCCTGAGTCGGCCGGACTGTTGTCGCAGAAGAGCTGCCCGCTAGAGGTGCACTGGACAGGGTTAGGGATCCAATAGGTCCCGGCCGGAAGAACGAGCAGCGCTATGACCGCTATTGAGAAGACCACCTTCATCTCGTTGCGTGAGGTTGGCACCTGTTTCTTCTTGACCAGGGCAGTCGTACTTGGTTTGACCAGAGCGAAAGCGAGTTCGGCGAAACCGATTCCCCCCAATATCCCCAGCGCGAGAGAAGAGTAGACTAGCAAGCGAGAGAAGGAGGCCGAGAAGTAGAGGCCCGTCAAGCCGAATACAAGGGCGTAGATCATTGGAATACCTTTGCGTTTGAAGGCCACCAGAGCCCCCACTATCCCAAAGGACATGAGAATCGCGTAGGAAGTGAAGTAGTCGGCTCCAGTGGGCACTACTTGTTCTGCGACGGACTTCACGAGTTCGTCAGAAGCGGTTGTGCCTGTCGCGACTATCCCTGGATACAAGACGGTGAGATATCGTAGAGACAGCCCTCCCACCAGGCCGAAGCTCAACAGGGCGAGCCCGCCGAGCCCGAAACCGAAAAGTAGTTTGAAGAGGGTAGGCCTGAATTCCGTGGGCTTCGCCCAAGTCTTGACCCATTGTGAGATCAGGAAGAACACGGTCCCTCCGATCATCGCGAGGCCTATAGGGTCGGTGATCAGATGGACGCCGGGGAAGGGAAAGACGGCGCTCATGAACAGGGTGGCTGACGCGAAAGTGACAATCGCAGGCGAGTAACCGGTGAGATCCATGTTCAAGAATGGGAGGATGAGGAAGACGACGCCGAACGCCGCGGTGAAGTAGTTCCCACCTCCCCATGCGGTGTTGCCGTACCCCATCATGATCCCACCCGCGAGGGCGCGGAGGACTCGTCCTCTCGCGGGCCTCCCTTTGTCGAATGCTGTGAGCAGCATGTAGCTCGCCGCCACGAAAAGGAGTATGGTGAGTGGCTCTGACTTGAACCATCCTAGGTTCCCTCTTTCGATGAGCGGGGGCGAAACGGCGAAGACGAGTGCGGCGAACAGACCCGCCGCGTCACCGGCTATCTTCTTCACCACGAAATAGAATAGGACCGAAGTCAGAGCCCCGAAGAGTACAGGCAGGACGATCAGGAGGTCATAGAGGGTTATTGGGACGCCGAAGATGTCATGAACCAGCAGGTAAATCATCGCGCCGGCAATCTGGAGCCCGTCCTGGGAAGTCGCGGCCACGTTCCGCCCGACGGGGAACCATGTCTGGATGTCGTGCCAGAAAAAGTAGCCCTGCAGGTTGTGGCAACTTGTGAGGACCGTCGGGCCGCACCCGGCCGGGTTAGCGAAGAAAGCCGCGTATAATCCCTCTTCGTGGGCAAGGTTCACGATGTGTTGGGCCGCGTAGTAGTCATAGTAGGGGTCGAACTCGTTGAGGTAGAAACCATACTTCGCTGCGTAGGACCTCATCAAGACGGCGATGGAGAAGACTATCGCGAGCGCCATCGTCAGCATGACGGACCGGCGCGAAAGGGTTGGCCGCTTGATGGAAGACCGTAGGGTGTCGAATGCGCCCAAGTCTTAATCCCAACTTTCTCCGGGCTATTTTAACCGTGCTCTTTTGGCTACTTCTGGAGTAGGGTTTCCAGGAAGGCAGCATAGGCCTTCGCATCAAGGAGAGACTTTCGCTCGGCAGGCAGGTTCGACGGCGCGACCATTATCAACCACCCTTCCATGTAAGGGGACTTGTTAATCAGCTCAGGGTGGGAATCGAGGTCGTGGTTGGTTTCCAACACTTTGCCTGAGAAGGGGGCGTAGACCTCGGACACGGCCTTGATGGATTCCACGGCCCCCATTGGCTTCGACTGCTCGATGGTGACGTTCACCTTTGGCGCGCTGACGTAGACAACATCGTTGAGGGTCTTTGCCGCGTAGTCAGTAATCCCGACTCTTATCACCTCTCCCTCCTCCCTGGCCCACTCGTGCTCCTTCGTGTACATCAAGTCGTCTGGAACCTGATAGCCCCGAATCTCCATCGGGACCGCGCCGCACTATGTAGCTAATTACCCTTCTGTCTCTTCCATCCGTACAGCCGTTCTTCATAGAATGGGGGTTTCGTGACCGTTCCCGACTGGTTGACCCCCCTGATCGTCACGCCGATCGTTGAGCCGGGTTCGGAACCCGCGTACGCAAGATAGCAGAGCGCGATCCCTCTCCGAAGGATGGGAGAGAAGGTGCCGCTTGTTACCACGCCCACCGCGCCGGCGTCACCTGTCACTTCGAAGCCATGCCTGGGGATGCCCGAGTCCAGCACCAGCCCTCGCCTGACCCTGGAGGGAAGTTGGGCCGCGGACGCTTCTATGACCTCCGAGCCTATGAAACCTCGCTTTCCTGCAGTGATTACCCATGCGAGGTCCGCCTCGAATGGATTCGTGGCTTGATTTATGTCGGCGCCGTGGAGTGGGAAGCCTGCTTCGAGCCTCAGAGAGTCTCTGGCGCCTAGGCCGCAGGGCGTCGAGGTCTCCGCGAGCTTCTCCCAGAGCTTCATCACCCCATCAGGGTGCTCGCTGGTCGCATCGTAGACGGTCACTTCAAACCCGTCCTCGCCTGTATACCCGGTCCTCGAAATCAGCGCATTCTCGCCCGCCACCCTGGCCTCGGCGCACCTGAACCGCTTGAGCTGGCCCAGGTCTAGGTCAGTCAGGCGTTGAAGGGAGGCGATGGCGCCTGGGCCCTGCACTGCGATCATGGCTGTGGAGTCCGTCACGTCGACGACGTCCAGGCCCTTGGGGGAGTTGGCGAGCATGTGGTCCATGTCTGCCTTGGCGTTGGCGGCGTTGACCACCACCATATACGCGTCCTCCCCGAGCTTCTCGATGATCAGGTCGTCCATTATCCCGCCTTTCGTATTCAGAAGGAGCGTGTAGAATGCCTTCCCTGGTGGCTGAGCCTTCACCGCGGTCGGGACCAAGCTCTCCAGGAAGCCTGTGGCCTTCGGACCCTCTACGCTGAACCTCCCCATGTGGGAGACGTCGAAGATCCCCGACGTGTTTCTGACTGCCATGTGCTCCGCGGCGGTGGTGGTGTACCAGAGAGGCATCTCGTAACCGGCGAACTCTGTGAGCGTCGCGTGTGTCGAATGGTAGCCGAAGAGCTGGGTGGTCTTGGGCACAGCTTTGAACATATCCCGACATTATTTAAGTGGGCGACGTCCTGGTGGAAATCGTTGCTCACCCTGCGCCCGGTGCGGGTCCCTGCAAAGGGCGCGAAGTTCGACCTCGTCGCACTCATCGAACACAAAGTTGGCGCTGGGCTAAGAGACGGCGACGTGCTCGTCATCTCAAGCAAGTTCGTCGCCATGTCAGAAGGGAGGGTGGTCAGACTCCAGAGCGTGAAGGCAGGGGCCAGGGCAAAGACGCTGGCGGCGGAGCACCATATGGACCCGAGGCTCTGCGAGCTTGTCCTCCGGGAGTCCGATCGTGTGATAGGCGGAATCCCAGGGTTCCTCCTAGCCAGCAGAGAGGGGCTCCTGACCCCCAACGCGGGCATAGACAAGTCGAACGTCAAGCACGGGGCGGTAATCCTCTACCCCAGACGAGCCGATGTCGCCGCCCAGATGATCAGAGAGGCCCTGATGTTTTCCAGAGGCGTCTCCGTGGGCGTTGTGATTTGCGACAGCAGGCTCTCTCCCACGCGAAAGGGGACCACGGGTGTGGCGATAGGGGCCTCTGGGATAGAAGCGGTCCAGGATATGAGAGGGATGAGGGACCTCTTCGGCAACGTGCTCAAGGTCACCGCTCAGGCGGTGGCCGACGACCTGAGTTCAGCCGCCGAGGTGCTGATGGGCGAGTCGGACGAGTCCACGCCAATCGTGCTGGTCAGGGGGCTGAAGAAGGCCCTGCAGAAGGGATCTGAGTACGGTCCGAGGAGGTTCGCAGTAAGGATGGAAGAAGATGTCTACCTCAGGAGCCTCGGATTTACTGGCCGCGCATACGCCTAAATGTCCGCGCCGAACTGGCTTAGACGTTGACGTATGAGATTGTTTGCAGTTCCTGTGGCGCCCCGCTGTACTCCGGGTTTGACCTGCGTTCGCCAGGCGACGTGTTGAAGGCAGCGGACTATCGGTGCAGGAAGTGCGGCGTCAAGCTCGCCCCGAGCAGGTTCCAGGTCGAAGTCAGGAAGATTGACGGCTCCTTCGACTAACTAAGGTTGATGGTCAGGGGTTCTCAGATCCGCGCTTCTGGAAATACCATGGTAGTAGACGGCTACACGTTAGTCATCTGCGAGAAACCCGATGCGGCGAGGAGGGTAGCCGACGCACTTTCGAATGGGAAGAGCGCCGTCTCGCAGGTGGAGGGGACGTCCGTGTTCAGGTTCGTGAAGGGAGAAGAGGAGTTCGTTGTCTGCTCCGCCCAGGGGCACCTCTACGGCGTGTCCGACCCGTCAGGGGAAAGGACCGTCTATCCTGTCTTCGATGTGGAGTGGTACCCATTGAACGAGGTGGACAAAGAAGGCGCGACAGCAAAGAGACGCATCGCGGCAATAAGGGAGCTCGCAGCGGGGGCAGCTAGATTCGTCAACGCCTGCGACCTCGACGTAGAAGGGGAGACCATTGGATTCAACCTGTTGAGATACGCTTGTGGAGGAAATGAGAAGGCGGCGCTCAGGGCGAGGTTCTCGACACTGACAGAAGAGGATCTGAGGAAGTCCTTCAGCGAGTTGGAGTCCCCGACAACCGATGGGCTTGCGAGAGCCGGACGGGCTAGGCATGTGATTGACTTTCTGTGGGGGGTCAATCTGTCCAGGGCGCTTTCGCAGTCCCCCCTCGGCTCGGGACGCAGATACAGGACGGTGAGCGTCGGCAGGGTCCAGGGGCCCACCCTAGGATTCCTGGCGAAGAGGGAGCGGGAGATACGCGAGTTTGTCCCCACCCCCTGCTGGAAGGTGACAGGGTCCTTTCAGAAAGACGGCAAAGAGTTCTCGGCTGGGTACGCCGAAGAGAAGGTCAAGACGAAGGCGAAGGCTGAGGAGATCCGCATGGCGTGTCGTGGCGGCACGGCGCTGGTCACAATGGTACGGAGGAGCACGGCCCGGGTGAGCCCGCCGACGCCCTTCAGTCTCGGAGACCTCCAACGGGAGGCATATAGGGTTCTCAGAGTCCCTCCGAGCAGGACCCTCCGGATAGCCGAGAGCCTGTACCTGGCTGCCTTGATTTCCTACCCGCGAACCAACAGTCAGATGTTGCCTATCTCTCTGGACCTCAGGAGGATACTCGGCGGCATCGGAAAGATGCCAGCGTATTCCCGCGCCGCCGAAAAGATAACGAAATCGGGCGCCAGAACCGTCCAGGGGACAAAATCGGACCCTGCACACCCCGCCATACACCCCACCGGGGGGCGGCCCCTGAGGCATCTTGACGCCCAGACAGCCTCACTGTTCGACCTCATCGTCAGGAGATTCCTCGCTGGGTTCGGGCCGCCGGCAGTGAGGGAGCTGGTCGAAGTTTCATTGGAGGCTGAAGGGCACCGGTTCAGGACCGTGGGGAGCAGGACAGCATTTCCTGGGTGGATGGAGTATTACGGCAGCTACGCAGGACGCAGGGATATAGAACCACCCCCAGTATCAGAAGGAGACAGGGTGGAGATCGTCAAGGTGACCGTCGCAGAGAAATTCGAACAGAGGCCACCGAGGTACAACCAGGGCAGCCTACTTGAGAAGATGGAGAACGAAGGCATCGGAACGAAGGCGACCAGGGCGGACATAATCTCGACCCTGCTGTCCAGGGGCTACGCCTCAGGGGAGAACCTGGAGGTGACGGACCTCGGGTTTGCGGTGGTTGAGGCCATGGAGAAGTATGCTCCCTCGGTGGTGAGCACCGATCTCACCCGGCAAGTCGAGGAGAGGCTCGAGGGTGTCGAGGATGGGACTGAAAGAGAGTCAGGCATCGTCAGGGAGACGATACGCACAGTATCAGAGCAGCTCGCAAAGCTCCTCGCAAACGAGGAAGAGGTGGGGAAGGAAATAGATGGAACACTAGTTGCTGAGGCGGCCAGGTTGGGGGAGCTGGGGAAGTGCCCGGTCTGTAAGAGCGGACGCCTCAGGGTCGTGCGCTCAAGGACCACAAAGAAGAGGTTCGCAGGCTGTTCGAACTACTCTTCGGGGTGCAGTGCGTCTGCCCCGCTTCCCCAAAGAGGGACCATCAGGCCGGTTGCGAAGCCGTGTGTGAAGTGCTCCTGGCCTGTGGTGTACATCTCATGGGGGAGGCGGCCCTGGAAGCTCTGTGTCAACCCTAGCTGCCCTGGACGGAGGAAGTCATGAAGTGCGCCATCTGTGGCAAGCCGGGACAGGAAAGCCTCTGCCAGCGTCACGCTGGTGCGAAAAAGAGGTTGGAGGCGGCATTTCCTCAGTGGACGAAAGCCTATGGGGGGATTAGTTGGGAAGACTACTTGGATAACGTTATACGCAACGTCCAGACGGGCCCATGGGCAAAAGAGGTAGCAGAAGCCCTGCGTGATAGTTAGATGATCAGACAAGCAATTCAGTCGGCGTACAGGAAGAGCGTCGGTGCCCTGAAGGACCGTCTAGTGGGCACCTTGTCCTCCGCGACCAGAGGGGGAGGGCTCATCCAATTGCTCTACGTCATCGTCCTGGTCGGTCTCATGGCAGGGTTCGTCAGTGCAATCACCTACCCGGTGCCCAATGAGACATTGATTCCCTACCCCAGCGGCTCGAATGAGACGGTGCCCGAAGCCGTGGTCGACGCCATGGTGATCGCCATGGGAGGAGCTGGCATCTACCTCACCTACATGAGCGGGAGGCAGACGGTCAGGTCCAGGGCCGTCAACTTCTATCTCGGCATCGCGCTGCTGCTGCTCATAGTTTCGCTGTTCATAGGGTTCAACCTCGCGATCCTCAAGGGATTCGGGTAGAGAACAATCCGCCCGGCCAGACCGAACCTCTGTCTGCCCTAACCGTCAGCTCAGATTCTCTAACCTCTACAGACGCAGTTATGTCCGAAAGCCCAGAAATCGACCGAGTGGTCCCGGGCCTCCCGAAGCCCTCACGTCTGTACATGCACAGGATTACTGATTTGGAATTCGTCCTTGCCAGGTAGGACAGGCTCGCCAGCACGAACCCCAGCCTCCTGCCGCGGGAGCTGCCATCATCTAGGGAGAACAGGTGATAGAGCGTGTTGAGGCTGTCCAAAATCAGGATACTCTGGGAGGCGCCGAAGAGCTGAGACACCTCGGCTTCGATGTCAGAGCCAGGGGGAGGTACCCTCAGTGTCCACGAGCTGTCTCCGACTGATGTAGGTGCGAAGACCACGTCAGCGTGGGAGGAGTAGAAAGCATCGAGGTCCATGACGGTGCACGCTCCCCCTGAAGCCCTCATCAGCCCCACGATGGCCCGAGCGAATGCGAGGTTGTCCTGCCTACTCTCCAGCAGGAACGTGGAGGTCTTCCCAGTCAGCGGCCCGAAGAAGGACTGGGGATGCCGGAAGCCGGAGCTCATCCCATTTGTCGAAGGTCACGCCACTATAAGGGAGCGCCTTGGCGCCGCCTGTAGGTTTGACGCGTGCTAGCCCAAGCGCGTGGTTGGAATACGGCGCCTGTGTTTGAATCTACACTGTGGGCATCAGGGCAGCTCCGTAGCCACGTTGGTGCATCCTAAGAACCGCCCCAATTCTCCCGCCTCTTCATAAGCCATCGATGCGATACGATTCGGCAGCCTGGCGAACGGCCTTATGGCGATTTTGAGTCCCCTGCCCTTCCTGACGTGGGACCATACTCCCGCGGCCCGACCGTTGACGAGGAGCACAGGAGAGACCCACCCCGCCTGCCTGTAGACGCGTCTGTGTTCGGCCGGCCCGACTATGTTCCTATGGGACCTGTGCCCCAGGAGGAAGGAATCGAAGAAGGGAAGTAGCTTCACCGTTGGCCCATCGAGTGAGGCGCTGGAGAGTTCAGACAGGTCTTCCCAGAGCACCATACCGCTCTCCCCCTCGACGTCCACCTCTGCCATCTCTCCCTCAGCTGACGACCAGACTCTCTTGGCATCTCTCGCCGTCATCCCCGTCCAGGTGGCAAAATCAGACGCGCTGGCGGGTCCGTAGGCTCCGAGGTACCTGATGACCAACTCTCTTTCAGCCTCCCTTTGATTCACGTCCTTCCAGTGGGGGACCCATTTGTCAGCGCGGACGAATGTCGATTCTGTGCCCGCATTGGGCCCGGAGCAGTAGACCCCGCGTGCCCCTGCGAGGTGCAGGAGGTAGGTGGACGGGAGGGCCAAAGGACCCACTCTGATGTGTGGGATCCTTCGCCTACCCCCCCAGCCGCCTCCCCGCCCGTATGTCACCCTGAGCCCCAGCGACTTCCCCACTTCGCGGGCAAGTGCTGTCTGGGTGATCGGAGCGTTGAGCGCCTGCAGCACCTCTTCGACCAGCCTTTCGAGCTCCCGGGCCGGCACTCCCTTGGACAGCACCCACCTCACTTCGCGCTCTGCCCGCAGCGCGCTCCCCCTGACGAAGAGTGCCAGCTCGCTAGAGGGTAGAAGGAACATTGTCCGCCTCATGCACCATGCTTTGACTAGGGTTCGGTCATTCCACAGGGCCCTATCCAAATCGGAAAGGGTTACCCCGCAGACTCGCGTCCCGACAGACATCTGGCCAGCCAAGAGAATCTGCGCCTGCGCCCCGCCCATCTTCCCCGGCATCGCCGTCATGCTGTTTCGGCTTGCCTTATCGCCAAGGTGATGTCTGGAGAGCCTGAACGCGGCCACCTGATTCCATGACACCCTGGTGACGCCTTCACCAGACGGTCTCTGCCTGTTATGGTCTCTCAGAGCCTTCCCTGTCCTGCGACTGCCAAAAAGCTTCACCGGTTATTGCAGGGTTCGGCGGGCCTCCGCCGGAGTCAAATCATTAGGGGACGCAAATGGCATAAATGGCTCTGGACGGGACGAGAGCGGCAATGGCAAGAAGAGTGGCGGACATCATTGTTGACTCGCTCATTTCGCAGAGGGTGGAGCGGGTGTACGGCGTCGTAGGAGACTCTCTCAACGGGATAGTCAACGCCATCCGCTCCACGAGCGGCGAGATTGAGTGGGTCGGCGTTCGCCACGAGGAGACCGCCGCCTTTGCCGCCGGCGCAGAGGCCCACCTGACAGGGAAGCTCGCGGTCTGCGCTGGGAGCTGCGGACCGGGGAACATGCATCTGATAAACGGTCTCTACGATTGCTACAGGAACCGGGTGCCTGTCCTTGCTATAGCGTCCCACATCCCGAGCAGGGAAATCGGCAGCGGATACTTTCAAGAGACCCATCCGGAGCTGCTGTTCAAAGAATGCTCGCTGTACTGCGAGCTGGTCTCCCACCCCGAGCAGATTTGCAGGGTGCTTGAGATTGCAATGCGGACGGCAGTCGCCGAAGGGGGCGTGTCTGTGTTGGTGATTCCGGGGGACGTAGCCCTCCTTGACTCGACCGCCAAGCGGCCTGTCCCGTCCTTTGAGAGGCCCACCCCGTCGATATCCCCCTCCGCAGCAGAGCTCCGGAAGGCCGCTGAAATCCTCAACGCTGGCAAGAAGGTCACAATACTTGGGGGGGCAGGGTGCGAGGGAGCCCACTCCGAACTGATTGACCTCGCCGGGACCCTGAACGCCCCGATAGTGCATGCCATGAGGGGGAAGGAGTTCATCGAGTATGACAACCCCTACGACGTAGGGATGACGGGGCTCCTGGGTTTCTCGTCTGGATACTACGCCATGATGGACTCTGACGTCCTCCTCATGTTGGGGACTGACTTCCCGTACCAGCAATTCTACCCTCCCGGTGCGAAGGTGATTCAGGTTGACGTGAGGGGAGGTCAGATTGGCAGGAGGACGAAGGTCGACCTCGGCCTGGTGGGCGATGTCAGGACGACCCTCGCCGGGCTTAAACCCCTCATCTCTCCGAACAGGGGAGGAGCCGGTCACCTGAAGGCGAGCATCGACCATTACCGGAAGACCAGAGCCGAGCTTGACTCCCTCGCGATGGGGAAGCCTGGGGAGACTCCGATTCACCCGCAGTACGTCGCCAGGGTAGCTGATGAGGTAGCGGCCGATGATGCCATATTCACGTGTGATGTGGGGACCCCTACCATCTGGGCGGCGCGGTACCTGAAGATGAACGGGAGGCGCAGACTGCTGGGATCGTTTTCGCACGGTTCGATGGCTGGAGCCCTCCCCCTGGCAATCGGGGCGCAGAAGGCGTTCCCGAAGAAACAAGTGATTTCCTTCTCGGGTGACGGGGGGCTTTCGATGCTCCTGGGCGACATGCTCACCCTCAGGCAGCAGAATCTCCCGGTGAAGGTACTGGTCTTCAACAACGGCGCCCTCGCCTTCGTTGAGCTCGAGATGAAGGCCTCAGGCATGCTGGAGTACGGCACTGACCTCCTCAACCCGGACCTCGCAAAGCTAGCCGACGCGATCGGCATTCTCGGACTGAGGGCAGAACTCCCAGAGCAGGTTGAGCCCATGCTGATGCAGGCGCTGCGACACCCAGGCCCCGCCCTCCTCGATGTTGTGGTCAACCGCCAGGAACTCTCCCTCCCTCCGAGCCTGAAGCTCGAGGAGGTCAGGGGGATGACCCTCTACATGGTCAAGGCTGTCCTCAACGGTCGCGGGGACGAGGTCCTCGACCTGGCACGGACCAATCTCTTCAGATAGTGGGCAACCAAGAATTTCGTCGCGTCGACGGATATCTATAAGCTCGAATCACTGATTCTGACCATGGATTACGTCAGACCTGGTCAGACGGGCCTCAAGGTGTCTCGGATCTGCCTGGGGTGCATGTCCTTTGGAGCCGGAGACGATTGGAGGGTCGAAGGAGAGGCGGCGAAGCGAGTGCTCGCGCGCGACTGGGACGTTGGGATTAATTTCTACGACACCGCAAATGTGTACTCGAACAGCAGGTCCGAGGAGATAGTCGGGGAATTCCTTGACGGATGCCGGAACGACGCGGTGTTGGCTACCAAGGTCCGAGGGGAGATGGGTCCGGGGCCCAACCAGCACGGCCTGTCTAGGGCGCACATCATGTGGCAGGTGGGGGAGTCACTCCGGAGGCTGAAGACCGATTACATTGATCTCTACCAAATCCACAGGTGGGACTACGAGACGCCCATCGAGGAGACACTCTACGCTGACTGACCTGGTCAGCCAGGGGAAGGTGCGATACATCGGGGCGTCGAGCGTGTGGGCATGGCAGTTCGCCAAGGCCCTCCATACTAGTGACATGAAGGGGTTCGCACGCTTCGTCACCATGCAGGACCTCTACAACCTCCTCTACCGTGAGGAGGAGAGGGAGATGATCCCCCTCTGTAAGGCTGAGGGGATTGGCATTATCCCCTGGAGTCCCACGGCTGGAGGCATCCTCTCGGGGAGGTACTTTGAGAACGGGAAGCTGGTGACCAGAGATGGGGACAGCAAACGGGTCAGCCCGGGTTCCATGGGTCACGCGTGCTATGTCGGTAAACCCCAGAACGACCAGATTGTTGGGAGGCTGGTGGAACTCGCGAAGCAGAAGGGGGCTACCCCTAACTAGGTTGCCCTTGCGTGGTTGTTGGAGAAGGGAGTGACGGCTCCCATCATAGGCACTTCTAGAGTGGAGCATCTCGAAGAGATAGTCGGGGCGCTCGACGTAAAGCTCACCGAGGAGGAGACGAGGCGCCTGGAAGAACCGTACCTCCCCCAGCCAGTGACTGGATTCACGTAGGCCCAGGCAGGGACAGCCCGGCTGCCGGTCGGCCTCCCTTTCTGCAGACCATGAGCATGTGCTCGCTCAGCCCGACGACTGAAGGGTGAGTGCATGTCTTGTAATGGGTCTCGAGCCAGATATTCCACCTGTGTGGGTCATTCGCCAGGCTGTTCACTTCTTCTTTGTGGACAGAACCGACCCCTTCGAGCCCCACCATCGCCAGCATCTTGACATTCTTGACGTCCTCGATTTCATTTCCCAGTTCTTCGGGGAGGAAGAAGTGGGTCGCCGTGAAACCGCGGCCTCCGAGGTAGTCTCCGTTGTCGCGTATCTTCTTGAAGAGCGGAAGCTGGACCTCGGCCGGGAAGTATTTCAGCTCCGTAGCCAGCATGGCCAGCCGGCTCATCACAGAGATGAAGATTGGCGAATGCTTCTTCGCGACCCTGACCAGCTCTGACACTGCCTTTCTCCTGTCCCCGCGCTTCATTATGTGAGAAAGCGGGCCGCCAAGGCAGAGCACCGCGTCGAAAGAACCGTCGGAGAACCGTGTCAGGTCTACGATGGACCCTTCGGTCGCCTTTATTCCCCCAAGCCCCTCTCTCCTAATCCGCCTTTCGGCGTACCTGAGGTTCTCAGGCACGTAGTCGAGCAGGACCAAATCGTAGCCCTTCCTGGCCAGTTCAATCGTGTACCTGCCGGGCCCGCCGCCCGCGTCCAGTATCAGCCCCTTCTTCGGCAGGTACCTCCTGAGATATTCCAGCGTAGTGTCAAATTCCAGTCGGTGGTATGGGTCGGATTCGAGCCTGGCCCACTCCTTCTTCACGTTCTCAGAGTAGAACCGCCTTACTGACCGTGTCATCGCGATGGTCTGGTTTCGATGGGTAGCAGTATTATATGTGAATGAGGGGCGAGCCTAAGGATCGTCCGAGCCTTGCATGGTCCGGCCACGCTGCGCTCTGACGAAACAGATTTCCGCTGCATTCATAGGCGCGATGGTCATTCTTGCAGCTCTCCAGACAGGGAAGAAACCTGACCGTCGCCGTCGTGGGGGGGCTCGCGGTCGGGACCGCGCTCGCGTTTGTGAGTGTGGACGGCGTGCCTTTGACCTACCTGCTCCTCCAATTCAATGGCCTTGTTATTAGGGGATGGGTATGGCAGCTTGTCACCTCGGTGGTCGTCGCACCTCCAACCTGGTCGGGCCTGTTCGACGTGGGTTTCAACGCCATGGCGCTGGTCTGGCTCGACGGCTTCTTCACGCTGGCTTACAACAAGAACCAGTATTACGCAGTCTTCCTTGCGACGGCCGTAGCAGGCAACGTTGTGAGCCTGGCCAACGGACCGAAGGCGGCGAGTTTCGGAGCGTCTGGTGGAATCTTCGGGCTCCTCGCTGGGGTCATATCGTTCAACGTGGCGACAAACAGGAGGGTTGACTTCATCCTCGTCGCCTGGTTCATAGTCATCTTCATAGTCAGCAGCTTTCTGTTCGCCTCCGTGGATTGGTTGGCCCATGTAGGAGGGGCACTGCTCGGCCTCGTTCTTGGATACGCCATAGGGGGACGCAGAAGAGCAGACGACTCTGTCCCGTCGTAGTTCGCATGGATGACCCTCCGTCCGCTGGCGTGCGCGACAAAGCTGAGCTTCTCGTAGGAGCTCTAAGACTAAGCCCTTGACGGCCAAGCATATCGGAAAAGAGCCGAGTTTCACGCGTGCCGGTCAGGGCACGCACGATTGGTGTGTTTTGGTTCGGCGGGACGCGCTCACTTTTTCTATGCGCTGGAGTACCTGCCTTCGACATGCGGTTCGAAGAGACAAAGAAGCTCGAGGCAGATGCCGCCGAAGTATGGAAGAGGGTGTCAGCCCTCGACGAGATTCCGAAGTACTGGCATGGAACCCGGACTCTCGAGGTAGTGGGCGAGAACGGTGCCGTGGTCCACGCGAAGGTGAAGTTCGCATTCGGCGGGTCTGGGGAGGCGGACATCTCCAAGGATGAAGCCAAGCGACTGCTCACCATCAACTACACGTCGGGACCTTTCACTGGGAAGCAGACTATAGTGGTGGAAGGAGGGCAGGTGGTCGCCGCGTGGGACGTAAAATTCAAGGGGGCCTTTCGCCTCGTGTCGAAGTGGAACGAAGGCCATTTCAGATCAGGGACCGTGCACGCGCTGGAGAGGCTGGCCGCTCTGGAGAACCAAACTTAGTGTAGGAGCTGCGGGAAGAGCTGCTGCGCCTCCTCCGCTCTTGGCACCCTTGCGGCCCTAGTCCGATGGAGTGAAGTCGAGCTGATATTCGGGGATGCCGAGGCTCCTCCCGTACTTCCGGACCTCCTCATATTGATCCCCGTTCCCGGCCGTTGTTCGTCGCCTCGTTGCTGCTCGGATCGATAGGAGGGTTCATCTACCGACACCACCCTTCCTGACGCTACGGAGTGGAGGACGCCACAACCCAACTTCGTGCTCAGGAACCGGGCAGGCGCTCACGAACTCTTTGCCGTAACGGCGGAGTTTGAAAAGCGCGGGTTTGCGGCGCCAGAGGGCTCAGATGCGTCATCGTGGGGTCGACTGGGTGTGGAGATTAACTTGCGAAGCCTGAGAAAGATACGCGGGCCGCGGCGGCCTTCGAGCGAGTGATGCGGTTGTACCAGAGAGGGTCCTGAGGCGTGCCGACGCCAGGCAGGAGACCGAAGGGATTCACAGAGGAAGAAAAGGCCGCGATGCGAGAGCGAACGCGGGAACTGGAAGCAGGCAAGGCCGACGGGGAAGGGGAGGTGCTCGCGAAGATTGCCGGGACGTCGGAGCGCAACCGGTCCATGGCGAAGCGGCTCCACGAAATCATCAAGGCCAGCGCGCCGTCACTCACGCCAAGGACGTGGTATGGGATGCCTGCCTACGCCGACGAAGACGGCGATGTCGTTTGCCACTTCCAACCGGCGGAGAAGTTCAAGACTAGGTATGCCCCGTTGGGCTTCAGCGACAAAACGAACCTTGACGAAGGTAGCGTGTGGCCGAACTTCTTCGCGTTGAAGGAGCTGACAGCCCCCGATGAAGCGAAGATTCGCGCGCTCTTGAAGAAAGCCATCAGTTGAGCCAAGTCCACGCACGCCCCAAAAGGGACGAGGGGCCTCTGGCGAGGCTGCCGAGCCGCTGTGTGCCTTTCCCGACCAGAGGTGCTCGAGTGACTTAAATCAGACAGGGCGGAGTCTGACCTCATGAGCAGTGTTCCAAAGAGAGCACGACTCGTGCCCCAGCAGGACGGTACCCAGCCCGACGAGGTGGTGCACGTCTCCTCGTTTGTGTTGGTGAGGAAAGGGGTTCAGCTGCTTTTGCTCAGGAGGCAGAAGCCAGAACGTATGGCTGGGAACTGGGTCCTTCCCAGCGGCGTGATAAACTACGGCGAAGACCCCGGACAGGCAGCTCTAAGGATGACCAGTGAGCAGTTGGGGATAGCGCCGACATCCCTGAAGCTCGTTGACGTCCAGTCCTACGGTGACAGGCATTGGGACCTTTGTTTCCTGTACAGCGCAGAGGTTCCGAACGTTGGAGCGCCTAGTGGTGACTTCGACAAGGCCGGATACTTCGACCTCGACGCTCTTCCTGCGCAGTTGAGTGAAGGCAACAGGGAGGTCCTCGACATGCTCAAGTCGAGAAAAATCTTCTAGGAGTCTGCGGCATCTGGGCCTGCTCCACTGCTTGCTCCTGCGGTTAGGAACCGTGTACATTTCTGAGCACGAATCGCTATAAGCATTTGGGAGCAGAGTTGACAGAGAAACTTGGGTGGTCACTTTTGGCCCTGCCGTCGCAGCCTCAGAGCTTGAACTGTCAGCCAAGAGGCTCGACATCAGGCAGCCACCGAGAGAGCTCTTCGCGAAGTTTCTGAGTAGATACGAGAACGCGTTCTTGCTGGAGTCTGCCAGCGACCATTCGAAGCTGGCCGAGTACTCTTTCATCGGGTTTGAGCCTTCGGTTCTCGTAGAAGCTAAGTCAGGCGCGCTGGAGGTGATCGACACCAAGTCAGGGTCGAAAGAGAGGACCAAGACAGCGGACCCTCTAAAGGAGCTGAGGCGCATTGTCCCCCCGAATTCTGTCAGCGGCCTCTTCAGGTTCATCGGAGGCGCCGTCGGGTACATCTCCTACGACGCCGTGAGATACTGGGAGAGAATTCCAGGCGGAGACCAGGCGCTGTTTCCTGACCTGCAGTTTGGGATCTACAGGGACGGCGTTGTCTACGACCACGTGAGAGGGGAGACATACTATTACACCCTCGGGGAGAATAGGTTGAATGAAGTCCTCGCCACTGCGAAGAGAGCAGAGGAAGGCATAGGAATCACCGCCTCCGCGCCGAGACTGTCCATGAGCAGAGACGAGTTCGAGGACGGAGTCCTCCAGATGAAAGAACACATCTCTGCTGGCGACATATTCCAGGCTGTGCTCTCGAGGCGTATCGATATAGATGTCAAAGGGGAGCTGTCAGCGTTCTACGAGTCCCTGAGCCGAGTCAATCCGTCGCCATACATGTACTTCCTCAAGTTCGGAGACACGAAAATCATCGGCTCGAGCCCTGAAATGCTGGCCAGGATCGGAGACCGAAGGGTGGAGACATATCCGATTGCAGGGACGCGCCCTGTGCTGGCTGACAGCGAGGAGAACGCCAGACTCGCGAAAGAACTCGTCGAAGATCCAAAGGAGAAAGCCGAGCATGTGATGCTCGTAGATTTGGCTAGGAACGACGTCGGGAAGATTTCGAAGTATGGGTCGGTCAAAGTCCCCGAATTCATGACGGTCGAGAGGTTCAGCCACGTTCAGCATATGGTCTCGCATGTGGTCGGCGAGCTGCAGGAGGGCCTCGACTCGTATGACGCCCTGAGGGCGGTCTTTCCCGCAGGGACTGTGTCAGGAGCACCCAAGGTCAGGGCCATGGAGATAATCGAGCAGCTCGAATCGTCTGCACGAGGTCCCTATGCCGGGGCAGTCGGGTACTTCTCCTTCAATGGAAACGCCGACTTCGCGATTACCATACGTACCCTGGTCTCCCGGGGCAGAACCTGCTCCATACAGGCTGGAGCGGGCATCGTGGCCGACTCGTCCCCGGAGAAGGAGTGGGATGAGACCGGGGCGAAGGCCAGGGGTCTACTGAAAGCCCTGGAGCTGGCGGAGAAGGCATGAAGGTCCTGATACTGGACAACTACGACTCGTTCGTCTACAACCTGGCTCAATGTGTAGGGGCGTTAGGGGGCGAGCCTCTCGTCCTAAGGAACGACAGGGTGACCGTCGACGAAGTCGAGAAGCTCTCCCCTGAGAGGATTATAGTCTCGCCTGGACCTGGGAACCCCTCAGACGAACGTTCCTTCGGCGTCTGCGCCAGCGTACTGAGGGGAATCAGCAGAGATGTGCCTACCCTTGGGGTCTGTCTGGGGCATCAGGGGATCGGCCAAGTGTTCGGCGCCAAAATCGGTCGCGCGCCGAAAATCATGCATGGGAAGACCAGTCGGATAGTGCACGACGGCAAGGGGGTGCTGCAGGGGGTAGCCAGCCCGCTCCAGGCCACCAGATACCATTCGTTGGCCGTGCAGAAGGAGGGCCTTCCCGCCGAGCTGAGGGTCACGGCCCTAGCCCTCGACGACGCGGAGATCATGGGCTTGAGGCATTCGCGGTACCCAATCGAAGGGGTGCAGTTCCACCCTGAGTCGATAATGACCCTCGAGGGCATGAAAATCGTAAGGAATTTCATTGAGAAGGGGGTAGAAGTGTGATTCAGCAGGCAATACAGAAAATCCTCGGCGGGACCCCACTAACCCGGGACGAGGTAGAAGGGACGGCTAGAGAAATCGCCGAGGGGAAGGCGACCCAGGCCCAGATGGGAGGATTCCTCGTGGCCCTTGCGAGGAAGGGAGAGACCCCCGAAGAGATTGCCTCATTTGCATCTACGCTCAGGGGGTACAGCGTCAGGATAGACCCCCAAGTCAATGGTCGACTGGTGGATACCTGCGGGACTGGTGGGGACAGGGCCAAGACATTCAATGTCAGCACGGTCGCCGCCCTCGTGGCGGCTGGAGCCGGGGCGTCGGTCGCCAAGCATGGCAACAGGTCTGTCACAAGCAAATGCGGCAGTGCCGACGTCCTTGAGCGCCTAGGATACAACGTGGGCGCGTCGCCCGCAATGGTGAAGGAGAGCATAGAGAAGTTTGGGGTCGGCTTCATGTTCGCGCCGGCGTTCCATCCAGCGATGAAGTATGTCGCTCCGATTAGGAGAGAACTAGGAGTGCGGACGGTCTTCAACCTGATGGGCCCGCTCATCAACCCCGCCGGCGCCAGCGCTCAGCTTGTGGGCGTGTACTCGCCGGAGCTGGTGGAAAAGGTGGCAGTCGTGCTGATGATGCTGGGGTGCGAGGAAGCGCTGGTCGTTCATGCACGGGAAGGTATGGATGAAATCTCGACGTCAGGGAAGACATTGGCCGCCTGGCTCAGGGAAGGCGAGATAGAGACCCTCGAGCTCTCGCCGGCGGACTTCGGAATCGGAGAGGGTGGGACGCAGCTCCGTGAGGTAGGCGGAGCGGAGGAGGCTGCCCAAGTCGTGCTATCAATACTCGGAGGCGGCGGGAGGGCGACATCCCTGACTGACACGGTGCTGCTGAACTCCGCCGCTGCGCTGGTTGTCGCGGGAAGAGCGGACGACTTCCCCGAAGGGGTCGAGTTAGCCAGGGAGTCGCTGGCCAGCGGCGAAGCCCTGGCCAGGTTGAGGAGGCTCGTCGAGGGGAGCGGCGGGGATGTTTCGAGGATTGAGGCCTATGCAACAATCAGATGAGAGCTTTCTAGCACGGCTAGTCACGTCGGCCAGGGCTCGAGTAGCCAACGGCTACTATGACGTCATGGTAGAAAAGAGAGGCAGGCGACTCAGTCTTGCGGGATCGCTCGTGAGGGGAGGCAGGATCCCGATCATCGCCGAGGTGAAGTTCCGCTCGCCGGCTGATGGGAGGCTCACTGAGCCGAAGAGTGTCAGAGAGGTCGCCGAAACCTACGAGGAAGGCGGAGCGTCGGGGATATCGGTCCTGACCGAGCCTGAACACTTCGATGGGCGTCTGGACTACATCCTGACTGTCAAGCAGGCGGCAGGGATACCTGTCCTGATGAAGGACATCTTCGTGGACGAGCTTCAGGTGACGGCAGCCGACCGCCTAGGCGCCGACGCAGTCTTGCTGATTGTCGGCGTCTTCGCTGATGGGGGTGCCGCAATAGGACTGGAGCGCATGCTCGCCAGCGTTCACGCCAAGGGGATGGAGGCCTTGGTCGAAGTACACGACGAAGACGAGCTTGCCATCGCCCTTTCCAGCTCTGCGGACGTGGTCGGGATAAACAACAGGAACCTGAGCGACCTTTCAGTCTCCCTTGACGTCTCTAGACGGCTTCTCCGCAAGGGGCCCTTTGCGAAGCCCGTGATCTGTGAGAGCGGCATCAGGACCAGGGACCAAATCGAGTCTCTGGTGGCCCTGGGGGCGGGCGGGTTCCTGGTAGGTTCAGAACTGATGAAGTCCGGGGACCCTGCAGGAGCCCTCAGGATCCTGTCGAGGGCGGGACCATGACCAGAGTCAAGATTTGCGGGCTGACCAGGGAAGAAGACGTCGACCTTGTGGTGGAGGCTGGCGCAGATGCGGTGGGGTTCGTCAGCGGCTTCGAGGAGTCTCCGAGGAATGTTTCCATCGAAAAGGCAAGGGACCTAATCAGGAGGGTACCCCCGTTCGTCGACGCGGTCTTGGTCACACGGGCCGAGTTGGTTGAGCAGAACGCCGAGAAAATCGGCCGGGTTGGGCCTTCGGTCATCCAGCTCTACGGTCGCGTCCCAAACTCCATCGCGCTGAAGGAGAAGTTGAAAGTGAAGTTGATTCTGCCGCATCTGATGGACGGCAATGGGGGTGGAGCCGGAAGCACCGCTGGCTACGACGCCCTGCTCGTGGACACCTATGCGAAAGGGGTAGCCGGTGGGACAGGCAGGGTATCAGATTGGGACGGGTGCAGGAAGCTCAGGGACGTGGTCGCCCCTCTGCCATTCATCCTCTCCGGAGGCCTGAAGCCTGAGAACGTCGCCGAAGCCATCTCGAGGGTGAATCCCTACGCCGTCGACGTGTCATCCGGGGTCGAGGCGGCACCAGGGGTAAAGGACCCGTCCAAGGTAAGGGCGTTTATCGCCACTGCGAGGAGTCATCGAGTTGCCTGAGAGAGGGAGGTTCGGGAGATACGGCGGGCAGTATGTCCCGGAGACGCTCGTGCCAGCCATAAAAGAGTTGGAGAGGTCATATCGACGATTCAGGGCTGACGATGAGTTCAGGTCCGAGTTGGCCGGGCTCCTGAAGAACTATGCCGGGAGACCGACCCCGCTTTACTTCGCAGGCAATATGACGAAGAAGGGCAGAGGGGCGAAGATCTACCTGAAGCGCGAAGACCTGTTGCATGGAGGAGCGCACAAGATCAACAACACGTTGGGACAGGGTCTGCTGGCGAAGAAGATGGGGAAGACTAGAATCATCGCCGAGACGGGTGCGGGGCAGCATGGGGTCGCCACGGCGATGGCCTGCGCTGCTCTGGGCCTGGAGTCAGAAGTCTACATGGGGACGGAGGACGTGGAGAGACAGAAGCTCAACGTATTCAGGATGAAGCTGCTCGGAACAGAAGTCCATCCTGTCGATGCCGGCTCGCGGACGCTCAAGGATGCTATCAACGAGGCGCTCAGGGACTGGGTAACCAATCTCACAGACACGTATTACCTCATCGGCTCCGTCGTCGGGCCGCATCCCTACCCGATAATGGTCCGGGACTTCCAAAGCGTCATCGGCAGAGAGATTGCGAAGCAGTCGGTGTCAACCCAGGGAGCGCACCCCGACGCCCTGGTCGCCTGCGTCGGCGGAGGGAGCAACTCGATGGGGACGTTCTACCCCTTCTTGCGGGAGAAGGGTGTGCGCCTGTATGGGGTCGAGGCAGGCGGGACCGGGAGGGACCACAACGCGGCCACCCTGTCCTATGGAAGGACAGGCGTCGTCCACGGTATGATGACATATCTCCTGCAGGATGAAGACGGACAGACAGGCCAGACGCATAGTGTAGCTGCCGGGTTGGACTACCCAGGGGTCGGCCCTGAGCACTCCTATCTGAAAGACATCAAACGGGTCTCCTATGTGACGGTCAGCGACGAGGAGGCTGTCAAGGCGTTCCACGCGCTGGCGAAGGAAGAGGGGATACTTCCGGCACTCGAGTCCGCCCACGCAGTCGCGTATGCGATGAAGCTGGCATCCTCAATGAAGCCTGACGAGAGTGTGGCGGTCACTCTGTCGGGGAGGGGGGACAAGGACGTGCAGATCATCGGCAAGAGGTCGGGGCTCGAGCTCTGAGCAGGATACAGGAGACGTTCGATTCAGTCGACAGGGGAGCCCTCATCGCCTATGTCATGGGCGGAGACCCAGACCCACAGGCTTCGGTAGATGTCGCCGAGGCGGTGCTGAAGGGCGGGGCGGACATCATCGAGTTGGGCATCCCGTTCTCCGACCCTATAGCGGATGGCAGGGCGGTCCAGGCTGCAGGGGTCAGGGCGCTCAGGTCTGGCACGAAGCCCGCCGACGTGCTTCGCATCGCGACCGAGGTGAAGAAGGCCCGTGACGTCCCTGTGGTGGTGATGACCTACTTCAACCCGATACTCTCAAGGGGAGCGTCCGCCTTTCTCGACGCTGCCCGCAGAAGCGGGGTCGACGGGGTGATTGTGCCCGACCTCCCCCTGGACGAGGCCCGAAAGTTCGGGAGCGCTGCCCGGGCCAGAGGGATTGACTCCGTCCTTCTCGCCGCTCCCACCACCGGCGAGGAACGCATGAAGAAAATAGTCGCGAATACGTCAGGCTTCCTCTATCTGGTTTCAGTAATCGGAGTCACGGGGGCGAGGGAGCAACTGAAGGACAGCACAATAAGGCTTGTCAAGTTCGCGAAGAGGTTCACACAGGGGAAAGTCCCCCTGGCAGTAGGATTCGGCATCTCCAGGCCCGAGCACGTAAGAACGGTGATAGGGGCGGGGGCTGACGCGGCCATTGTAGGAAGCGCGATAGTAGACAGGGTGGCGGCGATTGAGGGCGGCGAGGACGAAGCGCTCGGCAGGATTGAAGCCTACGTCAGATCCCTGAAGCACGCCACGATGTCTCCCTAGGGTTCCGCGTAGACCCGGGCGAGGGAAGCCTCCAAATCAGATTGCCTGAACTGGCGCACGAGTCTTGAGAACTTCTTGTCGAAGGCTCTCGAGTCCTTCTTCTCGATGACGGCTCTCAGAGCAGACAGCTCGGCGATGATAGAGGAGAGTGCATCCACAACGGATCTGTTCTTGATGTCGATGTAGGAGTAGAGCTCAGGGCCCTGCAGGAGGACTGCCTTTACGAGGTCCAGCTGGGTGGAAGCGAAAGGCGGGGCGGACTTTTGGAACGTCTTCAGGCCAGGCCCCTTCGCTACGGCCATCGCGAAGGCCATGCTTGTGAGGTGTACCAGCGAGAGCGCGTATGCCACCAGCCGGTCGTGCTCTTCCGGCGCGACCAAGGTCAGCTCCGCTCCCCTGAAAATCCGCCGTGCGGCTTCCAGATCCCTGCTTCTGCCTACCACCAGCATCCTAGGCGCCTTCGACCTAGACGACGGGCCGAACATTGGGTGGAGCGAGAGCAGAGGAGCGCCGCAGGCAGACGCGACCTTCTCAAGTTGGGTCAGCGTCGTCCCCTTGATCGACGTGATTTCGACGAGCGTGCAGCCGTGCTTCAGGACGGGTTTGATCTCCATGGCGACCCTCAGGGTGTCTCCGATAGGGACGGCCAGGAGGACGAGGTCGGCCCGTCTGACGGCCCCGAGGTTGGAGGTGTTAGCGCTGGCCCGGAGCCGAGGTCCTCCTGGGCGGACGTCAGATCCTACGACTGTGTGGCCGAGGCGTCGGAAGTACTCTACGAAGTACGAACCCATGGCTCCGGCGGAGCCCAGGACGGCGACCCTCAAGCGAGGAGGTCGCCCATCCGCCTCACTCCCTCGAGGATAACCTCCTTGGGTTGACCCAGGGAAATGCGGAAGAAGTCTTCGTAGGAGCCGAAGGCTACGCCAGGGGTTACGGTGACCCCCCTTTGGAGGAGGCTTTCCGCGAGCATACCCCCTGTCAGTCCCGGTTTCCTGAGCCTCGGGAAAAAGTACATGGCGCCATCGGGCTTCACGTACTCCAGCGAGCCGATCCTGTCCAACTCCCTGGAGATGGCTTCGACCCTGTCATTCATCACAGCCACGTTCTTCTTGACCTCTGTGTCCGAGTCGAGGGCCTTGATTGCCCCGTGCTGGATGAACTCGGGGACCGAAGAAAGCACCAATGATGTCATGCTCGCGACCCTGGCGATTATGTCCTTGCTGGAGACTACATAGCCTATCCTGAACCCGGTCATCGCCCAGGCCTTCGAGAAGGACGAAGTCATCACGAATTTCTTGGGGGCCGTATGAGTATGAAGGACGCTCGGGCAGGGCTTCGACGAGTACTCGTTGTATATCTCGTCGCTGACCACCGTGAGGCCGCGGTCGTCGGCGACCTGGACCACCTCCCTGAAGGCCTCCTGGGATATCACCTTCCCGGTCGGGTTGTTGGGGTAGCTCAGGATTATCGCCTTCGTGTTGGGGCGGATCGCACGCTCTACTTCGCCGGCTGAGAGTGACCAGCCGTCCTCGAGCCTGCCGTGGATGACGATGGGCTTCGCACCAAGGTGTTTCAGGACTTCACGGTAGGCGGGCCAGTTGGGCTCAGGGACGATGGCGCTGTCCCCTTCAGACACGACAGCGGAGAGGCTTGCGTATACGGCGAACCTGCCGCTGGGCGTCACCGCGATTTCGTCCTCGGTGGCTGCGAAGCCGCTCTTCCTTCGCAGATAGCCTCTGAGCGCCGAGAGGAGTTCCGGGATACCCCTCGCTTCGGTGTAGTGCGTCTTGAATCCGAACATGGCTCCCGAACATGCATTGAGGACGGCCCGGGGCGGCCTGAAATCAGGTTCACCGACGTCTAGGCGTATCAGCTTCACCCCTCCCCTCTGCAACTCGACGGCTTTGGCGAAGACTGACATGGGGCTCGGGCCAGACTGCAGTGCCTGTATCCCCTGGGCCTTCTTGGACTCGGCGAGGAGCAGGGCGAGCATCTTCAGTCCTGCGCTCCTATCCACCCCGGCGCGATCGCACTCCTCTGTCACCTCCCTGAGCAGCGAGTCCTCTACTGCGTCGTCCTCAATGGGGATGGATTCGATGGCCTTCAACCTCCCTACTTCGCGTGCTAGGTTGTTTCTGCGGCCAGCAAGCCTGATGATTTCCACGGTGGTCTCGGCTATCTTGACACGGAGCTCATCTATCCCTACCTCCGGCTTCGTCCCTGTCATGGTCCTCTGAGCACCGGTGGAATCATACCTGCCCTGATAGCATGGTCTGCGAGCACGAGCGCCGTCGCATCTTCGACCACTGGGACCGCCCTGGGGACGACCGTCGGGTCGTGGCGCCCGGGCACTACGAGCTCTACTTCCTTCCTGGAGGCGAGATCGACCGTCGTCTGTTTAGACGCGACAGACGACGCAGGTTTGAATGCAACCCTGTACGCAATCGGCATCCCACTCGAAAGCCCCCCAAGGATTCCTCCGGCGTTGTTCGTCTTCGTCATGATTTTGTCACCTTGGAAGTAGTACTCGTCGTTGTTCTCAGTCCCCTTGAGTCTGGCCGAAGCGAAGCCGGAGCCGAATTCAACTCCCTTGACGGCGGGTATCGAGAGCGCCATCCGGGCGAGGTCAGAGTCCAGAGATGCGAACACAGGCTCGCCGAGCCCTGGCGGTACGTTGAGCACTACGCATTCGACGATGCCACCGAGGCTGTTCCCTCCCCCGCGAGCCTCGATTATCTTCTTCTTCATCAGGTCCGCGGCTTCTGCCGTGGGGGCACGGGCCTCGTTCTTGTACCGGTTCTTCCTGGCGGTGTCCAAGTCGAATCCCTCGGCGCGGATTCCGCCTATCTCTAGCGAGTAGGCGACGATCTCCACACCCAGCACCTCGTGCAGGAGTTTCCTCGCCACGGCTCCGCCCATCACGAAGGACGCCGTGATCCTGCCGGAGAACCTTCCTCCTCCCCGGTAGTCATTGAACCCTCCGTACTTCATCTTCGCGACCAGGTCCGCGTGGCCCGGGCGGGGGGAGTTCACCATCGCGTCATAGGGTCTCGAGTCCTTGTCCCCGTTCCTGATGAGCATCATTATTGGGGCGCCGGTGGTGCGGCCGTTGAAGACCCCTGACATTATCTCCACCCTGTCCTCTTCCTTCCTCTGGGTGGTGACTATCGACTGGCCCGGTCTTCTTAAGTCGAGCTCCGACTGGATATCGTCTTCCTTCAGGGCCAGGCCCGCGGGGCATCCGTCCAGGACTGCACCGACCACCCTCCCATGGCTTTCGCCGAAGGTGACCAACAGGAACCTTTCACCAATGATGTTGCCACTCAATCCAAAGCAACCCCGATGCCAATCTGTTCCATGTCAGAGAGGAAGCCGGGATAGGACACGTCGAGGCTCTTCACTCCAATCACGGGGACTCCCCCTGGTACGATAAGTGATGCCAGAGTGAGCGCCATGAACATCCTGTGGTCGTCGTGGGCATCCAGATGAGAGCGGGTGAACTCGCGGGGCCTCGTTATCGTCATCCCGTCGGGGCGTTCTTCGATTCTCGCCCCTATCTTCGAGAGTTCCTTCGTCAGGACGCTGACCCTGTCAGTCTCTTTCAGACGCGCGTGAGCGACCCCATCTATCGCCAGCGGCTCTTCGCACCTCAGGGCTAAGGCGGCAAGTACGGGCAACAGGTCGGGAGAGTCTCCCAGGTAGAAAGACCCTCCCTTGAGGCTGTCGCCGTGGGCGCTCACGACCACAGAATCTGACCTGCGTTCGACCCTTACCCCGAGGTCACCGAGTATCTTCAGGATCGCGGAGTCGGCCTGAGGGAGCTCGCCCCCAAGACCCAGGAGCTCAATCTTTCCCCCCGCCAGGGCGGCCGCGGCCATGACGAAAGCTGCGGAGCTGAAGTCGGCGGGGACGACGAAGTCGGCGGGGCGGTACTGCTGGGCCGCATGAATTCCGAAGCTCCCATAGCCGTCCCGTTCGATGTGTATGCCGTGTAGCTCGGAGAGCTTCAGGGTCGCGTCGATGTAGGGCCTCGAGACCGGGTCAATGACCGTCAGGTGTGAGTCTTCTCTCGCCAGCGGCGCGGATATGAGGATCGAAGAGACGAATTGTGATGAAACGTCCCCACGGAGCCTGGCCTGGCCTCCACGCATCCCGCCCTCTCCGACTACGATGGGGGCGCAGCCGTTCCCAGCGGCAGAGCTCGCTACTGCCCCGAGCTGGACGAGGGCATCGAGGAGACCCTGCATCGGCCTCTGGCGAACGCTCGCGTCCCCCGTGAGCACAGTTCTCCCTCGAAGGGGAAGGGCGAAGACTGAAGTCATGAACCTCAATGTCGTCCCCGAGTTCTCGACGTTCACCTCCTTCGCCGCCGCCCTGGGTTCTGTCCCCGCTATGACGAGCCCGGACTCGGAGTCTGTAACCTCGGCGCCCATAGCCCTGCACGCCTCGAAGGTGGCGATGGTGTCCCTGGAGTGGAGGGGGTTCTCGACCAGGCTCTCCCCCGGCGAAAGGCTGGCCATGAGCACGGACCTGTGGGTGTAGCTCTTGCTGGGAGGGACCCTGACGCTCCCGCCGAGCGGCCCGCGGGGGACCAGTGTCGCCCTAGTGACCAATCGTAGCCCCTCCGTTGCAGGTCTCGGTCCTGATCGTCACGCCCCCGTCCTCCTTCCAGTTGCTCTCAAGCCTGTCTGCTTTCGCGGCGTCGTCGAACACGCAAGCCACGGCGGGGCCTGTCCCCGAGAGACCGGCGCCCAAGGCTCCGCTCTCCAGTGCTTCAAAGGCATCGGAGTTCGGATAGCCGTAGATCGCGCTGTAGAGCAGCCCGTTCAGGATCATTGCCTTCCAGATTCCGCCCCGCATGGCCTGGTCGAAGGCCGAATCCGCCAACTTTGCGAAGCGCCTTATCTCAGCCGTGCGGACCGAAGCCCGTCTGCTCCCGTCATGTGGGACCCTGATGAGGACGACCAGAGGCGTCCCCAGCCTGACTGTGGCGACGATGTGGTTCGAACGATTATTGGTAAGAACTCCGCCTCCTAGGAGGCATGCCGCCGCGTCGTCCATCGCCCCGGTGATGCTTGTCCCGCTGGCGAGGGAAGCCGAAACGCTGCACTCGAGGACTTCCTTCGGTTCATAGTCAGGTCTCCCGAAGGCGGAAAAGGTCGCCAGGGCGGCCGCAACCGACGAGGAGGAAGACGTCTTGAGACCTACGCCCACTGGGGCTGATGTCTCGGTCTCGACCCTGCCTGAGTATCTCTCTGGGTTTTCCCCCAGAATCCTGATGGCATTCCTCACCGTCCGCTGAAGCAGTGTGGAAGTGGCAGGGCTGCCGTTGGTCGACTCCGTCCACCCACCGCGCTCTTCGCGGATGGTGACTCTGGCGGTCGTGGGCAGGTCTACCGCGAGCGAGGCTCCGCGGCCGCTCGCTATCGCGTTGACTACGCTCACCGCGCCCATGGCGGTGGCCCTCCCGATCAAGTCGCCGCCTCCAGCGAGGCAAAGAGCGCTTCCCTCACCGGTTCTGTGGGGCATGACCTCCCCGTCCATATCTCCAGCGCCTTGATGGCCTGGGCAAGGAGCATTTCACGCCCGTGGATGGTCATGCAGCCTCTGGCCGAGGCTAGTCGCGTCAGCTCAGTCTCCGCCGGAGAGTAGACCGCGTCGAACACGACGGGTCTCGAATCCAGCAGGAACGCTACTTCGATTGGAAGTGGTCTCCCCCCTGAGCCGGCCGGCGAGGCGTTGAAGACCAGGTCGGGGCGCTGGGACCGGGCATCGCGGTACGAAGCAACCTGCAGGTCCATGGCCGGGAAAGCTGCCGTCAGGCCATCCAGGAAGACTTGTGCCTTCTCGGGATTCCTCGACAGGAACGTCAGCGAATGGGACCCCGTCCGATGTACGGCAGCGCAGAAAGCCCTGGCCGCGCCTCCGGTCCCAAGGGCGACGGCATGACGGAACGGCGAGAGGCTGCGGACTGCGAGCGGCACGAGGATTCCATCGACGTCGGTGTTGTACCCCCGGTATCCCCCTCGCTCCGCGTTCACTGTGTTCACCGCACCAACGCTGGCCGAGACATCATCGAGCGAGTCGAGTAGATGCGCCATCGACGCCTTGTGGGGCATGGTGACATTCAGGCCCCTGACCCCGTTGTCCCTGAGCCTCCTGAAGGCGTCGCTCAGGCCAGAGGGCGGAACGCTGATGGCTTCGTACTTCGCGTCTATGCACATGGCATCGAAGGCCGCGTTCATCATGCTGGGAGAAGGCGACTCGCCTACATCCTCGCCCAGCAGTAGGTACCGGTCAGTCGTGTCCCAGCCGCCTCCGCGCTGTCAGGAGTTTGGATAGGGTGAGCTGTCCAGGGGCTGTCTGCTCCCCGGGGAGGGAAGCATAGGCGATGGGGGTCCGCCGTTCTATCGCCATGACCCTCGAAAGTACGCCCGCTTCACCCATGCAGAATGCTATCGGTGCTGGAGGCTGACCGTCATACAGGGAAAGGACAGCGAGGTTGTCCGATGCCTGGCGGGCGGTGGGGACCAGTTTGGCGAGGCCCCCGAAAGCCCGTGCGTCCGCGAGGATAGAAGCTAGGCGAGCCTTGGGAGGAGTCCGGAGGCAGTCGTGCCATGAGACGATGAGCTTCTGACCTGCCAGCTCCGAGACCATGTCAGGATTTGCCTTGAGTGTCCGGAGCTCGACGTCGACGTAGGCGGGCCTCAGTTCGCAGGCGACTCTGATGGCGTCCAAGCGGTCTGGCTCCCTCCCCTCGAAGCATCCCCCTTCGCTCCTGGACCTCACGGTGAGTATCGCCCTACCCAGGAATTCTGAGAGCTCCGGTGCCTTTGACGGGAACGGCCTGAGCGAATCCAGTCTGAACTCGACGAGATCTGTCCCCGAGTCGAACGCTCTCTGTGCTTTGACCCTCTGTTCGGCCGGGGTCTTCGCCCGCACGGACGTGCACACCATCGTCGTCCGACCCTCCATGGGGGCCGCGACGAGCTCCAGGGCCCTACTTTTCGTCGATATGTTCGTCCACCTCTACCCCGAAATGCCTAGCCCTGGCCGTTTCGGTGTGAACCAAGACAACGTCACCTATCTTGAGCTCGGTCACCGAGACCGCATCCCCGCCTGGGCGCATCAGGCGGATTGTCTCGGCTTTCTGGAGTATCACCGCCCCAGAACCGGTCCCTGACCTAGCATCCACGAGCACCAGCGGCCGCCGCTCTATCTTGACCCTCCCCACCGACGCTTCCCTGCTGGCCCCGCTGCTACTCACGATGGTAACCCTGTCTGGAGGCTCAATTTCCGACAGGTACCTCGTCTTCCCGTCTGTGGTCAGGGTATAGCTGTGCACCGCACCCGCGTTCACCCGGAATGGCCGGGTGGCGATGTACTCCGATGGTATCGTCTCCCCGTGCACAAGGAAGAAGAACCCACCCTTGCTCCCGACGAGCATTCCTTCCCCTACCTCCAATTGCGACGTCGTGTCAACGCAGGCGCGGTCTCCGACCCCCGCATCGACTATCCTGGTCACCTCGGCAGGTTCGAGGGCGAGCTTCGTCGTTCTGCCGGAGTTCCCTCTGGCCTCGGCGACAGAGGAAGGGGGGATGACTACGCCGTCGACCCCCCGCTCAAGGATGGCGAATGCGGTCTCGATCTGTTCCTTCGAGTCGGCATAGGCGTAGAGCCTGCGTCCCCGGCGCCTGAATTCCGCGATGAGGTTTTCCAACGGGATGATCTTCCAGTCAGAGCACTCGACGACGACGAAGGCCAGACGCGACGTGCTGGCGGCCACCGCCCTGTCGAGATCGCTTCCCCCGGCGACCTTAATCCACCTCGCCTTGTTCTCTCCTTCGCCTTCAGAGATCTCGAAGACAGGGAGCCCGTTCAACGGGACTGCTGTTGAGAGTGGGCCGTCTGTGACCAGCCCTCGCACCCCTGCTGCAACGGCGTCGTTGAGGAGGCGCTCGGAGATTTCGGGGCCTGAGACGTGGAGGAGTAGCGCTTTGTCTTCAGTCAGCATGGTCGAGCGCCTCCATGGCGCTGTCGACGGACAGTCCTTCCACTACCACCCCGCGCAGCGCCCTGACAATGCCAACAGGGTTGTCGTGCCCGAAGACATTCCTCCCGAAAGTCACCCCCATCGCCCCTGCCCTCATGACCGAATCCGCCATCTCGAGCAGGGCCCTGTCGGAGTCGACCTTCGACCCCCCCGCAAGCACCACAGGGGCGGGGCACTTCCTGACGACCTGCCTGAACGTCTCGGTGCTTCCGGTGTAAACCGTCTTGACAATATCAGCCCCGGCTTCGGCGCCGATGCGGGTCACGTGGGCGATGGTGTCGGGGTCGTTCGGGTCCTTAATCCCTTCTCCGCGTGGGTACATCATGGCTATGAGTGGGACTTGCAGGGCGTCGCACTCGTCCGCCACCGCACCGAGCTGAACCAGCATCTCGGGCTCCTCCCTGGCACCGATGTTGATGTGGACGGAAACGGCGTCGGCTCCAAGCCTGACACCCTCCGCTACGGATGATACCAACACCTTCCGGTTGGGAGCTGGTCCGAAGGCAGTACTCGCAGAAAGCTGGAGTATCATTACTATGGAGGGCGCCTCCTTCAGGGCCTTCAGGACGCCTTTGTGGGCCAGGAAAGCGGTCGCGCCCCCCTCGGCGACCGATTTTATCGTTAGCTCCGGCTCCTCGAGGCCCTTGATGGGACCGTTGGTGATAGAGTGGTCCATGGGGACACAGAGCATCCTGCCTCGGTCGACGATCCTCGAAGTCCTGAACGCCTTGCCTGAGACCAACCCCTAGCGCCCCAGCTGCCCCTTGCTATGCATCAGTTCGGCCGTGAGCACCGCTGTGCCTGCGGCGCCTCTGATTGTGTTGTGAGAAACGAGCGTTAGTTGAATCGAGTCGCGGCTGAGGCCCTTCCGTACCCTCCCCACGACCACGCTCATGCCTGGGACCGAGCCCGAGAGTCGGTCCAGGCGCGGCTGGGGCCTGTCGGGCTCCGGCCTTACGATGACCGGCTGCCCTGGTGCCGAGGGGAGACCCAGCTCTTGAGGCTCGCCACGGAACCGGTTCAGGCAGTCCACCGCGTCTTCAGGTTCGAGGTCCCTGCCAAGCTCAGCGTACAGCGTCTCGACGTGGCCGTCGATGACCGGGACCCTGTTGCATGAAATCGCGATCTGCAAGTCGGCGCTGCGAACCCTGCCTTCCTCCCGGGCCCCCAGAATCTTCCTAGACTCGTCGGCTACCTTCTCTTCCTCGCCTCTGATGTACGGTATGACGTTCTCGGTGATTAACAGAGAAGGAACGCCGGGAAAGCCAGCCCCCGAGACCGCCTGCATTGTCGTCACGATGGCGCGTCTCAGTACGAAGGAGTCCGACAGAGGCTTGAGGACCATGGCTAGTCCGGTGACGGTACAGTTGGGGGTCGTGACCAGGGACCCGCTCCACCCCCTCCTCTTCCTTTGGGACCCCAGGAGCCCGAGGTGGTCCGGGTTGACTTCCGGGATCATTAGGGGGACGTCCTCCTCGAGCCTGTGAGCGCTGGCTTCGCTTATCACAGTGAGGCCGGCCTTGGCGAACTCTGGCTCGACTGTGGAGGCCGCTTCGGCGGGGAGCGCTGAGAAGACGACGTCGCACCCCTGGGCGTTGTGTGGGTCTGTCGCGAGTATCTTCCTGTCCGCGAACCTCTCCGGTATGTCCTCTGAGCTGAGCCAGTGTGCGGCTTCGCCGTAGGCCCTGCCAGCTGAGTCCCCTCCCATTAGTATGTCGAGTTCGATGGTGGGGTGGCGGCTCAGCATCGCGAGATACCTCTGGCCTACTGCTCCGGTCGACCCCAGCAGCGCAGCCCTGAGCTTGGTCATTGCTCCCCCACCATCATCGCTTCCTTGACCAGCTTGGACGCCCGCTGGGCCTGGTCCGCTGACACGAACATCCGGACCGACGACTGGATTGTGACGATGCCGAACAGGTTGATGCCCGACCTCGCCAGCGGCTGGGTCACCCGCTGAACTATTCCCGGCTGGGTCTCTAGCGCCTTCCCTCGGATTGAAATCATGGCCAGGCCGTCGAAGGACGACACCGCTTTGCCTATCTTCTCTCCGACGAGGACATGATGGACACGGTCGAGCACCTCTTGGCCTCCGCAGACGTAGAAAATCACCGAGGCAGGCTCGAGTGAGAGAGCAAGTATTCTCGCGTTGCACTCCCTTATCGTGTTGACAATCGCCAGGACAGACTCGATGCGGGTGGGGTCTACTCCGACGATGGTCACCATCGAGGTCTCCACATGTGCGACCTCCACCTTGGTCTCTGGGATGTCCCCCTCGATGACCGTCCCGGCGTCGAGCTTCTGCAGGCTGGTCACCCTGATTTTGAGTCCCGGCGTCTGGTAGCTCAGGGCCTTCAAGTGGAGGAACTTCGCCCCGCCTGCCGCGAGTAGTTCGGCCTCTTCGCCGTTCAGGCTCTCGATCAGCCGGGGGTTCTTCACCTTCCCGGGGTCGCTTGAGAAGACACCGTCGACGTCCTTGATGAGCACGACCTCTCTCGAGCCGAGGCAGTTTCCCAGCAGGACCGCGGTGGTGTCGCTTCCGCCTCGCCCGAGGGTGGTCACCTTCCCTGTCGTAGTCCGGCCAAGGAACCCGCACACGATGGGGATTTCACCCCGCTCGATTATTGGGAGCAGGGCCTCCCTGCTCCGCTGGCGAGTGATATCCATGATGGGATTGGCATCCTGGTGCCTGTCGTCGGTGATGATCGGCCAGCCCGGGGTGTCAGTGTCTATCACGACTGGCCTGAGGCCGTGTTGGGCCAGGGACGCCGCCACGAGCCTGGCGCTGGTCTTTTCCCCCGACGAGAGGAGCTCGTCCACGAGGGACGCCTCCATGTTCGGGTTGACGCCCCTGGAGAGCGTGAGGAGGTTATCAGTTACCCCCTTCATCGCCGAGACCACCACGACCACCCCGACCCCCTTTCCGAGGATGCGGGTTATGAGCGCGGCTGCCTGGCCGATAGCTTGGCCGTCGTCTAGCACCGACCCTCCGAACTTGATTACGACGATTTCACTAAATTCACTCTTATTCATTGAACTAGAATCCCCCAGTGTTGATAGAGCTGGAAAGGATTCTTACCAGCTATAGCCGAAAAAGCCAAACACGGTCCAGTAGGCGGGGCGTTCAGCCCGTGTAATGGCATTCTTCAAGTTTCTCGCGGGTTTAACGCCACCCCCGGCCTATTTATGAATTGGTGCACGAAGATGTACACTGTTCGGTCCCTGTTCGTCCCCGCCCTGGTGGTCCCGTCTCATGGGCCAAAGAGCCCATTCCGTGGTCTCGCCCAACCAGAGGCGCAGAACCCTAGAAGCTCCCTTTGATGGTTTGGAATGCAGGTCATACCTCGGACGGCTGCGATCTGACACCTGCTCGTGCCTTCAGGCCCCACTCGCTTGTTCGACTCTCGCCTTGGGGTACGAGCCGAGCACCTTGAGGAATGTGGTCCTCTTGACGAGGTCACGCAGCGCCTCCTTCTGGGTCGCGGCGTCCCGGTGCCCCTCGAAGTCCAAGAAGAAATAGTACTCCCATGGACGTTGTCTGGTGGGCCTGGACTCGATCTTGGTCAGGTTGACCCCCTGCCTCGCAAAAGCCTCGAGGGCAGCGTACAGCGAACCCGGGGTGTGCGGCGCCGAGAAGATGACGGAGGTCTTGCTCTCCGGCGACCTCTCGCTCTCCTCGGTCGTTATCACCAGGAACCTAGTGTAGTTGCGCCCGTTATCCTCAATCCCCTCCTTCAACACGTTCATCCCGTAGATCTGGGCCGCGGCCTTGCTGGCCACCGCTGCCGCGTCTCTTCTCCCGTCGTCTCTGATCATCTCTACACTGCCTGCCGTATCATATGAGACATTCAACTCTGCACCCATGGAGGCCAGGAATCCCCTGCACTGGGCCAGCGCCTGAGGATGAGAATAGACCACCCTCACGTCGCTGATGGACGTCGAAGGTAGGGCGACGAGGCAGTGGACCACCCTCAGCACTATCTCGCCGGCTATCTTCGTGGGAGTCGTTATGAGGGAGTCGTAGGTCTCGTTGACGCTCCCCTCGGTAGAGTTCTCCACGGGAACCACGCCGTACTTCACCTCCCCCGTCTCGACCAAGTTGAACACCTCAGAGATGGTCCTGCAGGGGACGGTGTCTCTCTTGGCCCCGAAGTGCTGGCGGATGGCTTCCTCGCTGTAGGCTCCGTGCGCTCCCTGAAACGCGACTCCATCAGTCTTCATTGGCCGCTGGCATGCTCATGGTCTGATTATATAGCCAGAGCCATGGAAAATCGTGTCGCTCTGCCGTTCCAACTTTCTAGACCTTGAGCGAGCGGACATCGGAGAACAACAGCAGGCCGAAGGCGAAGACCGCCGTGCCGACGGCGGCGAGGACGAAGTCGGCGTTGATCCCGTAGCCTGCGATTATCAGCCCGCCCGCCAGCTGCCCTGCGGGGCTCGCCGCCAGGCTGCCCACCTCGTCTATGCTCAGATAGCGCCCCAGCACCTCGTGGGGGACGTAGCTCTGGACCCCTGTGAAGAAGGCTGTGTTGCCGAACCCCCCGAAGAACGTCGAGACGAAGACAAAGGCTGTGGCCGCCACGGTCCCTGGGAAGAATACCAGCCCGAGGATGGCGAGCCCCGCCATCCCCCAGGGGGCAGCGAACCAGACGCCGAAGCGACGCTCCGGGTGGAGCCTACCCACCAGGAGGGAGCCCAGACCGAAGCCGGCGCCACCCGCTGCCCCGAAGGCCCCGAAGATGAAAGCCGACTGATGCAGGACTTCGGTCACGTATATCACGAGGAAGGTGAAGAAGAGGCTCAGGAAGAAATTCGCCCCGAAGGATGCCAGCGTCAGCTTCAGCAGGCCGCGCTCCCCGTTGACATAGGTGAAGCCTCCCCTGAGCTGGTCAAGGAACGGGGGCTGCTTTTGCTGGCCTTCTCCCCGCGAGGCACCCCGGGAAGAGACGGACAGGGCGACGAATACAACCATGAGGGCGGAGACGACGTAGCTGGCACCGTTGATGGCCAGAGTGGCAGCCACGCCGACGACTGCGATGAGGATACCGCCGATGGGGCTCCCGGCGATGGAGGTCACCTCCTGTGCCGCGGTGAAGAGGCCGTTGGCCGCACCCAGCTGCTCCTTCCGCACCGCCTGCGGCAGGAAGGAGTTGATGGAAGGACGGAACAGGGACTGCCCCATGCCGAGGAGGAACACGGCCGCGAGGACGACGTACAGGTTGAATCCGAAGAGGGCCAGGGTCAGCGCGAAGACGACCATCGTCCCCGCACGAAAGGCGTCAGCGACTATCATGAGTCTGAGCTTGCTGTAACGGTCCGCCAGGGTCCCGGCGAAGACCCCGAAGACTATTCTTGGGATCACTCCGGCTACTCCGATGAACCCGACGTCGAGGGCAGACTTGGTGACTGTGTATACGAGCCAGTTTATGGCGAGGAGGCCGGCCGCCGAACCGAAGGACGACGCCACGGAGCCGGTCCAAAGGCCACCGAAGGCCCTCTGGCGGAGGAGGGAAGGGCGCTTCTCGGTGCCTTCGCCGGCAGCGGATTCACTGCCCACGGTCTCCTTCCCCCAGACTACAGGGCATCGGAATGTGAGACCGGCTAGAGTGGGTAGATGAACCTCGCTGACAGATTGGGCGTGTTAGGTAGCCCCCATCATCAAAGGGGAGGCAGTCTGTGCCGTCGAACCCGAGGAGTTACCTCTCTACTGTGGGGACTTCTACCAGCTCTTCTCTCGAGGCCTCTTCGAGAGATTGGTTCTTGGACTCCTTCAGCCCGAGGGTCAGTAGCGCGCCCACGACGCTCACCACCGCGAGCATCTCAAGGATGCCCTGGACCCCGATGCTTACCAGCAGCGCCGGGAAGAAGAAGGTGGTGATTGCAGCCCCAGTCTTGCCTGCAGCCGCGGATATCCCGTGGCCGGTGGTCCTCCTCGCGGTTGGGTACACCTCGGCTGGTATCACGAAGGTGGTGGTGTTGGGGCCGAAATCGATGAAGAAGAAGGACATTGAGTAGAGGGCGAGTGCGCCGACGGCTGGGATGGCGAATCCTGTTATGCTGGTCCCTTTGGTTATGGCGAAGCCGGCGACCGCTATGTAGAGCACGGCCATCATGGCGAAGCCTTGCAGTTGGGTGACCTTCCGTCCAAGCCTGTCCATTAGGGCTACGGCTGTGAAGTAGCCGAAGAAGCCGACGAAGTATGGGATGCCTGCCTCGAAGACCTTGGTGAAGAGTTGGGCCTGAGTCGGCAGGGAGGAACTGATCGGGAGTATGGCCGAGACGATTGGGCCTGAGTAGACCCCGGTGCCGTAGAAGGCCATGTCAAGCAGGAACCAGGAGCCGGCTGTGACGACAAGTGTCTTCCAGTATCTCTGGAAGAACTTCGAGAGGCTAGACGTCTTCGCGGTCACATGGGTGTAGGCGATGTCTGCCCCAAGCACTCTGGCTCCCCTCTCTGCTTCTGCTTCATTCCCCTTCACGAGGAGCGAGTACCGCGGGGTCTCAGGAAGCTTCCTTCTTAGGTAGATGACCATAGCCGCGGGTATCGCACCGGCCCCCAACATCACCCTCCAGGCGAGGGCGGGCGGAAGGAACGCGACGGACGCGAGACCGACAGCGACGGCTGCGACCGAGCCTATTCCTTGGTTGGAGAAGATCAAGGAGACGAGCCTCCCCCTGTTCTTCACGTTGGAGTACTCGCTCATTATCGTCGCAGAGATGGGATAGTCTCCGCCTATGCCGATTCCTTCTATGAACCTGAAGAGAATGAGGAGATAGACGTTGGCCGCGATTGCACTCAGCAGGGCGCCGACCACGAGGATGGAAGCTTCAATCCCATAGACTCTCTTTCTCCCTATCCTGTCGCCAAAGTAGCCGAAAATGAGCTGACCGAAGATGGCGGCGAATATGGCAGAGGAGCCGACGAAAGCCGCAGCGGATTGACCAAGGATGCTCGTGCTCATGGAGAATCCGGGGATGGAGTAGGCGCCGAAGATCAGCAGGGCGAACCCGATAATCAAAAGGTCGTAGGCGTCTGTAAAGAATCCCATCCCGGCCGTGAACCAGATCTTCAGGTGGCTCATCGACATCGGCTTGCTGTTCATGGACGCGAATGGCGTCCCCGTTCCCAACTGTCTTGTGTTGCTCTCCAGGATTCTCTGGAAAAGCGGTTCCCTCTAGGGCATTATATGACTGCCCGACTTACTCTCTATATAGAATAGAGAATAATGAGCCAGAGGCAAGACGCTGCTCGCAGCCCCTGCGTGGAGTATCTCCAGGTCGAACGCCAGACGGCGAGCAGCACGGAGCCCTCCCCCGAGCACTACCGCCGTGGTGACAAGGCTCCCCAGCAGCAGGGCCCCCGTCACGCTCACCATGGGAATCAGATACAGCTTGATTGAGAGCCTCGAGACAGCCCTGCCGACCATGGTGCAGAACATCAGGTGTCCGAGCGCCGTGCTCAGCAACCCCCAGGTATAGCACGCGGGCCGTGTCCCGACGGCCTGCAAAGGATTAGACCCGTCCTGAGCCCGGCTGCGGCCATGCGACTGCTGCACACTTCTATAACCGTGAAGGACATGGACGAGAGCATCGCCTTCTACACCAAGCACTTCGGGATGGAGCTTCTGAGCAGAAGGGAGATCCCGCAGAACGGCGCGGAGATTGCGTTCCTTGGCCTGAAGGACACGGACCACAGGATAGAGCTGACCTGGTGGAAGGGCAAGAAAGACTACGCCGAGGGGGACCAGCTGGACCACCTGGCCTTCGGAACCGCTGATGTGAAGGAGGAGGTGGAGAAGCTGAGAAAGGCTGGCGTCGAGATAGCGAAGGAGCCCTACTCCCTCGGGCCTGGGTCGAGCGAGATCGCCTTCGTGAAGGACCCCAACGGCATCTGGCTGGAGCTCATCCAGCGCAGGTAGCCCCTTCAGGGAGGGCAGAGAACTCCTTACAGGTCTTCATAGCCAGGCCCGGGTCGAGCACGGCCTCTGCTCCGGTCGTGGAGGACGCCAAGCATCAGTTCGAGGGCTATCCGACCGCGCATGGCGGGTCCCTGCGCGACTTCGTGGGCCTTTGGGCGCCCTAGACCCTCTCGGTGACGACCCTACCGCAGATTCTGCAACGAAATGTCCGCCGCTCGGAGGTGTTCCAGCCTATGTCCTGGGAGGGATTCTCCATGCTCCATTCTCGGAATCGGAACGGGTGAGGGCACTTCTTCGGGTCTCCTTGGAGCTCCGCCAGGAAGCGGGCCCGCTGCTTTCCGAATTCGACTTCGTCCTCGGATTGGCTGGTGAGGTGCGCCTGTTCGGGGCCGGTCATGCGATCGTCCTGCGGTCCCTCGCTGCAGGCTCCGGAGTCGTCAGCCATCACGTCCACTGCGAACAGCTTCCTGGCCTCCGTCAGAGACTCGGCGGGATAGGGCTTGCCTTCGAGGAAGCGGAGCGCGTACAGCCGAGCCATGGAGACGAACCTCCGCTCTCCGACCCCCCTTCCCACCTCGAGGAGCATGATAGTGGCGACCCCGTGGCCGAGCGTGTTGAGCACGTCTTTGGCATAGAACTGAGCCGCCATGTCGTCCGAGGAAGAGAGCCTGGCGAGGGCCACCTCCATCTCCCTCATGGCGAGACCCGCGAACTCCCGCCCATCAACAATTCCCTCTTCGAGGGTCCTCATGTCGTCCAGTAGCGTCATGTGCGCGTTCTTCTTGGTGATCACTTCGAGCATGTCCAAGGCCTGGACGTTGCTGGGTCCTTCCCATATCGGCGTGATGAGCGCCTCCCTGTGGAGCCTTTCGACAGGATACTCGTTCAGGAACCCTATCCCTCCCAGGAGCTCCATGGCGACCTTGGTCGTGTGGGCAGACATTTCGGCCGTGGTGTTTTTCGTGATGTGGGCGAGGAGCCTCGCGTAGTGGTAGGCGTCCGTGTAAGGGGGTGTGTCCTTCCAGGACCTCTCGAACAGGTCGACAGCCTTGAAGGCCAGAGCCATTGACCCCTCAATATACACCTCCATGTCCAGCAGATCCCTCTGGACTAGGGGATGCTCCACCAATAGCTTCCCGAAGGCGCTTCTCTCTTGGGTATAGTAGTACGCTTCGAGGAACGCCTTCCTAGCAATGCCCAGCGCGCCGAAGGAGTTCGCCAGCCGAGAGACCATCAGGTTCTCCATTGTGTAATAGATGCCCTTCCGAAGGTCTCCTACCAGCGTAGCCTCTGAGTCGTGGAACTCGACCTCGCCAGTGGGGACGCTCGCAGTGGCGCTCTTGTCCTTCAGCCTCCTGACGTCGAAGTTCTTTCTACCTGTCGAGTCGTACCGCGGCACGAGGAAGAGCCCCAGCCCCTTGGCGCCGGCGGGCGCCCCCTGTGGCCTGGCGGTGACTAGCGCGTAGTCCGCCAGACCGGCGTCGCTGGCGAAATACTTCGTGTCGCCTATGACCCGCCATCTACCATTCTCCTCGTGAGACTCGACGAGGTTGGCTCCCAGGTCGCTGCCTCCCTGGAGCTCTGTGAACCAGGTCGCGCCGTACTTCACGGCGTCTTCTTCGCCTATCAGGCCGCCGACAAGTTTCTTCTGTCCTTCGTCCCCGTACTTGTAAAGGGCGTAGGCGGTCTGATTCGTGACAGTCAGGATGCAGGCAATGCCCGGGTCGGATATCAGGTATATCGACGCGTAGTGGTCGAACCAACTCCCTCCCCTGTAGGGGGACTTGTTCACCCCAAACTCCCTGAATAGCTTGTCGAGAGCGCCGCGCTCGCCTGGGTCGAGCCAAACTTCGTCGACCCTTTCGCCGTTGATGCTCCAGGTCACGAGCCTAGGTCTGGCCACCTTGTCCACGTAGTCGGCCACTTCGTAGAGTTCCTTTCCGGCGAACCTCCCCAGGGCGGAGAGGTCTGGTACCATGCGGAAGTACCTCAGGACGAGCTTCAACGGTCTGTCGACCTCGAAGTGGTTCTTCCCGTAAGAGTTAGACAGATGGCGGTAGGTCTCGTTGGAGCCCAATGTCGCGCCGAAGAGGCGGAGCGTCGTATATACGTGGTTGGACACGCGGGCACCGGAGCGCTCTGAAGCCTCGCAGTGTCCTTTTGGAAGCCCCTGACGACGGCTAGCCTGAGCTGATTCAGCGCAGGTAGTTCCATCGTGGGACGGCAAGAGCCACGGCTGGTCCCTGAGAGCGAGGGCTGGGTCGAGTTGGTTTTCAATCCCCCGCAAGTCTGCAGGTAACGTTTTATGCAGTCGGACCGCTCCAGGCTCTGATGAAGTTCGGCGTATGCGTCCCCAACTATGGGGACTACTCCGTCAAGGACCTCCGGATGGTCGCACTCGAGGCAGAGACGCTCTGCTATGACTCTGTGTGGCTGACCGACCACATTCTGATGCCGAAGAACTCGGGGACCCCCTACGAGCGGATTCTCGAGTCCCTCACGTGCATGGCCTATCTCGCCCCCATAACCGAGAAGGTGAAACTGGGGATTTCCTCGCTGATCATAGCCATGAGGAACCCAGTCATCGCGGCCAAGCAGCTCGCCACCATCGACAATCTGAGTTCGGGCAGAGTGATGCTGGCCGTAGGCGCCGGCTGGAACGAGAAGGAGTTCTCGACCCTGGGAGCGTCGTTTCACGACAGGGGAAGGAGGGTCGATGAATCGATCAGGCTATTCAGGGCCCTGTGGAGCGGTGAAGAGGTGTTCGAAGACGGCAGGGACGCGCGTTTGAGCCTCAAGGATGCGGCCTTCGAGCCAAGGCCCGTCCAGAAGAGGCTTACGATGTGGGTCGGCGGCGTGAGCGAGGCGGCCATGAAGCGCGCCATTGCCCTCGGTGACGCCTGGCACCCAAACGTCGTTCCCCTCGATCAGTTCAAGGGCATGGTCGCCAAGTTCAGAGGCATCCCGGGAGGCGAGAAGAAGGACATCTGCGTCCGCATCGGCGTCGACTCGAGGAGCGACAGGTCGGACTTCGTCGGGCCCCAGGGCGAGAAGAGGGTGATGCTCTCAGGCAATAGGAAGGAGAACGGGAGGATAATCGAGGAACTCGCCAGCCTGGGGGTCGGATACATGATCATAACGACAAGCCCCGACGGCAAGACCCCGGTCGAGAACCAGCTCGACTCCCTTCGGATGGTTTACAGTAGAGCATAGCCGAAGTGGGGAACACATAGCAGACCGATATGAGAACAGCTCCGGCAGCTATCGTGCGCGTCTCGAGTTCGAGTGGTAACCCCTAATTGTTCGGGGCACCGCACGTCTGGCAATGCTTCCCGACCGAGGCTAAGTCTGCAATGGAAGGATGTGAAATGAACTAGGGCGTGGCATCGACGTTTAGGGCTTGATTCCAGTCGTGATGAAAGAAATCCCTGCTTCGACCGTGGCATCGTGGCGGACAGCTCTTGGGCCCTTCGACAGCCTGGTGCCGTACTCGATCCTCAGCCTGTTGAGCTCGATGATCTCCTTCCACGTCATCCCCCCTGCCGTCAGGATTGGCTCGGACTTTTCGATGTAGGCCCTCCTTGCCCCGTCTCCGGCCATCCTGTCGAGTTTCGAGAGCAGTTGTCTAGGATATCTGAGGTACCATAGCCCGATGACGTCTTGAGTATAAGAAAGAGGGAAGCGGTCGTCCAGGCGCAGCCTCGCGTCGGCGACCCCGTCCAACCGGGCTCCGGTCAACCCAAGCTTGGTGAACAGCGAGGGGAGCTTGTATCCTATGCGCCTGTCGTAGCCGTAGACCCGCTTGTAGCCTTCAATCATGGCCCTGGTCTGCCTAGCGTAGAGGTCAGTCAGCCGGGGGTCGTCTGGGAACCAGGTAACTGAAGTGTCGATGGAGCCTTCGACCGCTGCAACCAAGCCTCCCTTCTTGCATACGCGTAGCATTTCTTTGAGGGTCGCTTCTCTCTCACCGCGGGTCATTAGCCACAATACGGCCTGACACACGACCCTGTCAGCGAAACCGTCGGGGAATGGGAGTGATTTGGCGTCGCCCCGTCTGAACTCAATCCGTGAAGACAGGCCGCATTCAGAGGCGAGCTTCCTCGCGGCCGCCAAGAGTCTCGCGTCCCGGTCGACACCGACGACTTTGCCGCGCTTCCTTTGGTCCAGCCGCTCAGCAAGGATTCGTGTGAACGCCCCTGTACCGCACCCGACGTCTACCACCGCGTGGCGAGGCTCGAGCCGCAGTATGTCATACAGCAGTTCATTCCTCTTTCCCTGCCAGTGGTGGGCCCTGGTCAGCTCGAGAGATTTAGGCGAGAATCGCAGCCTTCTGGCCATTCATAACAGAATAGAATGAAGGATGATAAAGCCGTGCGGGTTCATTGCGTCTTCACCAGGAAACGCCTAACTCTCATCAGTCAGCTGCGCCTGCCCATTGAGCTCGACCGCGGAGAGCACGCCGACCTTAGACATCCTGGTCGGCCAAGCAGCGCCCAGACTGGGCACGAAAGGTCTCTCCAAGGAGCCCAGGGCGGGCTGGTTGGAGGCGTTCTTCAAGAGCGGGGGAACCTGGAAAGATGTCTTCGACGCCTCCGACGTCGGCGCAGAGAGGAACCTGGTCGCGGACAAGTTCGTGGCCGAGAACGCCAGCGTGCTCGACGTCGGCTGCGGGAGGGGCTTCTTCAGCTTCGCATGCGCCACACGGTCGACCAGAGTGGTCGGGGTGGACCCCATGGACGGAAGAGGGAGATCTGGATGGTGGGACGAGTTCAAGAGGACGTCCGCCATCGTGGGGCACGTCCATCGCGTCTCAGGAGTCAGGGCAAGCGCGACTTCGATCCCCCTCAAAGATGGCTCCTTCCAGCTGGTGGCCTCGGTCCACTCCATCAGGAACTTCGGAGGTGTGGAGGAGATCGGAGGGCTCGTACGCGAGGCGAAGCGGGTGCTCGGAAAGGGAGGGCGCCTGGTGGTCGTCGAGTCCGACCTGAACGACCCTGGGAGTCCAGGATACCGGGCATTCTACTCGATGAGGACGAAGATGGGGTGGGAGCTTGACCTTCCGACCGGCGACGAGATGGCCCGCCTGCTCGAGGTCGAGGGGTTCTCCGATGTTTCGCAGGAGTTCATAGAGACGAGCCTCGACTACGCGCCCATCCGCTTCCCGTACGACCCGTCAATGCCCAAAGGGGTGTTAGATGGGTACAAGAAGGCGGAGCGGCTGCTGGACGACGCAGCAGAGAAGCCTCCCCGAATCTGCATGGTCTCGGGGAGTCGTTAGGTCGTGGTCGGGCGGTTGTTGTGCGTCGGGCTCATCGCGCCTTCGGGAGCGCCTCGCTCGGCAGGCCTCGTTGCGATGATCAGCCCTCGGCCTCGCATCAGCCCGTCCTTGGTGAACCTCGGGTCCAGCCCCGCTGCCCGGAGGGCGCCTAGCCACAGCTCAGGCTCGAAGAACCTCATTCTGTGGTGGTCTTTCACGAGCCTCAGTCCGATCCCCTCTTTGCCTATCAGATACCACTCGTCGGCCACCGAGAACGCACCATCAGAAGTGGCAAAGCTCGCTCTTGCGATTTTGAGGGATTCGGCGTCGTAGGTCTGCAGGTGGACGGTCTTCTCGCGCCACTCCGACTTCCGGAACCAGGGTTCGATGATCAGGACCCCTCCCTCCGCCATGTGCTTCGCGAAGTTGAGGGTGGCCCTTCTGATTTCGTTCTTTGTTCTTATGTAGCCTGTGCTGCTGAACAGGCAAAGGACAACATCGAACCGTCTCCCAAGACTGAAATCGGTCATGTCACCCCTGTGGAATTCTGGTCCTGGGACATCTCTCCTGGCGACCTTCAGGAGTTCCTCACTGGCGTCCAAACCGACGCACTCGAAGTCCTTGCGAAGAAAGGCGATGTGCCTCCCCGTGCCGCAGGCGACATCTAGAAGGCGGTTACCTGGAGACCGTTTGTGTTCTCTGACCAGTTTCTTGATTTTCTGGGCTTCCTTTCGGTAGTCTTTCCAATGGTATATCCTGTTGTAATATTCTGCGAGTTCGCCGTACAAAGCCTCTTTCGGTGGCATTCCTTACATCTCCAGATGGGGCGGCCGGGATGAGTTATCTCTTTGCAAAGACCTTGGTGCCGTGTGTAGGCTTTGTTGCGCCCGGGGTTCTCATTGCGGAAGGTAGGTTCCGAGACGACCGAGGAAACCGGCCCACTGCAACGCCAACAGCCACAGAACGACTACTGGAAGAAACAGGACCAAGAAACTTGGCTTCGATGTCTTGTGGTGAAACATCACCGCTCCTATTGCAGCACCCAGAGCGCCTCCCACCAATGAGATGACTAGCAGCGTCGCCTCTGGTATCCGCCACTCTCCACCTCTCGCTCGGGCTTTGTCGACGCCCATAGCAAGGAAACCGATAACGCCAGAAACCAGCAACCAGTAAGCCAATACTTCGTAGAAGAGGTTGCTTTGCAGGCAGCCCAACATCATCCTAAGATTGGTTCGTTACCAGATAAAGAGCCATGTCGCCGTGCATGGGTTCGTTGCGCCTCCGCCAGAACAGGCTCCAACCTAACCAGCCATCTTCTTCTCTAACTCGGCTTCTGCGGCCCTCGCTGCTGCGATGCGCCTGGCCAGCCTCGTAGTAAAGCGGTAGTTGCTGACCCCGACGTAGAGCCAGGCGACGGACAGAACCAGTACTGCTATCTCGGTTGCAATAAGAGCAGGATCGGTCAAGCTCACCTTCACGCTCGTCGTCCCGGTCAGAGGGAGCACGAGTTGCGAGATGTAGGCGAGCACCAGAAGGAAGGCGACGACCGCGCTTACCGCCGACAGTATCCGCATCTTCGAGCTGGCGTCCTCCACGTGCTGGATGAAGTCCTCGTGAATCTCAACCTGGCTGGGCCTGTCTTCAGTCATGTACCATACCAGCCGTACTTGCCATAAAAGCGGTGCTCCCCTTTGGGGAGTTCATGGCTTGAGCTTCTCCCACAACCTCTCCCACTCCAGGAACGTATCGACGCCAACTTGGGTTATCATGTAGACGTCCCTGCCTTCGCTGGCGCCCTTGGCGATGAGCCCCTTCTGTTCCAGTGACCGGAGATACGGCATGCACTTGTCGAACGAAAGGTTCACGGACTGCGCGAGCCTCGTCGGACCCCTAGGCTCCCTGCGGACCTGCTCCAGTACCTGCATCATGATGACGATGTCCGACCTCCGCTTCAACCCAGCCCCTCAAGACCGCGTCGAGACGCCTTAAATCTCGCACTGGGCGCCATCTCCTGACAGGTCAGCCTCGGGCGGGTGTCGGCTTGAATATCGTCGGGGGGTGTTGAGGCGGCGAGACGCAACTTGCGGGAAGCCATCCAGAGCCATCTCGAGGCCATGGCCGACTACGCGATAGAGCACGGCAAAGTGGCCATTGAGAAAGGGCAGCTAGTCCCCTCAGAGTGAGCGGTTGAGCCACCCCCCTGTGGTCTCTGGCAAGGACCTGGTCAGGTCGTTCACCCACGTCGTTTTCGGCGCTCGGCATGGGCCCGACACTTCCAGGGACACGTGCCACAAGATTCGATGGTTTCGGCGTCCCCCCTTAAATATCGAGGGCCTCTGAAAGCGTCTCGGGGGAACAGGTTTGCCCAAGAATGAAGCGTCGATTGGATGGCTGATGGAGCGCCTCAGAGTGACAGCGAGAGCCATCGACGGCGACTTCTCGGCCAGGTTCAGGCTCCAGAAGGCGGCCTTCCTGCTGAGGCACCTTGGGGTGGAGCCGTTCACCGAGCTCGAGTACGGGCTGTACATCCACGGGCCCTATTCCTCGACCCTCGCGCAGTGGTACTACAACGCCAAGCCGGGAGGTGAGGCTGACCTCGAGCCCGACGTCCTGGCAAAGCTGGACTGGTTCATGGACCACAAGGACAGCTGGATAGAGCTGGCTTCCGCCATCATGGCGCTGAAGGAGACCCCCGCAGGGATAAGCGACGGTGACCTCCCTGGTGCCCTCCGGGTGTCGAAGCCCTGGGTGACCGACCCGATGGCAGAGAAGGTATTGCGCGACCTCCGTTCACAGAACATAATCCAGTGAGGGCGTCTCCACGGCCGGAAACTACTGCCTCGACGCGAACTACGCCATCGCGTACTTCGAGGGGAGGAGCGTGGGTCGCCCTTCGAACAGGGACCAGACCGACCTCGCGACCAACACCATCAACGCGATGAAGGCGAAGGGGATTCGAGCGGTCATACCTGACATCTGCCTCGGGGAGCTGGTCAAGGTCACGGCGAAGAAGGACCTGAAGCTGGACCTGGGTGAAGTGACGAGGTACCTTCAAGAAGAGAAGATCGCTGTCGGGCACGTCGAGCCGGACGACCTGAGGCACTACTCGAGCATGGTCGCCAAGATCCACAGAGTCGACCGCTACCTTGAGAGCACTGATGTCCGGATACTGGCCATGAGCATCACAGACCGGAGGTGCATGGGGCTGCTGACATTCGAGGGGAAGCTTCTGGGCAACCCGGCGCTGCTGAAGTTCATCGCCAACGAGGTGAACTTCAAGAAAGGACATCTCATCACGGACGACCCGTACAAGAGATGACCGAACAATCAAAAGCCTCGATTCCCAGAGTTGAGATGTCTTCGCTCCTCTCCACACGCCGCCGTGGCGTCGCCATGTGAGATCGAGGGGTGCTGTGTGGCGGGTGGTCTAGTCCCCTACAACAGCCAGGGATGAAGTCTTTCCAAGAGCGCTGGTCATTTCCACCTCTCAGCCCCTGATTCGATTTGACGGCCCATGGTTCGCCTCCCGAGGCGAAACTCTCCTCTGGGGAGTCCCACAGGTGCGCAACCGGCTTTAGTATTCCCCGCGGGCTCTCCGCCATGGGCTGGAAGCTCACCGCCTTCGTGTTCCTGTTCGCCGTGTGGGCCCTGAACGTCGGCGCACTGGTAGTCGGCGTGCCCATCCTGGTCTTCCTGCTCTACAGGTTCTGGTCGAACAGGCAGGCCCAGCCGCGGGTCGGGAGGCCGCATTGGATGATCTACCTGGGGGCGCTCCTCCTCTTCCTCTCCATCGTCGCCGTCGCCGAGCAGGGGACCTACTCTCCCATCGTCTTCGCCGCCGCCGGGGTCAGCCTCCTCGTCCTCGGGCTCTTCCCGGGACTCGTCCAGGAGTTCACGGAGATGGTTGCTGGCCCGGCCTCGGAGATCTTCGGCGGAAGCAGCCACAGGGGGCCCGAGACCCTCCGCTGCGTCGAGCTGACGACCGTCCCCCTGGGATACCTGGACACGAAGAAGGCCGAGCCGAAGGAGACGCTGCAGAGGTTCCAGCGCCTGTCTCAGACCTTCGCCGAGCTCGGCTACCCCGTCAACCTGAGGCTCGAGTTCGCCGGCGGCCTGGGGAGGATACTCCCCGACGCGATAAAGAACACGGCGACCAAGCTCGTCCACCGGCTCCCTGACCTGCCTGACAGGGAGGCGATGGCCGGGGCGATGAACGCGACCGAGGAGCAGGCGGCGGTGTTCACGGCGCTCAGGCCCGGGGAGGCGGTGGTGAGCGTCGAGGGGCACCCGGTCCCGGCCAGGGTCCTGGTGAGGGAGGACGTGTGGAGCATGCAGTCGCGCGAGGTGTCGGACGCGGACGTGGAGGAGTGCATGGCCATGTTCTACAGGAAGAACCCTGTCCCGGAAGTGGAGGAGCCGCTGGAGGCCAAGGTCCAGGCGCTGGTGGAAGCCCCCAGGTTCAGGGAGGGGTTCCTCGGGGCCTACAGGGACTGGGTGAGGCACGGGCGGACGCAGGGGTTGCGGGACTTCCTGCTCTGGGAGGCCCGGGAGTTTGGAGGGAGGGACGTGGTCGAGGTGGCGACCAGGGTGCTTTCGCTGGCCACAGCATACTATCTCCCCTTCAACGCTGAGCAGAGGGAGAAGTTCCCCAGGCTGTTCAGGAAGGAGCTGGAGGCGGGGCCCCGTGCGTGAAGGGTCGGACGCGCCCGACGAGGGCGAGGGGTCGAAGGGCGACGACCTGGAGGGGTTCAGGAAGGAGGTGATGGAGAAGGGCGTGGACGGGGTCGACGAGGAGACCCTGGAAGGGTGGCGTGAGGGGATAGCGGGCAAGGAGGACGGGAAGGGCGCAGGAGCTCGCGAGAAAGGAGAGGAAGGAGAGAAGGCCGTCGATGCGAAAGACGGAGCGTCGGAAGTGAGGAAGGACCCCAAGAAGGCCGGACCTGACGCCGGCGAGGCCCCACCGCAGGAGGAAAAAGCAGGCAAGGACGCTCCCAAGGAGCACGCCCAACAGGACAAGGGTGGTTCGAATGGGGCGGATGACGCCGACAGGATGAAGGAGGGCAGGGAAGAGGTCAAGGACGTCCGATCAAAGGCCGGCACCAAGGACCCTCGTGTCGACGAGAAACCGCCAGATCCCGAGCCGCCGGAGAAGCCAGGTCCTGGGAGCTACACCAGAAATGACGACCAGATACTCGTGGTCGAGCATGCGAGCCCGGGTCAGAAGAAGGAAGAACAGGCGGAAACGCCGGGTTTGCGGCGTTTACAGGGCCAGAACGAGCGGGAAGAAGTTCCGAGGGTCCTCGAGGCAGTCGACTATGGCAAGGGTGCCAACGTGCGGGTTCCCATGTGCGACCTGGAGCAGGCAGGCTACGGCCCGCCTGACCACAGCGCGATCGTACAGCTGGAGCTGAGGCCCATCGAGGGAGACGAGGTGGAAGCTGTGTACGCGAGATACAACGCCTCAAGCCGCAGGGCGGAGGCCTATGTGGGGGACATCGGGGGAGCGAAGGGGAGCAAGTACGAGCTAGTCGAAGCCAAGGGTGTTGACGAATACAAGATGGCGAGGGACTTCGAACGGGGAAAGTGCGAACACCTGCAGAACGTCAGGCTGGAGCGCGAGGAGGGGAAGATGTTCCTGAACGTGGACGGGCGCCAGGTGGAGCTCGAGGGATACAAGATGTCCACGAGCGGGTCGCACCTTGTTCTGCGGGGGAAGCTCGAGGGAAAGGACGACTGCAAGCTGGAGTTCGACGGACATAGGGCCGCGGTGAGGTTCGGCAGGGACTACCCTGTGGAAGGGATGAGGATGGAGGGAGATGAACTTGTGGTGAAATATGTTCAGAGCAAGAACGAGGTACACGAGCATCGACAGTCGCTTGACCATCCCGATATTGGGGATAGGAAACTCTCGCTAGGACAGCTGGACAAGCCCGAGGCCCTGCGACTTGCCAGACTTCTTGATGCACCAGAGGGGACGGATGGGGTTTACACTTTTGCTGTGGATAGGAGGTTACAGGAATCTGTTAAGTCGATCCTTGAAGGCGCGGTGGAAGAGGGCACAAGAAGGTACGGTGTAGTCAAGGGAGAGGTAGGTGAAGGTTTGATTTCGAATTTGATGAATCTAGCTGGTTGGGAGAGAATAGAAAGGCACCCCTTTAATGAGACGCGAAAGGTCGGAGTCACAGGAAACGGCACTGACCATGTATTTCGGGACCCTGACCACAAGTTATCGATTTCCGAATCGAAGTATTGGGGTCAGATAGAGAGTGCCCTCAAACGAGGTGAGATTCAGGTGGGGACTTATTACGATAGACAACGGAAATATCAGGGCGAAGAAATCGAGCGAGGATATGTCATGGTGATGGATTGGAATCTGAATGATGACCCGATACGAATCCATGTCAGACGGGTGAGACAGGTGGTGAACTCGAATGTCTGAGGAACCAGAGCAAAAAGTGGTTGCGGACTATCTTTCGTGGTCAGTACGGGCACCATTCGAAGTGGCGGAAGTGCCTGAATCTCGAAGCGAAGTCAAACAGAACGCGAAATGGTTCGTGTGGTGTCCTGATATGGCCTATGCTAAAGAAGTTGGTCACATCAAGTACGTTTGGAAGAGTCACGACAACTACGTGTGGCTAGAAACCTCCGAAATCGGCGATACGATAGGGCTCGTTGAGAGAGAATACGGAGAGGAAGGCGCCAAAGACCTGATGAAGATGGACCTTTCCAACTTCACGAAACGCAACGTCCGGCTGTCATTCAATTCAAGGTTTCCACTGATTGCCAAGAGATTTGATGATTGGGCCAGGGTTCTGAGACAAATATCAAGGCGACATGAGATACACTTGGAACTGAGATTCGGTGGAACTCGCAACATAGCAATCTATACGATAGGCGCTAAGATTGAGTGGGGAAAGAATGACCTCGGGAAAATGAAACTGGCAATTGGTGCGCTCAAAGAAGCCTACGGACTTGTGCTTGAAAGAGACCAGCCATGATAACTGCGCCTGATGGACGTTTCATGAACAGGTGGTCCAGTAGGCTACTTCGCTCGTGGAGCGGTTCCTACCGTCTTCTCGTGTCTCTTTCGCGAGGCCATTGCGGTCGCAACGAGAGCATCCGTAGAAGCTTCGGCCTGCGCCCTGGTTTCGTGCGTGTTTCTCTCCGGCATCTTCAACGAAAGTCTGTCCTGAGTTTCGCTTCGGCGTAGTGGGCTAGTGCGTCTTAGCGGCTGCTGAACATCAGATGTACCAGCTTTCTGACCCTGACCAGTCTGACGTGAGTGGTGCCAAGATAGTAGCCGGTCGCTTCGCCGTCGAAATCGTCCACGCCATCCAGGGGCTCGAGGATTCCTGTCTCCCAACATCCTGACAGGTGTCGGCTTATACCGTCAGCGAGTGTTTTCGTGCTTGATGGCCATGCAGTTCAGCGTCAGGGTGTACAAGGGCGAGAGATACTTCGTCGCGAGGGTCCCTGGGCTGGGAATCACCACCCAGGGTGCGACCAAGGACGAGGCCAGGCGAAACCTTAGGGAGGCCATCCAAACCCACCTCGAAGCCATGGCCGACTACGCCATGGAGCACGGCAAGGTGGCCATAGAGAAAGGGCAGCTCGTCCCCGCAGAGTGACCAATTGAGCCGTCTCCCTGTGGTCTCTGGCAAGGACCTGGTCAAGATACTGACGAAGCGAGGCGGTTCGGCTTCAGAGTGCTCAGGCAGAAGGGGAGCCAGCCACGTCACGCTGACCAATGACGTCTCGTTCATCGTGGTCCCTCTGCACCCCGAACTGGATTTGGAGAGCCGAGGATGGGAGAGAATCGAAAGGCACCCTTTCAGCAAGACCAGGAAGGACAGCGCGGCTGCAAATGGCACGGATTGGCTGAT
>JAJZIG010000182.1 GCA_021851265.1 archaeon | reverse complement strand
AGTCCGAGGAGAAGGAGAAGAAGACGCCGAAGGAACCCGAAGCCGTCGAGGATACACCGAAGGCCCCGGAGGCCGAGCCCAAGGAGGAAGAAGCGAAGGCCCCCGAGTCTGAGAAGCCCGAAGGCTCTGGAGAGAAGCCGAAGAAGGCAGCCCCCAAGAAGCCTAGGGCAAGGAAGAAGAAGTCAGAAGAGCCCTAGGCAGGCCTAGGTCTCCGCGCCCGCTTCAGCCGCTTGGCCCTGAGTAGGGCCCTCAGATAGTTCCTTGATTCGCGTAGCCCTTTCAACGACTGGCGGAAGTCGCCGAGGGAGAAGTCGCCTGACCCCTTCCTGAGGCTGCTCAGGGCGAACTTGAGCGCCTGCCTCTCGTCGGGTACGGCGTACTGCTTCAGCTCGACGAAGCGGCCAGGGTTCTCCTCGTCTAGGTCGAGCCTGATGAAGCCGATGCTCTTCTCCACCATCAGGTAGGCGATCCAGACAGATCGGATCTGCTCTTCGGAAGGCTCCCCCGATATGGAAGCCAGGGCCGCCTCCAGCCTCGAGGCTGCGTCTGCGAGGTCTTTGGCAGTCTCCTCCCTCCACTCGCTCAGGGTCGAAACGGGCTCCCTCCGCAGGAACGCATCAAGGGTTGCTTCCTCTTCCGATTATTTATAACCAAGACAGGGGCGGCCGGCGATGGTTGCCGAAGAAGGAAGACCAGAGGATCGGAGGCGCATGCTACATCGGCCTGGACTCCCTGCTCGACCTCGGGAGACTATCCTGCGCGCTCGAGAGGGCCCCGTTCCCCCTCTTCGCGTTCAAGCAGGGGAAGGCGACGAGGATCGCCGCCCAGGCGGACCTGTTCATGGGGACCCCTATCTTCTACTACTTCGACAACGGGACAGTCGACGAGTTTCTCGCATACAGGATAACCGGGGAGGGCGAGGAGGTGCAGTTCGTGAGCTCGGCCAGCAACGCGTCGTACCTCTACGCGCCAGTGATAAGGGTCCAGAAGATGCCCAAGCCCCTGGAAGAGAAGAACGGATTCCAGGACAAGTTCATGTCCGTCGAGGTGGAGAACGTGCCGAGCCTCGTGAAAGTGGGCGCCTACAAGACCCTCTTCGAGGAGCCGCCTCTCCCTCTGTTCGCATTCAGAGAAGGGAGCGGATGGATTCTCGGGACCTTCGCCCGTATCGACGACTATGAAGAGGCATCCATATTCTTCTACGCGCGGCTGAAGGATGAGCCCTCGGGGTTCCTGAAGTACACCTACGACAGGATAACTGAGACCACCTACGTCAAGCGCACGGACGAGCCTGGGTTCCACTACATCAAGGTGGTGAAGCTCATGGGGGGCCACCCTCTGGTGGAGTTCTGAGCCCGTCCCTCACGAACTTCTCGGCGTCTGTCAGCGTGAACTTTGAGTTGTCGTAGGACGCCCTGTGCAGCGCTTCGCCGTACCTGAACCATCCGAAGCCCTGGTGCTCGAAGGATATCTTCACGCTCTCGGTGTCCGTGGACGCGAGCATGTACACGACCTGCTTGTGCACGTTCTTCCTGCCGCGGCGGTAGTAGTACTCTATCACCTTCCTGAAGCCCGGGATTATCTTGATCCGCTTCAGCCCCGTCTCTTCTTCTACCTCTCTCAGGACGGTCTGTAGCTCGCTCTCCCCCTTTTCGACGCCCCCCTTGGGGAAGTCCCACCGGCCGGCGTTTAGCAGCAGCAGGTACATCCTCCCTCCAGGCGTGTCCCTGAAGACCACCGCCCCGGCTGACTTCTCCTCCACGGCCGCAGCGACAGCGGCGACGGATTAATATGATTCACCGGTAGTCGGGCGGCTGATGCCCCTGGGGGAACCGTTCAGGCACGATAGCCCGCGGGACTCGGAATGAGAGCGATAGGAATGCGGTTCGTGGAGCGGCTGAAGCTGAAGGTCCAGAAAGAGAACCTGTGGTTCTTCATCCTGCTCCTCCTCTCGACCGAAGAGAGGTACGGCTTCGAGCTCAGGGAGTTGATCAACGAGAAGTTCGGGTTCTGGAGCGGGAGCGTGACGGCGTACCGCGTCCTCTACGACCTCGAGGGGTCAGGGATGGTGAGGGCCGAGGCGAAGGACAGGCGGAAGTACTACCAGATCACCGAACTCGGCCGCCAGGAGGTGAAGGAGGCCAAGGCGTTCCTGCAGACCCTCCTGACGGAGCAAAAGACAGGCTGAGTCTATTTTACAATAGTAAAATAGGGGCTGATATACCCTCGGCGACGAGGGAGCGATAGATGGCCAAGATCAAGGTAGCCGTTGCCGGTGTGGGCAACTGCGCCTCGGCGCTGGTCCAGGGCCTCCGTTACTACTCGAAGAACGGGCCGGACGAGGGCCTGACCTACTGGAACGTTGGGGGATACACCCCCAAGGACCTGGAGTTCGTCGCCGCCTTCGACGTCAACGCGAAGAAGGTGGGCAAGGACCTCTCTCAGGCGATTTTCCAGCCGCCAAACAACACAGTCAAGGTTGCCGATGTCCCCAGCATGGGGGTCAAGGTGATGAAGGGCCCGGTGCTCGACGGCATAGGGAAGTATCTCAAAGACGTCGTGCCGCTCTCGCCCCAGCCGGCTAAGGACATCGTGCAGGAGCTGAAGGACAGCGGCACCGATGTCCTGGTGAACTATCTCCCGGTGGGGAGCACCGCCGCGACCCAGGCCTACGCCGAGGCAGCCCTGAAGGCGAAGGTCGCCTTCGTGAACGCAATACCGGTGTTCATCGCATCAGACGAGCGCTGGTCCGGCAGGTTCGCGGCCGCCGGGCTCCCCGTGGCCGGGGACGACGTCATGAGCCAGGTCGGGGCTACAGTACTCCACAAGACGCTGGTCAAGATGGCCATAGACAGGGGGGTGAAGGTGGACGAGACGTATCAGCTGAACATAGGAGGGGATACCGACTTCCTGAACATGTTGGAAGAGAGCAGGCTGAAGGACAAGAGAGAGAGCAAGACCAGCGCGGTGAGGGCCATGTCACCCTACGAGGTGCCGACGAGGATAGGGCCGAGCGACTACGTCCCCTTCCTCGACAATGACAAGGTGTGCTACATCTGGTTGAAGGGGAGGTACTTCGGCGGAAGCGTAGTGAAGGTCGACGTGAAGCTGCACGTGGTCGACGCCTACGACAGCGGCGGCGTGATGGTCGACGCCATCCGTGGGACGAAGGTCGCGCTGGACCGCGGGGTCTCGGGGCAGCTCGAGAGCCTCTCG
>JAJZIG010000181.1 GCA_021851265.1 archaeon | reverse complement strand
GGGGGAGCAGGGGGCTTCGCCCAGGGGTTCGTCGACCTGCAGGGAGCGAGCTCGGTGGCTGTCACTGTGGGACAGGGGGGCGGAGGCGGGCCGGCCGGAGGGACGACCACGAACGGCGGGAGCGGAGGGAGCGGCGGAGCCAGCGCCTTCGGGGGGTTCATGTCCTGTGGCGGAGGTCAGGGGGGCGGAGGAGGGGATTTCGCCTACAACGGCGCAGGAGGGGCGTTCTGCGCAGCCAGCGGAGCACCTCACGGCGGGAGCGGCGATGGGGTCCCCGGCGGGGCGCCCGGGGCATCGGGGGTCGCGAGCGACGCGCTCCAGTACACCACCTACGGCGGCGGTGGCGGTGGCGGCGGGGACTTCTATACGCCCCCTGGGAGGGGGAGCCCTGCGGACTCGCTGGACTCTGGCGCAATCTATACGGGACTCCCTGGAGCGAGCGGCCTCTGCGCCTTCGGAGGCGGCGGAGGGTCGGCGTCCCCCTTCGCCGACGGGGGGGCTGGCGGGGGCGGCGCGAGCGCCTGCGGGTCGGGATCTGCCGGAGGGAGCGCCGCGCCGAACACCGGTGGAGGCGGGGGAGGGGCCGGGGGATCCTACTCCAGCACGACCGCCTGCGGGGCGCGCCAGGGCGCGTGGGGGGGCGTCGGCGGGTCGGGCCTGGTGGTCGTCTACTATCAGGGGTGAAGGCTACCTGGCGGCTGGGCCGACCTCGATGGAGTCAGCGAAGAAACGCCTTGTCGCCCCCGAGGCCGGCGAGTCGAATGGGTCGACGCTCACGACCACCGGGAGGTTCCTGACGGCGTACCCCAGGAGGAGGCACATCCTCGGCGGGAGGGTCCTCACTATCGCCTTCACCGTGTCGGCGTCGGCCATGGACGCCTGGGAGACCAGGGCGAGGTCTGAGTCGTTGCTGAAGTTGTAGAGGAAGATGTTGTCCACCTGGCGGTATATCTTCTGGTCTATGGCGTCGGGCTGGTTGGTCACGAAGACTGTGAAGACTCCGAAGTGGCGCATCCGCGTGATCAGGTCCTCCCAGTAGGTGTCACGCAGGTATAGGTGCGCCTCCTCGGCGAAGAGGAAGACAGGGGGTATCTTCCTCCGCTCCAGGAGCTCCACCAGCTTCGAGAGCATGAGCTCCACCACCATCTTCCTGTTGAGCGGGGAGACGCCGCTCAGGGAGACCACCAGGACGCCCCCGGACCTGTTCAGGTTGAAGAAGTCCTGGACGTCGAACTGCTGGTGGCTGGAGTCTGTGAAGAGCCCACAGGACGCGAGGGTGTGGTATCTGGCGAAGAGGGCGTCCCTGACGAATTCGTTGCACCGCCACTGCTGTATCGCCGCTTCCAGGGTGGCGAGGGACAGCTCGTCCCTGTTGTCGAGGTGCTCCCATATCTTCACGAACTCCCTGAGGGAGGTCCCCGGCATCTCGAGGGAGTGCGAAAGGAGGCTGGTGATCGGCCTCAGCCCCATGCTCGCCAGCGAGAACTTGAGCTCCCTCCCTGGCCTCATCACCCTCACCTTGCGCCCCTGGCCGGCGTCCGTCCCGTCTCCGAGCTGCCCTATGGTCCCGTATTCGTCGTTCAGGTCGAAGACCACCGAGTAGGCGCCGTTCTCCAGGAGGCCCCGGAGGAGTATCTTGGCCATGTGGGACTTACCCGACTCCTTGCGCCCCGTGATCACAGTGATCCTCCCGTCCAGGGCCTCGGCGGGGACCCCGAAGGACGACTCTCCGTCCACGGTCCCCAGCTTGATGTTCCTGATGCCCAGAGGGGCCACCGCCCCGGCCAGGTCCTCGATCAGCAGGCGGGTCACCGTCGAGCTCGCCCTCGACGGCATCCAGTTGGCCCGAGGGGTCAGCCGCCCGTCAGATATCGTCCCCCGGGCCTTGCACAGTAGTATCCGCATGTCCCGGATGATGGTCGAGATGGTCGTCAGCTCGGTGGGGTCGGACGTGACCCCCGGGGCCGACGCCGAGAGCACCTCCTCCCTGGCTATCTCCTCCTCTATCCCCTCGACGTCCAGATACCTCTCGTCGTACACCTGGAGGACCAGGCTGCGCTGGGGCTCGGACGCGACGAGGTAGTCCCCGACCCTCACCATCTCCCGGGGGGAGGCTATCACCAGGATGTCGTCCGACTCTTTCTTGAGTATCTTCATCCTATGCCCCTCCCTTGAAGCTCCCCAGTGCTATCTTCCGCAGGGGGAAGGTGTGGAGCTGCTTCACCCTGAACCGCTTCGCGACGTAGGCCTTGAGCGCCTGGTCGTCCGCCCTGGAGAAGATCGAGAGGTGGTGCGCCACCTTTAGGGAGTCAGGGTACCCGGACGCGAAGGCGTCGTTCCAGAGTATGCGCCCCAGGGTGGTCTCCGCCGGCTCCTGCGAGGATACGTCGAGCCTGAAGACGAGGCCGTCAGGCGCGAACTTCGCGAGGACAGTCTCGATGGGCCCCCGATCGAGCGAGTGGTATGCGGGGACCGGGGACTTGGACAGCGCGCTCACGTAGTCCTCCGAGAGTATCAGATTGCTCGACTTTGAGAACCCTACCATGGAGCGCCCGCCCCCTCGCCTCAGGATGGAAGCGGAGAGCTGCCCCATGGGGTGCTTGAGCGAGCCGTCGGCCATGACGATGGTGTCCCCCTCACCTGATGAGAGGGCCTCGATGACGCGCCTCTCGATGGTGTTCCTGATGAACCGCTCGGCCACGGCGTTGTCCGACAGAAGCAGGTCCATCTCGGACGAAGGGACCCGCGGGAGCAGGCCGCTCAGCCCGGACGGGTTGGCGTAGACGAGTATCGGCCCCAGCCTGAAGAACCGGCGCAGGGCTCCGCCGTAGGACACCCCCACCGCGGTCCTGGCCGCGTAGAGGGAACCCTGCGAGGTCTCCCCCACCAGGACGCACGTCGAGTCGACGGACGCGATTGGTCGCCCTTCTTTGATAGGAACTATGCACCCAGGGACCAATGACGCGTTCGTCGCCTCGAAGTACGGGTACAGCTCCTTCCCATACCTGCTGAAGATGAAGGCTCTCCCGGAGAGCTCGCGCTCCGCGCTCTCGGCGAGCTCTGCGAAGGCCTCTTCGAACTCCCTGGCCAGGGAGTCGAGGGTAGACAGCTGGTTGTCCTGCAATGGGAAGGTTGCGATGGCCATGTTGCGCAACATGGGCTACAACACTGTCAGTATTTAATTATTGCGCATGCGCAACATGGGCAACAATTAAAGCCAAC
>JAJZIG010000025.1 GCA_021851265.1 archaeon | reverse complement strand
TTCCTGAGGGCGCCCAAGAGGAGGTCCGCCCAGCCAAGGGCAGGGAACCAGAGGAGGACGAGCTCCGAGGTGGTGAGGGCGATGGCGCCCATGAGCACCAGCTGGAGGGTAGCCGACGCCGACGCGAAGCCCTCGGTGACCCCGAGCCCCCGACCTATCCGCATGCTCTGGGAGTACCTCTGGACGCGCCATCCGAAGGCTACCACCAGACCGGCGACAAGCGGGACAGACGCGGCCCTGAAGATGTCCAGGAGGAGAAGGGCCCCGCCCATGAAGGGGGCGATGATCGCGTCGGCGATCGTAACCCCGACGCCGAGCGCAATGGACAGGTGCATCAGGAAGACCGGGTCCCCGGTCCTTAGGCGACGCATCTCGTCCCGGCCCAGGCCCGCGACCCGCCCCGGGCCGAGGCTGATGGACAGCCTGTGGGCAAGGGAGGCGCCTGCAAGAGCAAATGCGGCCACGCTGGCGAGGGAGAGCGCGTACGCGGCCAGGTACCCGACGTCGAGCCCAGCCATGCTTGTCACCGGGTGTCCCTCGGTTTATAGGGTGTTCGAGCCCGCAGGCGCCCGGGGGCTCATCGCCGCGCGGCGAGGGCGCGTTCGAGCGCTGGGATCACCTGGTAGAGGTCTCCCACTATGCCATAGTCTGACGCCTGGAAGATGGGGGCGTCCTTGTCCGTGTTTATTGAGGCGACGACCTTGGAGTCTTTCATCCCGGCCACGTGCTGCAGCTGGCCGGAGATGCCCACCGCTAGGTAGAGGTCTGGCTTGACAGTCACTCCAGTCAGCCCGATGTGGTGCTCCTCAGGCAGCCAGCCAAGGTCAGCTGACAGCGGACGTGAGCACCCGAGGGCGCCGCGCATGGCGGTAGCGAGCTCCGCCAGGATGGCCAGATCCTCCTTCTTCTTGACCCCCCTCCCGGCGGAGACGATCACCTTGGCGGACCTCAGGTCGACGGCGCCGGCGGGCTTCTTCTCCCTGCCGACGGTCTTCGTCTGGTCCGAGACCGGGCCGACGTCCTTCTCCTGGCTCTCCCCGGGCTGTGCGGCGGCTTTCGGGTAGGCGCCGACCTTCACCGTCGCGACCGCGGGAAACTGGCACCTCACCTTCGCCACCACCTTCCCGGCGAAGACGTTCCGCTCCCCCGTCATTCCCTGGCCGTCGGACGCGAGCCCGGCCACCTCTGCCATGCACCCTATCCCGAGCTTTGCCGCCAGCCTCGACGCCACCTCCCTCCCGTCCCTCGTCGCCCCCAGCAGGACCGCCAAGGGCGCGAGGTCCTTTGCTGCCCGGGCGAGGGCCTCGGCCGCTACGGCGGGGGAGACCTCGTGACCGGCGGGCCCCTTCAGCAGGAGCCTCCCCCCCGAGCCCCTAGTCGCGGGCCGGACCGACCCGATGTCCACCATTCGGACCTCCGCCGACGCCCCCTGGGCTACCGCTGCTGCCGCTGTGGCGACTTCGTTGGCCACCGGCTCCGACTCGGAGTATACCCAGACCTGCCCGCTCACTTCAGGACACCCTCCTTCGATAGCGCGTCCAAGAGCTTCGCAGCGGCCTCGTCTGGGCTCCCATCGATCATGACGTGCTTCCTCGCCGTGGGCTGGGACGACATCGACAGCACCTCGACCCCCCTGCGGCTCCCGGCCGGGGCGATCTCCTCGCCGTTGAGCTCTTCGACCGGTTTCTTGGAAGCCTGCATTATCTGGATGAGCGTCGGATAGCGCGGGTCGTTGATTTCGCTCACCACGGACGTGGCGAATGGGACAGCTGCTTCGACTGACTCGACGCTGTCCTCGAGCGACCGTTCGATCTTCGCCGCTTTGCCGTCGATCTCTATCTTACGGGCGTAGCCCACATAAGGAATCCCCAGCAGCTCGCCGACCATCGGGGGGACCTGCCCCGTGTAGGTGTCCGACGCTCCCTCCGAGCATATGACCACGTCGAAGCGCCCGGACCTCTTCATGGCGGCTGCGAGCATGGTGGCGGTGCGGAGGGCGTCGATGGCCACCGTGTCGGCGGTCACCAGCACCCCTCTGTCGGCGCCCATGGCTAGGGCTTCCTTCAGCGTCTTCTTCGACTCTGTCCCGCCCACCATGAAGACCACCACCTCTCCCTGGTGGGCAGCCTTCAGCCTGAGCCCCTCTTCGACGGCGTTCTTGTCGAAGGTGCTCATCTTCCCGGCAGCCCCTGCCAGCAGCGGGCTCCCTCCAGGGCCGATTTTGAGCTCTGCCTCGTCGACGGCATGCTTCACGCAGACGGCGATCTTCATTGGGCCCTCGCCAGCTCTCGCCTGGATATCAGCATCCTGAGCACCTCAGAGGTGCCCTCGCCGATGGTCAACAGCCGGGCGTCCCTCCAGTGCCTGTGAATGTCCTCTGTGGTGTAGCCGTATCCGCCGTGTATCTGGATGGCGTCGTCGCATGCCTTCAGCGACATCTCGGTGGCGAAGACCTTGGCCTGTGACGCCTCTGACGAGTAGTCTCCTCCCAACTCCTTGATCCTCGACGCGTAGAGATAGAGGAGTCGGCCCGCGTTTATCCCTGTCTTGGTGTCAGCTATCTTCTCCCTGACGAGCTGGAAGTCCGAGATGGTCCTTCCGAAGGCGTGCCGCTGTCGCGCGTAGGCCAGCGCCTTGTCGTAGGCGAGCTGAGAGATGCCGACGTTGAGCGCCGCGACCACTATCCTCGCCCCGTGGAGTATCGCCTTCGCGTAATCCGCCCCCTTCCCCTCCTCGCCGACCAGGTTCTCTTCGGGTATCCGGCAGTCAGAGAAGATGACCTCGCGCGTCTTCGATCCCCTCATCCCAAGCTTCTTCAGCTCGGCGCCGAACTTCAGCCCGGCGCTGGGTGGCTCCAGCAGGAAGCAGGAAGGGCCCTTCGAGGTCTTGGCGAAGACCAGGTAGACGTTAGCCTCCCCGGCGTTGGTAATGAACATCTTTGAGCCGTTCACGACGTACTCCCCCGCGCGCTTTTCCGCAGTCGTGGCCATGTTGCCCGCGTCGGAGCCGGAGGCGGGCTCGGTAAGCGCGAACGAGGCTAGCCTCCGCCCCGTGATCATCGGCCCGAGATACCGCTCCCGCTGAGGTTCCGACCCGAACCTCAGCACCCCCTCCGCCACGGCGTTGTGTATCTCGACGCTCAGCGCTACGGAGGCGTCCGCGGTACCGAGGAGCTCCACGGCCATGGCGTAGACTGAGAATGGGAGCCCGAGCCCTCCGTACTGGGCCGGGAACGGGATCAGGCTCATCCCCTGGGCGAAGAGCGCGCTCCTGGGCCTGTCTATCGGCTCATCTCCGGAGTCCAGCTTCGGGGAGAGCGGAAGAAGCTCCTTCTCCATGAAGGAGCCAAGGGAGGTCAGGACGTCAGAGTACTCCTGGTGCCTGCCCGGATGGAGCATCTGCATGAGCTGTCTGTGTTCGGCTGTGAATATCGTCAATTCGAGGCGCTGAGCCGCGTTCGCCCCACGACAGATTTAATCGTTCTCACTAAAGAACGAGAATTCCTATTAGAGCCAGGGGCGGACGCGGGTCGTGGACCTAGCCGGCCGCCTCGCAGAGTATGTGTCCTCTGTCAGGTACCGGGCCTTGGACGCGGGCACCGTCAAGGAGATGAAGGCAAGAGTGGTAGACGCCGTAGGGTGCGCCATCGGCGCCTACCGCGAGAAACCCATCGCCATGGCAAGGAAGGCAGTCCTGGGCCTGCGGAACGGCGGGCCATCGAGCGTCTTCGGGACGGGAGAACGCACCTCGCCCGACCTCGCCACGTTCGTGAACGGCTTCATGCTGCGGTACTTCGACTACAACGACACGTACCTGTCAAAGGAGCCCGCCCACCCCAGCGACAACATCGCCCCCTGCCTTGCGGTGGCGGAGGCGGAGGGCTCGACGGGGAAGGAGCTCATCTCAGCCGCGGTGGCGGCCTATGAAATCCAGTGCAGGCTCTGCGACGCGGCTGACATCAGGCACAGGGGGTGGGACCACGTCAACTACGGGCTCGTGTCGTCGTCGCTGGCGGCGTCGAAGCTGATGGGGCTGGACGCGAAGCGGGCTGAGCAGGCGGTGAACATTGCGCTGAACGGCCATGAGGCCATGCGCCAGGTCAGGGCCGGAGAGCTCTCTATGTGGAAGGGAGCCTCGTTCGCCAACGCCGCCAGGAACGGGGTGTTCGCGGCCGTCCTGGCCAGGGACGGCATAACGGGGCCGTCGCCCATCTTCGAGGGCGAGATGGGCTTCTTCAACCAGGTCTCGGGTCCATTCGACCTGGACACCGGCGAGTTCGGAGGACGCCATGGGAGGTACAAGGTGAAGGACACCTATGTGAAATACTGGCCCGCCGAGTACCACGCGCAGTCGGCCATCTGGGCCGCGCTGGCGGTGAGGGAGGGACTGAGGGGGCCGGAGGACGTGGAGTCTGTCCTGGTCGAAACGCACGAAGCTGGGTATACGATCCTGGGCAAGGACCCCGAGAAGTGGCGGCCCGCGACCAAGGAGACGGCGGACCACAGCCTCCCATACATGGTGGGCATGGCGCTCCTGGAGGGGAAGGTCGACAACGGGACATACTCTGAGCGGAAGATCCGGTCCGAGAGGACCCTCCGGTTCCTGCAGAAGGTGAGGGTGAAGGAGGATCCAGGCCTGACGGCGCTCTACCCCGCGAAGGGGATGGCCAACAGGGTGACCGTAGTCACGAAGTCTGGGGCCACCCTCTCGAAGGAGGTGGACGTCCCCCGGGGACACCCCCTGGATCCCATGGGGAGAGAGGAGCTGGAACAGAAGTTCATGTCCCTGACGGCCGGAAGGCTATCCCCCCGGAGGGCGAAGGAGCTCCTCGGCCTGCTGTGGAAGCTCGAAGCGGTCGAAGACATCGGAGAGGTCTTCCCTCTGATGAAAGCCTCGGCCTAGCCGCGCCTGTCTGACCTATATCATCGTCCGGCGTCCCCCCTGGTCATGGAGTCTGAGGAGCTCCTCAGGGAGGCTTTCGGCCTGAACTCCTACGAGTCGAAGCTCTACATCACCCTGCTGGGCCGCGGGATGAAGGCAGGCGAAGCGGCCCAGGCTTCGGGGGTCCCCCAGTCGCGCACCTACGACACCCTGCGCTCTCTCGAGCAGAAGGGATTCGTCGTGGAGTCCGACGGGGTCTACCAGTCTGCGACCCCTTCGGCCGCCCTCGGCTCCAGGATAGCGAAGTACGTGGCGGACTTCGAGGCCAGCCTCGCGGGGAGGCAGTCCGCCATGAAGAAGATAGTCGTGGAGCTGGAGCCGCTCGCGGGGCCCGGGCACGGAGAGCAGGAGCCCGTGATGCTGAAGGGATTGGAGAGCATCGCCGCAGCCTTCCTCGAGGTCCTCCGCGCCTCGGAGGACGCATTCCTCCTCGTGAGGAAGGGGATCGAAGCCAAGACAGCGTTCCTAGGGGTCCTGGGGCAGGCGAGCAGGAAGCCGAAGAGCGTCAAACTCATGATCCCGGCGAATCAGAGGCTGTCGCAGGCTGAGCTGCGGGACGCCCAGAAGCGCGGGCTGGAGGTACGCCGGTCCGAGGGCGTCCTCCTCGACATGATGGCCGGGGACCGGGGCGGGGTCATCATAGGGGTCCCCGCCAGGGGCAAGGACGAGTCGTTCGCAGCGGTGGCGATATGGGTGAGGAGCCCCTCGTTCGCCATGTCGGTTATCGAGTCCCTCGAACAACAGTGGAAGGCCGCCCGGCCCCTTCAGGGGAACCCCTAATTACCACTATCTAGTGGTAATCATGTGAAGCTCGCCCTGGGTTTCAACCCGATAATCAGCGTGAGGGACGCCGTGGCCGAGGCGTCGCGCGCAGACTCCCTAGGCTACGACTCGGTCTGGATGCACGAGAGCTTGTACCAGAGGGACGTGGTCACTTATATCTCAGCCATGGCGTCTGGCACTACGAGGGTCAAGCTCGGTTCCGGGGTGATAAACACGTTCACCCGCCACCCTGTCACCACGGCGACGACCTTCGCCACGCTCTCCGAGCTGTCAGGGGGGAGGGTGACGCTCGGGCTTGGGCTCGGGAGCTTCCCGACAGTCCCGCTCATAGGCCACCGGATCTTCCCCGTCGGAGAGACGAAGCCGATCCGCAGGATAAGGGAGTACGTCGAGGTGGTCAAGAAGACCTGGGAAGGGGAGAGGGTCGAGTTCGACGGCGACTTCTTCCAGGTCCATGGCCTCGCCCTGGGTTTCGAGGTGGCCCACGCGATACCGATCTTCGTGGCTTCCCTTTCGCCGAGGACGCAGGCGTTCGCAGCCACCGTCGCCGACGGCGTGATCCTCTCCCCAGCCCTGGGCACGGCCCGCGGGACCGAGGCCATGGTAGAGAACGTCAAACGGGGGGAAGCTAAACGGGGCCGAGGGGTGGAGCGGGCGTCCTACCTGCTGACCTCGGTGGGCCGGGACCCCGCCAGGGCTGCCCAGGCAGTCAAGGACTACTACTTCTTCGCCTACCAGCTGTCCGAGGTGATACAGCCCGAGACACTCTCCTCCTACGGGGTGACGGAGGAGGACCTCCGCCCGTTGAAGGAGGCATGGAGGAGAGGGGACGAAGCAGGGGCGCGGCGGCTTATCCCTGAGGAAGCCGTAGAGGCGCTCACGGTCACAGGTACGCCGGACCACGCCATCGAAAGGATCAAGGAGTACAGGAATGCGGGCGTCACCCTCCCCATACTGATGCCGATAGGGGACGTGAGCTACGCGGTCAACGAGCTCGCGCCGGAAGCGTGAGGCGGTCGGCCTCTAGACAACTGGCAGAAAGATGGCGAGCGCCAGGGACACCATGTACAGGACTGAGAACTGAAGCGCCAGGGCCGCTGTCTTCGGGTCGGCGTTGTCTGGTATCGGCCCCCTGAACATCCTCCACAGCGGAAAGGCACCGGGGAGGGTGACGAGGACGAGGAGGGACCAGGCACTGACGAAACCCGAAAGGACCTCGGCCAGGACGAAGGCGTATGCAACGCCCAGGAGCCATCCGTAGGCCCTGGAGGCAGCCTTCAGTCCCAGGCGGACGGCAATCGTCCTCGTGTTGACCGACCCGTCGTAGTCGATGTCCCTGATGTTGTTGGCGAGGAGGACCAGGGCGACGAAGATGCCGATTGGGACTGCGCCCACCAGAGGGACCCAGGAGAAGGCCCTGGCCTGCACCAGGTAGGCGCCCAGCGGGATGAGGAGCCCCCACATGACGAACACGGTCGCCTCGCCCGCGCCCCTGGCTTTCAGGACTACCGGGTCGGCGGTGTATAGGACGCTCCCCAGCACGCCAGCCGCTGTGATGAACAGGATTACCGGCCCGGCGACCGACGCGAGGTAGGCGGCCGCGATGAGCGTGACGGCATAGAGGCCCAGGGCGAAGTACAATATGGTGGAAGGGCGGACCTCGCCGGCCGCGCCCGGATGCAGCCTGTACCTAGTAGTCGGCGCACCTTCCTTGTCTACCCCGTGCCTGACGTCATAGTAGTCGTTGAGGATGTTGGTCGCCGCGTGGAAGGCCACCATCCCCCCAAGGGTCAGGAGATAGAGCGGGAGGTCGAATTCTCCGGCCAGGGTCGCGAAGAGGGTGCCCATGGTGACCGACGAAAAGGTCATCGTGAAGGACCAGGGCCTGGCAGAAAGAAGCGCTGTCCTAGCGCCGAGACTACGGCGCGGGGCCGTCGAGGCGGCCAGGGCCGCACCGGCGATGGGGCGGAACGAATCCCTCGGCGCGGCGCCTGATGACCTTGTCAGCATGTGTGATTACCACCTGCCAGTAGTAATATTAAGATTGACAGAGCGTGACTTCGGGGACGGAACCCCAGGCAAGGGTCCGCAGCTGTGCGATGAGGATTTAACGTCGGCCCTGTGGGGAGAGAAAGTGGACAAGGCGCGAAGGTCCGCGCTGGGGCTGGCCATTGTCGCGGCCGGGATGATGCCACTCTTCTTCCTCCCCAAGGACGACTTTGCCCTATCGACCTTCATAGCCACAGGGTGCATGGCCGCGGTGGCCGTGGCGTCGGGCGGCTACCGCAGGCTCTTCGCTCCCCGGGTGTGGACCCTGGGGGTGGGGGCGGTGTCGGCCGCAGGGCTCTATGCCCTGTTCTACGCCGGGAACCTAGCCGTAGTGGCGTTCCATCCCCTCGGCGTCGGGGCCCAGGCGGAGACGTCCATCTACGCTCTGATAGCGTCATCGGGCAACTTGCTCCCGCTGCAGGTCCTTGTGCTGGCCTGTGACTCCGTAGGCTTCGAGTCGTACTTCAGAGGGACGCTGCAGTCTCTCGCGGCACCCAGGCTCGGGCCAGCGGCCCCCTTTGCCGTGGCCGCCGTGGACGCTCTGATCCACGCCGCCAGCTTCAACATCCTCTGGGTCGTCGCCACGTTCCTCGCCGACTCCGTCTGGGGCCTCACATACTACCGGACCGGCGACCTGAGCTCGAGCATGCTGAGCCACTTCGCGTGGGACGTCGCGATATTCATGGTCGCCCCCATAGGCTGAGGCGCACAGGGGCAGGACCAGTCTCCGCCTCGGCGCTTATAACTCCCAGAAAGGCGCGGTGAGTGGATACGATGCCTGAAGGGAAGCTGCTCTGGGAGCCCGACTCGGGCTTCGTCAGGAAGACCGCCATGACAGCCTACACGAAGTGGCTGGAGAAGCGAGGCTTCGCCTTTGAAGGATACGACGACCTTTGGCGTTGGTCAGTGGAAGACCTGGAGGGATTCTGGGGGTCCATCTGGAAGTACTTCGACGTGGCGGGCGCCGACTATCCGGTGCTGGCGGAGAGGAAGATGCCCGGAGCCAAGTGGTTCGAGGGGGCCGAACTCAACTTCGCCGAACGCGTCTTCGCCAGGGAGAGAGAAGGACCGGCGCTCATATGCAGAGGGGAACGCGGCTCAGAGAAGACGGTCACATGGCAGGAGCTGCGGAAGAAGACGGCGGCCCTGGCCACGAGGCTGAAGGAGTCCGGCGTGGAGCGCGGGGACAGGGTGGCGGCGTTCCTTTCGAACGGGGCCGAGGCCGTTGTGGGCGTCCTGGCCACGGCGAGCATTGGAGCCGTCTGGTCGAGTTGCCCTCCTGAGTTCGGCACACAGTCGGTGATAGACAGGTTCGGTCAGATACGCCCGAAGGTCCTAATCGCGGCCGACGGCTACGGCTACGGAGGCAAGTGGACCGACAGGACAGAGGAGGTCGCTTCGGTAGTGAAGGCGATCCCAAGCATAGAGAAGACCGTCGCGGTTTCCGGCGGGAGCAGAAGCAGGGGGATCCAGGGGGCGGAGGACTGGGAGGAAGCGACGGAAGGCAAGTCAGGATTCGACAGTGAGTTCGTACCCTTCGACCACCCGCTTTGGGTCCTCTACTCGTCGGGGACCACGGGACTCCCGAAGCCGATTGTGCACTCTCATGGAGGGATACTCGTGGAGCTCCTGAAAGCTCTGGCGCTGCACAACGATGTGAGGGAAGGAGACCGCTTCTTCTGGTATACCACGACCGGGTGGATGATGTGGAACTACCTCGTGGGGGGCCTGCTCCATGGCGCCACGCTCGTCCTTTACAGCGGCCACCCCGCCTGGCCGCACCCTGACTCCCTCTGGTCTGTGATGGAGCAGACAAAGACGACATACATGGGTACAAGCGCCGCCTACATCTCAGGCTGCGCGAAGGCCGGGATCGAGCCGCGGAGCACACACAGGCTGGGCTCACTCAGGGGGATCGGCTCTACTGGGTCGCCGCTCTCGACGGACGGCTTCGAATGGGTGTACGCCAAGGCGAAAGAGGACGTCTGGCTCGAGTCGCTCAGCGGCGGGACTGACGTGTGCACCGCCTTCGTCACCGGGTCGCCGACCCTCCCCGTCCACTCAGGGGAGCTGCAGTGCAGGGCCCTGGGGGCCAGCGTCAAGGCCTTCGACGACGGCGGGGCACCGGTGGTGGGGAAGGTGGGTGAACTGGTCATCACCGAGCCGATGCCCAGCATGCCTGTGTTCTTCTGGGGGGACGAGGACGGGAGCCGCTACAGGGAGAGCTACTTCGACGCGTTCCCGGGGGTCTGGAGGCACGGGGACTGGATCAAAGTGACCAGCCGTGGGACGTGTGTCATCTACGGCCGCTCCGACGCCACGATAAAGAGGCAGGGGGTGCGGATAGGGACCAGCGAAGTCTACAGGGCCGTCGAGAAGGTGCCTGAGGTCTCGGACTCCCTCGTGCTCGATGTCCCCACCGGCTTGGGAGGAGACGAGATGGTCCTTTTCGTGTCTCTGAAGGAGGGCACATCACTGGACCAGGAGCTCCTCACGAAGATCAGGGCTCAGATAAAGTCTGACCTTTCGCCGCGGTATCTCCCCGAGAAGGTGGTCGCCGTCCCTGCCATCCCCCGGACCCTGAATGGGAAGAAGCTCGAGGTGCCCGTGAAGCGGATCCTCGCCGGGGCTGACCCCGACCGGGTCTTGAACAGGGGGTCCCTGGCAGACCCTGCTTCTCTGGACTACTTCGTGAAGCTGGCAAAGGAGACCGCCGCAGGCGCCTAGGCGCATTTTGGAAGGAAATTAATACCTGTGCCGAGCCGGCGGAAGTAATGCCGGCGCCTAGGAAGGTCTACATGATATCCGGCGGCGTGACCAAGTTCGCCAAGGCACACCCGGACATGGACTTCCGCCTGATGGTCAAGCGGGCCTTCGACTACGCCATGAAGGACATCCCCGAACTCAGGACGTCGGACATCGAAAGCAGCAGGATTTCTTACTTCTCGGACCACTTCGCACGGCAGTTGAAAGCCGCCTCGATGGTCCAAGACTATCTTGGCCTCAACCCGAAGGATTCGCGGAGGATCGAGTGGGGAGGAGCCACCGGCGGGCAGGCGATCCAGGCGGGGTGGGAGACGGTCGCCAGCGGGAGGAACGAGGTCTGCCTGGTCGCAGGCTTCGAGACGATGTCGCACGTCGAAACCTGGAAGGGGAACGAGTTCATCGCCCTCGCCTCGGACACCAACTTCGACTACCCTGTGGGAGGGTTCTACACCGGCTACTATGCGCTCATGGTCCAGCGGCACATCTACGAGTACCTGAGGAAGACGAAGTTCGCCCGCGTCAAGGACGAGAAGAAGGCGCAGAGGGAGGCCACCCAAGAGGCGAAGAGAATCATGGCCATGGTCTCCGTGAAGAACCACGTCAACGCGGAGCACAACCCGTACTCCCAGTATCCTGAGAAGCTGACGATGAAGGAAGCCCTCGGGAGGGAGATGGTGGCCTATCCGCTGAACAGGCCAATGATATGCACCATGAGCGACGGAGCCGCGGTGGCCATACTAGCCTCCGAGGACGTCGCTTTCAAGTACACAGACCACCCCGTGCTGATCAAGGGGGTCGGGTGCGGGACAGACACCATGAGGCTGGCAGACAGGCCCCACGGGAGCGTGCCGCTCTTCCCATGGGAAGAGGCTGGATACTACTCCGACCTGAGGTATCCCGGCGTCCATTCTTTCCGCGCAGGGAGGGCCGCGGCACTCGAGGCGTACAAGAACTCAGGCATAAGGGACCCGAAGAAGGAGCTGGACTTCGTCGAGCTCCACGACGCCTACGCGAGCTCAGAGATACAGACGTACGAGGACATCGGCCTGTGCAGGTACGGGGAAGGATACGAGTTCGTGGACCAGGGCCACCCGTTCCTCGAGGACATAGACTATGGGCTGGACCTCCCCCACAGGGGGACCATACCAGTCAACCCCTCTGGAGGGCTGATCGCCTGCGGGCACCCGGTGGGGGCGACCGGGATAATGCAGGGGGTCTTCGCGTTCTGGCAGCTTCAGGGAAGCATACGCAAGCACTTCGGGAACGACAAGCTCCAGATTAGAGGCGCGAAGCGCGGGCTGATTCACTCCCACGCTGGGACCGGGAGCTCGGTGACCGTCACGATCATGGAGAGGGCCTAGCTTGGCCCAGCCGAGGAAGTTCACGAAGTTCAGGGACGTGATGAAAGAGGTCAACACCAAGGGCGCTGCCCTCTACAAGAACCCTGCGGGGACCGAGGACCTCGTCATACTCTCCCCCTACGCCATCAACTACATCCACAGCTACGCGGAGGACTCGCCATTCTTCCTCGGGCTGGCGAAAGGGAAGATCCTGGGGAGCGAGTGCAAGAGCTGCCACTACAGGTATGCCACGCCGCGGAGCCACTGCATGGCCTGCGGGGCCGAGACGGAGTGGTTCGCCCTCCCGAAGGAGGGGCGGGTACACTCCTGGACGACCTGCTACTACGGAGGGGAAGAGTTCCTGAAGGAGACCCCATTCAACCTGGCGCTGGTCGAGTTCGACGGTGTGGACACGCTCCTCCTGACGAGGCTGAAAGATGCCAAGGAGGCAGACATATTCATCGGGATGAAGGTGAAGGCTGTGTTCCGCCACCCCCCGCGGTATCTCATCTCCGACGTGCACTTCGTGCCCTCGGAGAAGCCAAGGAAGAAGTGAACCCGACCCCTAGGGGCTGACAGGGGTCAGCCACTTCGAGTAGCGTCTGACCTTCCCGTGGATGGTCTGCTCGTAGAGCTTCGCCAGTCTGTCCGTGATCGGGGTCCCGTTGTCTCCGATCTGCCTGCCGTCAATCTCGCTCACCCTGGCGATTCCGGCCGCGGTGCCGCTGAAGAAGACCTCGTCGGAGGTGTAGAGCTCCTCCTTGGTGGCGTCGTTCCTGTAGAAGGTGATCTTCTCGTCGCGGGCGAACTGGATGACTGTGTCTCGGGTTATCCCCCGCAGTATCCCTGAGCTGGCGGGAGGGGTGCTGAGGATGCCGTCCTTGACCCGGAATATGTTCTCCCCCGGTCCCTCGGCCACCATGCCATTGACGTTCAGGAGAATCGCCTCGTCGTACCCCGCCGCCACGGCCTGCATCTTGGCCAGGGCCGAGTTGGCGTAGTTGGCCGCGCACTTCGCCTGCACCGGCATCGCCCTCGAGTCGATCCTGACCCAGTTGGTGATGGTCGCCCTCACCCCCTTCTTTGAGGCGTCGCCGAGGTAGGCCCCCCACTCCCAGGATGCGATCGCCACTGATATCTTGCTGGTAAGCGGGTTGAGGCCCATCTCCCCGTAGCCCGTGTACGCTATGGGACGGAGGTAGCACTCCTCCGCCGGGTTGTTCCTGACGAGGTCCACGCAGGCCTGGGCTATCTCCTTCGCCGAGAAGCCCAGGTTCATCCGGTAGATCTTCGCGCTGTTCATGAGGCGCTCGATGTGTTCAGGGAGCCTGAAGATCGCGGTCCCGCTGGGTGTCTTGAACGCCCTGATACCTTCGAATATCGCCATGCCGTAGTGTAACCCGTGAGTGAGGACGTGTATCTTCGCGTCGTCCCAGGGGACAAGCTTCCCGTCCATCCAGATCTCCTTTTGCGGCTTCATACCTGAACTCGGCCCTGGGGATTCGGTATTTAGGGAAAGCGATTTCCGCTGACCGGTTCCGTTTAAAACGAAGTATTGACGAAGTATGGCCATGGCCGAACCAGTCATACTGTCTGCCTGCAGGACCCCCATCGGGAAGTTCGGGAAGAGCTTGGTGGGGGTGGCGGCCACCAAGCTCGGGGCCCTGGTCATAGAAGAGGCGATGAGGAGGGCCAAAGTCGCCCCTGGGGAAGTCGACGAAGTGATTATGGGGAACGTCGTGTCGGCGGGCCTCGGCCAGAATCCTGCGAGGCAGGCCGCCGTGCACGCGGGGGTGCCTTTCGGCGTGGGTTCGTTCACGGTCAACAAAGTCTGCGGGTCCGGCCTGAAGGCAGTGATGCTGGCCGCGCAGTCGGTCAAAGCCGGGGACAACGAAGTCGTGGTCGCCGGGGGGATGGAGAACATGAGCAACGTCCCGTACCTCGCCAAGGGCGTCAGGTGGGGGACGAAGTTCGGGGACGCGCGCCTCCTCGACGGCATGATAGTGGACGGCCTTTGGGACGCCTATCATGACTACCACATGGGGGTCACGGGCGAAAACGTGGCCAGGAGGTTCCACATCTCGAGAGAGGAGGCGGACGAGTTCGCCTACTCCAGCCACATGAAGGCGGCCAAGGCCTCCGAAGAGGGCGCGTTCGATCTGGAGAAGGTGAAGGTGAGGGTCAAGCGCGAGGGAGGGGAGATCGCCGAGTTCTCGGTCGACGAATGCGTGAGAGAGGACACCACCCGGGAGAAGCTGGCCAGGCTCAAGCCGGTCTTCAAACCAGACGGCGTGCTGACCGCGGGGAACTCATCTCAGCTGAGCGACGGCGCCTCGGCCCTTGTCATCGCGTCGCAGGAGGCCGCGGACAGGCTGGGAGCCAAACCGCTCGCGAAGGTCATAGGGTACGAGACCGGAGGGCTCGAGCCTGCGAGGGTCATGGAGGCGCCCATCCCTACGACGAAGGCGCTCCTCAGGAGGCTGAAGATGGACGTCGGCGACATCGACGTCTTCGAGCACAACGAGGCATATTCCACGGCGTCCATAGCCGTAAGGAGGGCCCTAGGCGTCGACCAGTCCAGGTTCAACGTCTGGGGCGGGGCCGTGGCGCTCGGGCACCCCATCGGGTGCAGCGGGGCGCGGGTGCTCACCACGCTGATCTACGGGCTGAAAAGGAAGGGCAGGAAGACAGGTCTTGCGACGCTCTGCCTGGGCGGCGGGAACGCTGTCTCTATGGTTGTGGAGGCTTGAGCTCCCTTAGCTTCCTGCGGAGGACCTTCCCTATCAGGGTCTTCGGCAGCTCCTGGACGAACTCCACCTCCTTGGGGACCTTGAACTTCGCGAGCCTCTCCTGACAGAACGCCGTGATCTCCTGGGCGGTGACCTTCTTGGCAGGGTCCTTCAGGACCACGAACGCCTTCACGGCCTCACCGCTGAAGTCGTCGGGGATTCCGACGACCCCGGCCTCCTTCACGTCGGGGTGCTCGAAGAGGACGTCCTCCACCTCTCTCGGGTACACCTTGAGCCCGCCCACGTTCACCATGTCCTTCTTCCTGTCCACGATGTAGAAGTAGCCTTCGGGGTCCATCTTGGCCACGTCGCCGGTGATGAACCATCCGTCCTTCAGGACGGCGTCTGTCTCCTCCTTCTGGTTCCAGTAGCCCTTCATGACCTGCGGCCCCTTCACGGCGAGCTCTCCGACCTCGCCCGCCTTGAGGACCTTGTCCCTGTCTGACAGGTCGACTATCATGGCGTCCGTCTCGCTGAACGGGGGCCCGATGGACCCGTCCTTCACGACCCCGCCGCTCACGGGGTTGCAGTGCGTCACGGGGCTGGTCTCCGAGAGCCCGTACCCTTCGACGAGGTTCCCCCCGGTCAGCTCGATGAACTTCTTCCTGACAGCCGGTGGGAGGGCCGACCCGCCCGAGAGGCAGGCACGGACGGAGCGCAGGTTGAACTTGCTTGCTTCGGGCTTGCTGTTGATGGCCACGTACATGGCAGGCGCACCGGAGAAGATGGTCACCTTCTGGCTCTGGATGGTCTTCATCACCTCGTCCACGTGGAAGCTGGGGAGCAGCACCATCGCCGCGCCCGCTGCCAGGGGGGCGTTCATGGTGACCGTGAGCCCGTAGATGTGGTAGAGCGGGAGGACGCAGAGAGAGATGTCGCGCCCTGTGATGGGGAAGAGGGAGACGCCGTACTCCGCGTTGGAGACGAGGTTGTAGTGGGTGAGCATAGCGCCCTTCGACACCCCTGTGGTCCCCCCGGTGTACTGCAGGACTGCGACGTCGCTGACAGGGTCGACAGAAGCGTAGGTCGCGATGGGGGCGCTGGACCCGACAAGGTCCACGAAGTCGAGGGTGTCGCGCCGGGGGACATCCTTGATCCCGGCGAGGCCCGCGAGGCGCCTCTTCAGGCCCGGCAGGTAGTCCCCGAGCCCGGTGACTACGACATGCCTGAGGCTGAGCCTCCCCCGGCACCCTTCGAGGCTGCTGAACAGATCCATCCCCCTGGCTACCGTCCGACTCGCAACGACTACCTCCGCACCCGAGTCCCTCAGCTGGTGCTCCAGCTCCCTCTCCTTGTACACCGGGTTGCACATGACGACGATCCCTCCGCACTTCAGGGTCCCGAAATAGGCGATGACCAGCTGCGGGATGTTCGGGAGGAAGACAGCCACCCTGTCCCCTTTCTTTACGCCGAGCCCCACCAGCGCGGATGCGAACCTGGAAGAGAGCTCGTCCACCTCGGCGTACGTGAAGTCCCTTCCCTGGTAGTGGAGGCAACGATCCCTGGGATGCAGCTTTGCAGAGTCGGTCAGGAGCGCATAGAGCGGCCTGACCCGAGGCCGTGGGACAGAGTACCTGTTCCCGACCTGCGCCTTGAGCCATGGACGCTCGAGAGGCTCCGGCATAGGCCGCCAACGGCTCAATACACGCCTTAAGGATATCCCCGAAGCGCCAGCGAGGCGGTCTAGGCTTAAGTATGGACAGCCAGGGCGATGAGTCGAGCCCGAACATGCCTCAGACAGAGGAGAAATATCTCGTCCTCTGCGTCGACAGGGACGACGACCTCGGATCAAAGGCCAGGGTCGAGTCTCCGGTGGTGGGAAGGAAGGCGGCGGTGGAGGCGGCGACCAAGCTGGCGCTCGCAGACCCCGAGGAGGCCGACGCCAACGCTATCTTCGCGGCGGTCAAGAAGTACGACGAGCTGGTCGAATCGAACACCCCCTGCGAGGTCGCGGTGGTGTGCGGCGACCCTGACAGAGGTTTCCAGGCCGACAGGAGGGTCGGGAGGCAGGTGAGGTCGATCGTCCAGGGCGGGTCCTACTCCGGTGTGGTGCTGGTGTCCGACGGAGGCGAGGACGAGCAGGTGATACCCGTAATCCAGAGCCAAAAGCCGATCGTTTCGGTGCACAGGGTGACGGTCAAGCACAGCCAGACGGTGGAGGAGACCTACGAGATCCTCGGCCGGTACCTTAGGATGCTGGTGTTCGACCCCCACTATTCGAAGTACGCGCTGGGGGTCCCTGGGCTCATCCTCGTCCTGGCAGGGATCCTTATAGTCGCCAACAGGACATTCGAGGCAGGGATCGCAGCCCTCCTCATCATAGGCGGGGCGTTCCTGGTCAGGGGGTTCAGCATAGACAGGAACGTCACCGGCCTGCTTCACAGGGGCCCTACCGGCTTCCTCAGGTTCTTCTCTCTGGTGGCCGGGATAATCGTGGCCCTGGTGGGCATCCTCACAGGGTACGGCTCCATGCTCAGTGACACGGTGGCGGTCAAAGCCATATCAGCCAACCCGGCGAACATCCTGGTCTACGGAGGGGTGCTCGTGGGGAACTTCATCGGAGGGAGCATAGACTTCGTGTGGGGAGGCATAGCCATCTACGCCGCCGGAGCCCTGCTGTCTCACCTTGCCAGGGGGAGCGCCCGCTGGAACAGGGACGTCTTCGTCCTGGTGATGCTGGCCATACTGTATCTCCCGCTTCAGACGTTCTCAGCCTACCTCGTGAGCGGAAACGCCCAGTCGATCTTCCTGCTGGTCTCCGCTGTCCTCGTGGGCCTGGCTGCAATCTTCGCGCTCACCACAGCCATTTATCCGCGGGTCCGGGTCAGGGGCCCTGCGGAAAACGAATAGCACATGTTAGAGTCAGCGCTGAGGTACCTGGGCGCATACAAGGTCTACGAGGGGAGGCTGAAGGCCCAGGTCGAAGGGGACGAGATACCGGGACACGTAGGCATCATCCTGGACGGGAACAGGCGCTGGGCTCAGATTCAGGGGATATCCAACGGGCTAGGCCACGAGGAAGGGGCGAACAGGGCGGAGGAGCTCCTTGACTGGTGCCACGACCTGGGGATCAAGACAGTCACGCTGTATGTGCTGTCCACGGAGAACCTGGACAGGACCCCGAAGGAGCTGGCTGCCCTGTTCCGCCTCATCGAGGCGAGGCTCAACAGGCTGCTCAGCGACGCTAGGATATCGAAGTACAAGGTCAACGTCAGGGCCATCGGGCACCTTGACCTCCTCCCCCAGTCGATCGTCGACCTCCTTCGGGCCATCGAGAGAAAGACGGAAGGTTACAGCGACCACTACCTCAACATCGCAGTCGCCTATGGAGGACGCGCGGAGATCACCGACGTTGTACGGTCCGTCGCCCAGGACGTGAAGAGCGGGAAGCTGAGCCCGGAGGCCATAACCGAAGACACCGTCTCGAGGAGGCTCTACACGGCCTATCTCCCCAACCAAGAGCCGGACCTCATAATCAGGACGTCGGGGGAAGAGAGGACGAGCGGGTTCCTCCTCTGGCAGGGCGCCTACTCGGAGTTGGTGTTCGTGGACGTCTTCTGGCCTGCCTTCCGGTACATCGACCTGCTCAGGGCCATCAGGACCTACCAGAAGCGGAGACGAAGGTATGGCCGATAAGAAAACATATAGCATGACCTGGTGAGAGGGAGCCCAAGTTGAAGGTAACCCTCGGTACGCTCAAGGGCAAGGGGGATGAGCTGGCGGCGTTCCTGGAGCCGCGGGTCGGCACCAAACCTTCTGTCTCTGGCGACTCCATGGAGATAGAGGACGAGGGCCTCAGGGACGGAGTGAAGCCCAGGGACGTGAAGACCTACATCAAGCGTTTCCTGTTCATGAACGGGGTCAGAAAGAAGTACAGGGTGTTCGTCGCTGGGAAAGAACTCACGATTCAAGAGATAGTGCTGGGAGAAGAGTCCGAAGAGGAGAAGGAGAAGAAGACGCCGAAGGAACCCGAAGCCGTCGAGGATACACCGAAGGCCCCGGAGGCCGAGCCCAAGGAGGAAGAAGCGAAGGCCCCCGAGTCTGAGAAGCCCGAAGGCTCTGGA
>JAJZIG010000180.1 GCA_021851265.1 archaeon | reverse complement strand
TCGGCAACGGAGGGAACTCGGCGGAGCTCCTGAGGTTCTTCGACCTGCACGTCATGCTCCTCCCAGCGGCGCTGTTGATACTCCTGGTGGCGAAGATGTACATGCTCGAAGCCCACGGAGTGGCCGACCCCACGAGCGGGTCCCCCGCCGAGCCCAAGCCGAAGCTCTCCCCCATCTTCCCGGACGTCACCATGTACCTCTTCGAGCTGTCACTGCTCTTCGGGGCCGGGATGCTGCTGATATCCGCCCTGTTCCCGCTCAACCTCCCGCCCCAGTATACCCCCGCGGCCGCTTCGCAGTTCATCCCCCAGCCCGACTGGTACTTCCTCTGGGTCTACCAGGTCCTCAAGATCAAGATATTCGAGGGCTCCACTGGCCTTGCCATGGCGCTCACCGTGGTGTCAGCGATCTTTGTCCTCCTGATCATACTCCCGTTCATCGACCGGGGCAAGAACAGGGAGATCTCCAAGAGGCCGGTCTACACCACCCTGGGAGTCATATTCGTGACGGAGGTAGTGGTCCTCTCTTACTGGGGCCTGGTGACGCCGGGAATGATCATCCCCGTAGAACAGGCCGCGCTGGTGGTAGGCGGTACAGCCCTGCTGATGGCGGTGGGCTCGGCCTTGGTCTACAGGCTGATGTATTCCAGGGCCAAGGGGAGGCTTGCGCTGGCGCCAGCGAAGAGCATACCTTCCTCGGAGCTGAGGAACGGGCTCGCGTTCACTGGGCTGGTCGCCCTGGGCGCTTTCTCGGTCGGGACGCTGGTGAACGGCTCCGCAGGGCTCCTGATGGGCGGCCTTTCTGTCGCCGGCCTGGAAGTGGTGAGCGTCTCCGCCGTGCTCCTCGGCCTCGACCTGCTAGGGAGCGTCTTCCTCATCTACAGGCTTGACCTCAGGACTGGGAACATCAAGCGGAGGGTCAGGGTCCTCGAAGCGGGATGGAGGGGCAATTGAGGATCGCAGCGACCTTGCTGGCTATCCAGGTGGTCTTCCTCGTCGCCCTGCAGGGGACCTCCATCGTGGTCATCTGGCTGCTCAACCCTCTCACGCAGTCCGCGACCGACACCTTCGCGCTCTACCTCAGCGTCGACCTGCTCGCCTTCGTCATGATGTCTTACCTGTACAGATCTAGGCGCTCCGGTGGGGAGCCTAGCTCCGCCTGGCTCGCCGTCGGCTACCTCGTCCTGGTCGTGCTGCTGGTGTCCAACCTAGCGCTCTCCTAGCGCACGGGCGCCGGGGTGCTCTTCTCTTCCTTGTGATATAGGAAGCAGGCCACCTCCCTCCCTCCGGCCGATGCAAGCGCGGGGGCCTTCTCCCTGCAGAGCCCGAAGGCGTACTTGCACCTGTTGCTGTACCTGCACCCCTTGGGTAGGTCGGTGAAGCTCGGCGGGTCCCCCGAAATCTTCACGTCGGCTACCTTCTTAGAAATGTCCATGGTCGGGACGCAGCTGAGCAGGTCCTTGGTGTACGGGTGCATCGGATCCCCGATCACGTCCTTCGAGGCCCCGCGCTCTACCATCTCCCCGGCGTACATCACGGCGACGCGGTCTGAGACATACTGGGCGACCGCCATGTTGTGGGTGATGAAGAGATAGGAAGCGCCTGACTTGGACTGGAGGTCCAGGAGGAGGTTCAGGATCTGAGCCTGGATGGAGACGTCCAGGTTCGAGGTCGGCTCGTCTAGGACCACGAACTGCGGATCCCCGACTATGGCCCTGGCGATCCCGATCCTTTGCCTCTGCCCACCCGAGAACTCGTGGACGTACCTCGACTTTGCCGAGGGGTCGAGGCCGACAAGAGCCATGGCACGAGCGGTCCTCTCCTCGATATCGGCCCGGTCCTTCATCCCAGACCCGTAAAGGGGCTCCGACACTATGTCCTTCACATGGAGGCGGGGGTCGAGGCTGGAATATGGATCTTGGAAGACGATCTGCATCTTCCTCCGGAGCCTGCGGAGCTCCGAACCCTTCAGTTCGCCTATGTCCTGACCGGAGAACACCACCCGCCCTGCGCTCGGCTTCACCAGCCTCAGCAGCGCGAACCCCAGGGTCGACTTGCCGCTCCCCGACTCCCCTATGACAGTCATGACCTCTCCCTTCTTGACGGAGAGGCTCACGCCGTCCACAGGCTTCACCTCCCTGTGGACGCTCCCGAGGAACCCGGTCCTGACCTTGTAGGTGACGCTGAGCGCTTCCGCGCTCATCACGTCGTCAGTAGAGATGGCACGCGACAAAGTGGTCTTTCTCCATCTCTTTCAGAGCCGTCTCTTCAACCCTGCACCTATCCATGGCGAACTTGCAACGCGGGTTGAACTTGCACCCCGACGGGAGCTTCATGATGTCCGGCGGGGACCCCGGTATCTGCTCTATCCGCTTCTCCCCCTTGAATCCGCCTGGGATAGAGCCGATGAGCCCCCTCGTGTACGGGTGGAGAGGGTTATGCAGCACCGCCTCGGTGGGGCCGAGCTCCACCACCTCCCCAGCGTACATCACAGCCACCCTCTGAGCCACCTGCCCGACCACCAAGATGTCGTGGGAGACGAATATGATAGACGTCCCCTCGTCCCTGCTGAGCTTCAGCAGCAGCGAGAGGACCTGGGCCTGGGTGGTGACGTCCAAGGCGGTGGTGGGCTCGTCCGCGACCAGGAGCCGGGGGCGCAGGAGGAACGACATGGCTATCATCACCCGCTGCCTTTCTCCTCCTGAGAGCTCGTGCGGATACTTCGCCGCCGTCCGCTCGGGGTCGCTTATCCTCACCTGGCGCAGCGCCTCCACCGCCTCCTTCGACGGGGGTGCCCGTCTCTCTGGGCCCATGGAGAACCTCGGGTCCGGGCCCCGGGGGACGGAGACGCTGTCCGAGCGGAACATCTCGAGCTTGTGGTGCTCCCTCCTGGAGACCACCGCTTCGGAGAGCTGGTCCGAGACCCGCATCACCGGGTTGAGGCTGGTCATCGGCTCCTGGAATATCATGGTCATCCCCGCCCCCCTGTAGAGGTGGGCGTCCTTGCTGGGCAGCCCCACTATGTCCTTCCCCAAGACGTCGACCTTTCCCCTCGCCCGCGCGTTGGCCGGAAGGAGCTTGATGATGGCCAGGGCGAGGCTGCTCTTCCCCGGGCCGCTCTCCCCCACCACACCGATTACCTCGCCGGCACCGACCGAGAGGTTGACCCCGCGGACCGCGCTTGCCCAAGCCGACTTGGTCCGGTAGTCTACCCACAGGTCAGAGACGGCCAGCGTCTC
>JAJZIG010000179.1 GCA_021851265.1 archaeon | reverse complement strand
CTCGAGATTCTTCAGAGCCCTCCTTCAGAATTATGTACTGTTGTCCCCTGGTTGACAAACGAATCAGGAACTATACAACTTCTAGTTGTATATAAGTATTGGTAAGATGAAAGCCCAGCTCGCTTATTCTGCGACGGGCGCGCACCTGAACCGCCAAGTGGCCGGCCAGGGCGCCACACGTTGGATTACGGTAGGAACCGCAAACTCAGTCCTTGATACCGACCCGCACCACTGAGCAAGGAATCAAGTTGTTATCGATTTGAATCCAGAAGGGAAGCTCGCGGCTGCCGCAGACTAGGCTTGCGACCACATTGTACAGTCGGAACAGAGACTCTTGGTTTCGTCCAAGGCCCTTCCGCAGTTCAGGCAATGGCGTTTTGGATTGAACCGGCTGCCCAGCGCATTCAGCTGTTTGTTTGTGTTCACGTACTTCAGCTGACACAATTTGTGCTACGCAGCATATAAGGGCCGAGTATTTTTTGCGTTCAGGTGCAATCGAAATGAGAGCTTTCGTCCCGGAAGGAGTAACCACCCAGCGGTCGGAATCGAGTCTGAGTACAGCGGTCCATGGTTGACTGACGCTACAGGCCTCCAAGAAGGCCCGGATGGTTAGCCGTACACTCCGCTCCTAGGTGGAGCCTCCTTCGTCATCGCCATGATCAGTGAAGTTGAGTGACCGCCTTCTCTGAGAGGGCTTTCGCGATGTCGGCTACGCGTGCGAGACCTACCAACACTGCTTTCTCGTCGACGTCCGGCAGGCTCCTCACCTTGGAAGCTGTCATGACCTTGAGTGCCTCCTCCATGTCGGTGCCAGGAGATGTCACTACGATTCGGGACGTCATTGCAGCCATGACTTCCGTCTTCTCAGGCGAGGCTCCCTTTGCTACGACTCGCCTCTGCATGTCGCGTTCAGTAATCATCCCAACTATCTTTCCATCGGTCTCCATGATGGCGCAGGACGAGCCCTGTTTCTCCAGCGCCCCGCCGCGTCAGCGACCGTGGTATCGGCCGGAATCGTGAGAGGGGTTGGGTTCACTATCTCTTTACCACCAGGTTCAACTTCTTCAGAATGTCGTTTTCGATGTCGCCAACAGGAGTCTTCTCGTCGCTTTCGCCAGAAGACATGGTTGGCAAACTTCGGGTCCCCTGTTCATAAGACTGCCCGCACTCCTGTCCCAAGGTGGGGAGCTTGGCCCACATCCAACGACCCCCCAGGTTCGAATCGGGCTCAACCGAGATGGCTAAATCGCATCCGGAGTGAGGGCAGGCGAAGCTAGCTGGCCGAATACCCCCTGCGCGCCCGTCGTTCCTCTTTCCTCTCCCTTATTTTCTCCTTCTTTCTCTTTTTCCCTTCCCTTCCCATGATTCTCCTTTCCGATTTGAACAGGCTAATAAGAATAGGAATCTCAGACAGGCATCTGGGACCTCCCTACTTTTTCGATTTAGCGCTCTCTCGCTCTGCAGACTTGCGGAGCCGGTTCAGTTCAGCGATCTTGTCCTTGTACTCCCTTTTCTTCTTCTTGCTTCCTTGTGTCCGTGCCTGGTCGTATAACTTCCTAAGTTTCTCTTCTTCTGCGGCGTAGTCTGACAACGGGGATGACGAAGAGGGTGCGTGGGCAGCACCTAGTTACGTCTTTCAGACCCGACGGACGACGCCACCTGCCTCCACGCAGTCACAATCGCATTCCTTCAATCAGGCATCCGACTTCCCCTTCGAGCCCCTCGAGCGCGGACCACGACGGCTACAAATTGAGCGCGGGAGAATTCGCGAGGTTGAAGCATGATATCGAATCAGAACAGGCAGAGGTCGACAGAGCCTTGGCGCGGCTCGACGACTATGTCCGCAAACACAGGGCAAAACAGAGCTAGACTCGTCGACCAGGTCGTCGAACCAAGAGGCTGCGGAGAGGTGCGCCTTGCTTGAGCGTCTGGTGGAGGCGATGTCGAGATTGAATGCGTAATACAAGGTTCATGTCAAGATGCTAGCGGAGAGAATCGGTTTCTGAAGCGGCCCATCCACCGCCGGCCTGATTCGGTTCTAGCATCATCCGATCGAAGATTCAGGAGTACAACCCCACTTTGAAGCGTGATCTTCGCGAAATAGGCGAACGCCGACGTGTCCCATGGAGTCACAAAGGAGTGTTGGAGCCAATGACGTACACGAGGATTCTCTGATTATGGTGACCCTCTTTGAGAACGCGAAATTCCGTAGGGCGCCAACCAGGAATCCCGAAGTCGTGTGAAACTACTTTGGAACCTTCACGAAGTTCGCCGACGAGTTTCCGCTTCAGCCTTGCGTTTTCACTCGAGCTTTGATACAGGGTGACAACGTTGGCCTCGGAGATGTCCACGTCGTCATAGTTCGCGTTGACGATTGTAACATTCCCGAGATGCCGCGTCTTTCTGAGCGCAATGGAACAGAGCTTCTGCTTTTGCTCGATGCCTACCACCTTTGTGGCATTGTAATTGCGTGCTGCTGCGACCACGATTGCGCCATCCCCGCACCCCAGGTCATAGACAACGGACTCCGAGTTGACGCCGGCCAGGGCGAGCATTTTCTCGACTACAAACGCTGACGTCGGGTAGAAGGGGGCGCCCAACGGCTCGCGAGCGGCTCGGCTGGTGAATTAAGAATGTCCCCTCCTGCTCGTGCGGTTGTTATGACCGAGGTCTCCCCCGGGGTTTGGAACCCGCCGCCTATTTCTCGTTAGGGCGCAGAAGAGGTGACACCGGGAGGAATGCTTGCAACCAGTATGCAAAGCGACATTTCGTGATTCGGTGAGAAAGCATGCATCAAAGAGATTGGGAGAGCCGTTAGTCTCGGTGGTAGAAGATGCGTTCAAGATAGCGACGACCTGTCCTGGAGTTCGCGAATCTCAACGGATTCAAACTTGGAAAGGATTTGAACCGAGTTGGGTGTGAGAACCGGCGACCGCACCTTTGCCGCTCTCTCTTCTTTACCTGTGCGTTCGATTCTGTTTTCGTCTGTCAGTTCGTGCCTTCTTGCCTGTCTGTGTCTGTCTGTGTGTATGTGTGTGAGGGAGAGAGTCTGAGAGAGGCATGGAGAGAGAGGCTGAGAGGGACTGTGAGAGACTGGGTGCATGCGTGTATGAAGAGGGAGGCTGACAGCTAGTCTTCGGCTGAAATGTAATTTCTTGAGATGTCTTGGTGGATGTCTAGATTCGGTAGGCAGTAGATCTCTTGATTAGAATAGCGTTGAAAGACCATTTGTCTTTGTGA
>JAJZIG010000178.1 GCA_021851265.1 archaeon | reverse complement strand
TACAGGAGCATCACGGTGGAGGCGGTGCTGTTCGATAAGCTCAACGCAGCGTGGATGCAGTCGAAGGAGAAACCGAGGCCGAGCTTCAGCGACTGGGTGGAGAGGATCCTCTGGCGCGAGCTTGAAGAGAGGTCGGGAAGATGAAGAAATGGGTCGTGGCCCTACTGATCATAGTCTTTGCGATATTCGTCCCCTTCCTCCCCTTCAGCTTCGGAGGCACTACCCTAGGCGTCGGGACCACAGGGAGCGCTTTCGTCTCGCCGTCCTTCGCAGTCTCAGGGTGCGGCGCTCTGTACAATCTCCAGTACACCTCAACGGCTTTTGGCATTCCGATCGTCGGCCGTATCTTCTCTGGCTATGCCTTTTCGTGCAATTTCAGGGTCAGTCCCTGAGAATCCCAGGTCGATAGCTCCAAACGCGAAGTCAGACAGAACCATCCTCATGGACTCGTTGGGGGTCAGCTTGAACGCCCGGGCGTACGCCTCGTAGAACTTCACCAGTGACGCCGGGAGCTCCAGCTCGACCTTCATTTGCGCCTTACGACCCCCGACTAGCATTTAACGCGCTCTGTCTTTCCTCTCTGCCCGGTCTCGAGGGGGGTCTTCCGAAAGTGAACTCTCAGAGGAGAAGGAGGTTCGACCCCACGACCCAGGCGGTATAGGCCAGCGCGGGGAGCAGGGACAGGGCGGCCGCTGGGAGGACCCAGGCGTAGGGTCGCCTCAGCCGCAGGCGCGAGAGCGGCAGGGCGGCTCCGATGGAGACGGCCGCGGCGAGGACCTTGAGGAGGACCCACTCCCAGGGGGACGACCCTATGATCGCAGCGGAGATGGCGTTCCCCTCCGCCAGGCCCAGGCGCAGGCCGATGAATGTGGTCGCGACGTCCGCCAGCTGCAGGACCGCGAAGGCCACGAGCACAGCCGTCAGCGGCTTAGCCGCTCTGGCCGGCGACGACATCAAAGCTGAAGATCCCCCCGTCGGTAGTAACGAGCTTGACGGTATATGAAACTCCCGCCACCGCCGGACTTGGGGTGAAGAGCAGGCTGAACGTCCCCTGGGGGGAACAGGTGGCGCTGGCAGCCGTGACCACCGTGCAAGAGCCGGACACCACTGCGAAGGCCACGGGAGCGCTGACCAGGGTCCCGTCATAGTAGACCCCAGTCGACTGCACCGTGACTGTGCCCGTCCCTGTATTGGCCACGTACAGTGTGAGGGTGCTCCCCTGGAAGTTGTAGGCATTCATGCTGAGCTGCTCGGTGAGCTGGTGGCCGTTGCCGCCGCTCGTCAGGCTCGAGGCGAGGCCGCTGGTGAAGACGTAGACCACCACGCCGAGGGCCACGGAGATGGCTATCAGGAGGAGGGTGGCCACGATGGGACTGACTGCGCGCCTGCGCTGGACCTGCATCCTAGCCCGTGCTCCCCGCCGTCACGCTGAACGGAAAGATGCCCCCGCTGGCCGTGATGACCTTGAAGGTGACCGACTCCCCGGCCGAGACCCCGGTTACAGTGAAGGTGCTGGTGCAGGTCAGGGTGGGCGCGAGCGGCTTGGCATAGCATCCGCCAGTGGTGACCGCCGTGGTGATTGGGGACCCTCCCAGGTAGAACTGGGTCATGTTGACGGTCTCGGACCCGGTGTTGTGGAGGTAGACAGTCAGGGACGTGGTGGACGCGAAGTTGTACGAGTCCATCGAGATCTGCTCGGTCACCTGGCTTCCTCCGGACTTTGTCAGGTTCGAAGACAGGCCGGTGACGAAGATGTACACGATCACGCCCGCGGCGACCGTTATGGCGATGAGCAGCAGCGTGGCGATGATCGGAGAGACGGCCTTCCGCTTCGAGACGTCCATGGTGACAGGAGCGAGGCGCCGCGCTAATATACGAGGCGAAGAAGTTCTTCACCCTTGGGCCGGGCCGACGAGCTCTACGAGAGGGCTAGGAAGGACCCGGTGGTCTCCTCCTGGAGCCCCGAGAGGGTGAGGGCCTACTGCGAGTACATAGCAAGAGCCGAGGGGGGCGGCGACGTCAGGCTGGCGGACGTCTTCGCAGAGAGGGGGCTGAAGGCCTCGGGGTGGACCTACGGTCCGCTGAAGGAGATCCTCCGCGTGCTGGGGCTCACCCTCCCTGCGAAGAGGGGGCGGCGCCCGCGCGGCGGCGCCTGAGCTCGTCGGCGTAGGGCTTCAGGTCCGACCAGGCGGCCCTCCACTCCCTGTTCTCGTCCCTCAGCTCCAGGACCTGCAGCCTGAGCTCCTTGAGGTCCTCGTCCTTGGCCTTCACCGCCTCGTCGGCCCTCTTCGTCTCCAGGAGCTCGTTCCTGTAGGCCTCCTCGACGGAGAGGTAGGGCATGGCCAGGAGGTACTGGTTGATGGCGGGGAGGGGGAGCTTCCTGTCGTAGTGCTTCGCCACGCTGAGGTTGACGGTCCCCCGGTGGTCGCGGACCTGGCCGCCGTGGCCGATGAGCATCTCGACGTAGACCTTGTCGACGCGGTCGTTCATGGCGTTGTCGAAGACCTTCCGGAAGCCGTGGTCCATCTGGACCTCGTGGCGGCGCTTCTTCTCGGTCCGCAGCCCCACCTTCCAGAGTATCCTGCCGATCTCGTTGCCTATGCTCCGGACGGCGTAGCGCCTCCCCAGGTCCCTGGTGACCACGGCGGGGGAGGAGGCGGAGAGGCGTTCCCCTCCCCTGGCCCTGGTCTCCAGGTACCCCCTCCACTTCGCGTAGGCCTCCCTGCTAAGCAGACCGTCGTACTCGTCCTCCAGCTCGTCGGAGTAGACACGGACGATGCCGCAGAGGAGCCTGGACCCGGCCGGGGGCTCCTGGCCCGGGAGGCAGAGGCTGCCGACGGCGGGCTGGACGACGTCGCCCCCCTGCAGCTCGTAGACCGGCCTGACGTCCCCGACCTTGAGGTACTCGAAGGCCCCCACCCGCATCCCCGAGGAGCACATGAAGAGGACCGGGACCTGCAGGTGCAGGGACACCCTGGATAGGATCAGGCGGACCTCCTCGAGGCTGTAGGGGCGGTCCTTGCCGGTGACCTTCCCCTTGTGGATGAGCCTGGAGTACTTCTTCCAGGGGACCAGGATCTCATTCATCTCGAAGGCGAGGCGGACCGGCTTCAGCCTGGCGTGGACCTCGTCGCTCCCTATCTCCCTGGCGTCGACCCGGACGTTCTGGGCGCGGATGAAGCCCAGGACCAGGGACTTGGCCAGGGGGGCGTCCTCCTTCAGCTGCCGCAGCATCACGGCCATGC
>JAJZIG010000177.1 GCA_021851265.1 archaeon | reverse complement strand
CGGAGGGGCTCAGGACGAGCTCGCGAGCGCGCAGAGGTCGCTCGGCCGTTCATCCATGATCGAACTCGCGCTCATGCTCCTGACGCTCACGGCGATGGTGGCCGCTGGCTTCCTCTAGGAGAGCTGTCACCAGACGAGGGCGAGGGCTTCGCGTGTGTTCTTCGGAGGAGACGCTTCGAGCTTCGCCCTGACGGAGGCAACCTGCCTGGCGTAGCCGTCGGCACCCATGTCCTCGAACTGCCTCTTCGCCCTCGCGAGGTGCCTCCTGGCAGAAGCCAGGCGCCCTCCATGTGCGTCGACGACCCCCCTCCACCACTCGACCCTGCCTCTCGATACCGCGTCGTCAGAGAGCAAACGGCCCGCCTTCCTTAGATGAGAACTGATTTCTGCGTTGTCTCTTCTGACCACCGATAGGCCCACCCAGGCGAGCTCGAAGATCCCCAGCGAATACTTCCGTTCCGTCATCCGACCCAGCTCCGCGGCCTCATCTGTCTCTCTTTTCGCCCCTGCCAGGTCGCCGAGCTTGCATCTAAGCAGGATCCGCTCTGAGACCACCTCAAGAAGGACGTGCCTGTTCCCAGACTCCTTCGCGAGACGTATCCCTCGGTTCAGGTGGAGGAGCGCCTCTCGCTTCTTTCCGGCCCTCTCCATCACAAGTCCCGTCGCTTCTTCGATGAACTCCGAGATCATCTTGTTCCCGGCTGGCGCTTCTGCGCGCGCCCTTCTCAGCAAAGAAATCGCTTCTTCGAGGTCCCCCGTCATGTAACGGTAAACGGCCAAGCCTCCCATCGAGCCGGCGATGTTCCTCGAGTCTCCGGACTTTTGGAACAGGCCCACCGCAGACGAGCCGAAACGTATCGCCTCCTCGAACCTCCCCTCGGTAGCCATCAGGTCTGCCATGCTCTCCATCAGGTAGGCTGCCTCGGTTGGACCTTCACTTTCGATGCCAGGGACCGCAAGGCCGTGCCTGCATGCCCGCTCAGCTCCCCGGGTGTTTCCGAGAGCCGAGAGGACATTCGCCTGGTTCAGGAGGGAGGCGGCCAAGAGCACTCTATCGCCGCACCTTCCGGCGATCCCCTCGGCGTCTCGGGCGCTTCTCAGAGCAAGCGCATACGACTTCTGAGTCCTATAGAGAAGGAACCCTCTGACTACCATGAGCCACCCCCTGACTCTGCTTTCACCTTCAAGAGAAGGCGCGATGCCGGCGAGGAGCTCCTCCGAAAGGCGCAGCAGAGGCTCCGCATATCCTTCGTCTGATATCCTCGTGAACCCGTCGTTGCTGAAGTACCTGCTCAAGGCTTCCCCCGCAAGACCTGCCTTCACGAAGTGGTAGATGGCTTCGAGGGAAGAGCGCCTGTCTCCCGCGGATTCGTAATACGAGGCCGCCCTCGCGTGCGCTCCAGCGAGCGAACCGGGGAACTGCGCCGCCACTGCTTCCCTGACGACGTCGTGGACGGCGAAGCGGCCCCCCGCAGTCGTCACCGCCCCCGCTTTTTCGAGGGCGGTCATCCTTTGCAGCAGCACATCTTCCCTCACGCCGCCCAGCTCCACCATCCGTGCCGCTCCCAATGGGAAGGGTCCTCTCAACACCGAAAGGCTCCGCAACGTTCCAAGCTCCCCTCCTTCCAGGACGTTCACGATCCAGAACAAGACGTGGTCCCGTACCCTGGACAGGGCTACGTCAAGGGCCCTCTCCTTCCCCATGGCTTTCACAGACCTGCATGCAAGGGTCAACCCCAGGGGGTGCCCCCTGAGCGTCGTGTTGATTCGAGCAATCTCTCCTCTCTCAAGGCGCACGCCGTTCTCCTCGAAGAGCTTCCTTGCTTCGGCTTCGGTATGCCCGCTGAGGTTGAGCTCGGGTACGAGGCCGCTCCCGAGGTAGAGCTCCGTGGGCCGCGTCCTCGACACGACCACTGTCCGCGCCGCCCTCGAATCGGCGAGCCGCCTTGCGAGGCGGGTCACTCCGCTGTCCCTGCAGAAGTGGTAGTCGTCGAACACCACGAGGAAGCGCCCTCCGCGGAGTCCGTCGACGGCCGCGTCTATGAGGGTGCCCTCTTCGGAGGCCCCAGACTGGATGAGCTTCGACAGCCTACCCGGGCCCCGCCTGTCCAGGAACCTCCCAAGCTTGGCTAGCACGTACCTGAGGCTGTCAGACTCCCTCAGGTCGTGCCAGAAGACGCCGTCGAACCTCCGGCCCGTGGAACCCGCATATTTCGCCACGAGGGCCGTCTTGCCGATGCCTGCGATTCCCGTCACCACGGTCAGCCCGGTCGCTTCGCCCTGCAGGGTATCGAGTTCCTTCTTCCTCCCGACGAACGTCGAGACTTTCGGGATCGTCACGCCGTAGTATGGCTGCGCTAGTTCGGCGAGCCTTGAGCCCGGTGCCCTGGTGGTCTCCAGTCTCATGCCTCCCGCGTCGAGGTCGACCCTGAGGGAGCTTATTGTCGAAGAGTACACCTTGACGTTCTTCTCAGGGTTTGCGACCCGGGCCCACCGGCTCCTCACGAGGCCCAGCTCCTCGAGCGCCCTGAGGCGCTCTGACACGTGAGATTCCAGCATCTCCAGCTTCTGGGCGAGTTCGCGAGGATGCGACTCGGCACCCATCAGGGCCGAAATGATGAGGGCGTTGGCCGGGTTGGAGACGAGCTTGAACGCTCGGCGCGATTGTTCAGAGCCCCCACGCTTCGGCGGTCTTGTCAGCGTCTTGTCCAAGCGTTCTCCGTCGTATCCAACGCTGAGCGCACCCGCACCGCTCCCGTCTGATCTCCCTTCGACTTCGCTGGCACTCACCGCCGTTCTTACCAACGCGCCCGTCCGTGGCAAGACGTGCGGTAATTTATCGGTTGAAGACGTTTCTTCTATGGATTTCTTCCATCGCTCGCTTCTCTGCACGGACTCTCTCTTCCAGCTATCTGCGAAGTTGGGCACCAGGCGCGGGGCTCCGGCGGCAATGTCATTTCCGGTGGTCCACGGCTGGAACGCGGACGAAACCGAGGCATGTCTGGACATGGTCGACGACCCTGACAGGGCGGCAGCCGCATCGTACCTCACCGCAAATGAGGCGCACGCAGGCGGCTCGCTCTCCATCGCCGAGGCCTAGATAGAAGTCCCCAGGCGCGGAGAGAGGCCGATGGCGGTCGGGTCCTTCCTGAACGTCAACGGAAGGCCCAACATGAAGTCCCTGAGGACTCCGACCGCCGTCACGGCGATGGTGGCCGCTGGCTTCCTCTAGGAGGGCTGTCACCAGACGAGGGC
>JAJZIG010000176.1 GCA_021851265.1 archaeon | reverse complement strand
GTACTTCTCAGGAAACCACGAAACCGCCCAGATTACGACACCAAACGCAGATACTCAGTTCCTTGATCGAGTGATTGCTCTCATTCCGCCAAACGGGGCAGTGCTAACACAAAACAACATCCCTCAATTATCTGGTAGGGAGTTCTACCAACCGGCTGAACTATACTCACATAATATTCCATTTGATTATATTTTGATGGACACGTCGCTAACTTACTTTGCCGATGTCGCAGCTCTACAGCCATTTGTGATATCTGCGCTGCAAAATCACACCTTCGGGATCCTAGCCGAGGGCCGGGGTGCGCTTCTCCTTGAGCGTGGTTACTTTAGGCCGCCCATGTTGTTCCACCCTTTTACAACTACCTATGATGCTAAGGACCTGTTCTTGGGTCCACAGTCAGTAATTGATGGAGCCAACGTCATCGATAATGCGAGTGAATTCACAATGTGGTACGGACCGTACGTTTCCCTTTATCCTGGAGACTATAACGTTTCGTTCAATCTCGAGACTAACTCCACTCAGCCGGCCGGACTCAGAGTCCTCAATCTGGACGTCGCTATTGGGAGTAGCGGTACAATTGTTGCAGAGAGGGATCTGTGGACCAGTAACTTCAGCGCCACCGATGTGATTCAGTCGTTCAGTTTGAATGTCAGTTTTGCAAACTACGTCACTGAGGTGGAGTTTAGGGGAATGAGTCCGAGCGGCGTGGTCTCGCTTACCCTCGCTGGAGTTACCGTCACGCAGACCTCATGAAGTAACTCAAATGACGAAGGACGGCTCCCTGATCTGCCACAGACTTTCTCTCATCCGCGGAAACCAAAGGGCAATGAGCAACTTGAGGGACGCCCGACCACACAACGGGGTCACCCCCAACTTCTCAATCATCTTGGATCCTCACTGCTGTCGGGTAGGGGGGGGAGTGGCTCACCGACATGCGACCGTCGGCTACGCCAAAGTCCTGGATGCTATTCTCACACGCTTTCTGGTTGCCTGGGGGGGAACGTCGTGCTGACAGAGCTGGACGCGCACCGAGGGGAGATGCCGCTGATTGAGGAGGTCGTTGTTTCGAGGCTCAATAGCTATCGGACATCTGTCAGAAGGTTTCGAGCAATCAACAAGACGTTCAGGAACTCTTATAGTCTACTCCTAAAGCACATCATGGGTACTCCGTTTCCTTACACCGGGGTAACCACCGACGGTCGTAGCGTGCCTCTCAGGACCCGAGCGGAAGTACGTCTGCTCTCTGCATCGGGGTTGATTCATAGCCGAGTCTCGAACCTGTCGATTTCTGAAGCCGGAATGGCTTCGTTTGACTATGAGTTCGAGGGAAAGAAGATTGGGATCAAAATGACTGGTCTTCTGACAAATGGTGACCCTGGAGTTTTCGTGGAGGATGAGTATCAGTTCCTGCCAGTAAGGAATCGCGTGGTTGTTGATATTGGTGCAAGTATAGGAGATAGTGCCGTATATTTTGCTGCGCGTGGGGCTAGAACTGTATTTGGATACGAGCCATTTCCATCTACTTTTCTATATGGGGTCAATAATGTTGTCCTGAACCACCTAGAGAGTCGGATTAATCTCCTACGGGCGGCGATTGGTCCTGCGAAGGGCTGTGTCCGTATAGACACCTCAAGCCAGGACATCTTCAGCAGTGCTCGAGATTCGCTTGACGGATTAGAAACTGACGTGCTTACTCTTGCTGACGTCGTCAAGCAACGAACTATTGAGGGTGGCATCCTCAAGATGGACTGCGAGGGGGCCGAGTACGGCATTCTTCAAAATTCGAGCGTCGACACTCTGAGGTCTTTTAGCCACATGCAAATTGAATACCACTTCGGCAGTCGGAGCCTCGAGCAGGTATTGGCCCACGCCGGATTCAAGGTCAGCCGAACAGGACCTGAGCGTTTCGTAAGAGTCAGGGGGAGTCCGGCGGTACACTTCGGATTTATCTACGCGACTCGACAGTGATTCATCTTCTTCTCTAGGCAGGATAGAAACCCATCTCCGACTACCTCCATCGAGAACCGGCGTGCCATCTCGAGGGCCCGGGTCCGGAAGGCTGGGTCGTACCCTTCTCTGTAGATTTGGACTGCGCGCGCTACGAACTCATCTTCGCTACTGGCATGCCAGCCGGAGAAACCACTGGCAATGATTTCGGCTGGTCCTGCCCCGGGCATCACAAGGGCCGGAGTGGCGCACGAGATGGACTCTGCGACTGCATAACCAAAGAACTCTGAGACGACCGGGAACGCGAGAAAGGACGCCTCGGAATAAAGGCGGGAGAGCATCTCGTCGTCCACTACCCCGGTGCTGGTCGCCCCAGGAACCGTGGCGTTACCAACCACTTTGAGAGGAATCTCTCTAGCGATTCGTCCTAAAATGTGAAGATTTTGTTCATTCATGTTCCTCATCATTGAGAGGACGTATTTGTCTTCCTGCAGGACTCTACTCGGGCGGAAGATCTCAGGGTCAACAGGTGGGTAGAGCAGTTCTTCGAATTGGCACTCATAAATGTAGGACATGAATGATTGTGTAAAATGGCTGTTTGCAAACCTCATGTCATATAATCGCGCGGATTCTGCATTGTCAAGGATTGCACCACTCGCTCTTGCAGAAAGGAGGCGCTTCAATGCTTTGCCACTTCTGTAAAACCCTCTACCAAGGAAGAGCAGTGCAAACTCGCCGTTGCAAATGAACGCTTTCCTTGCCTTATCCAAGTAGCGTGACGCCGCAACGGCCTGGTCGAACACTATGTACCAGTCACATTTGCCTGCCTTGATCGCTTCCTTCGAGAGCTTTCTGCCTAGCGCCCTAGACCCAGTTACAAGTCTAGACTGGAAGAGGGCAGAACTAGTTTTCTCATTCATCGAAATAACTCGAACGTGTTCTCCCTCTAAACTGCGGCAGGCGGACTCGGTAACGGCCGCCGCGCACAACGTGATTTCTGCTCCGTGGCGACTGAGCGCTCGAAGAAGATTAAAGACGAATCGGCTTTCTCCAGAAGTAGGATTGCCCACTTCCTCGCCTACCAGAAAAGTTAAGCTCGTCATCTGGCAAACCAACGACACTTCTTAACAAGAACTCGGGAGCTTTCACGAACCGGTCCCATGGCGAACGGATAGGTCTGGCCACCTATTAAGGAGCAGTACGCGTCTAGGCACCTCGGGAATCTGAACCAGACTTGTACTCATTAAGTCGATACCACCCCGAGAACTGCATAGGTAATTCTTCACGATAGGGCCTGACGAGCGGTTTCGACCTTCCC
>JAJZIG010000175.1 GCA_021851265.1 archaeon | reverse complement strand
CTGCCAAACTTACGCCTAGAGAGATGCCGAGAGCGGTCCAACCCCTACAGGGCGAGGACAACAGCATGCGGTCCGTGAGGTCTCCGTTGCAGTCACATTGATGGGACTGGCCGGAAAGTCCATCTACGGTGCTATTGATTGGAGCGATCCGCAGGCAGAGTCGCTCTCCGCATCGAAGTCGACGTCAAATAGTAATCAGGTTGGCTCTGACGTAGAGCAGCCCGTACCTGGAACAGGTCGCTACAGATTCAAAAAAGGGAGTCTCCGCTCTTAAAGGTAGACGCGCAGATCCCGGGCACTCCCGTTCAAGGAGTCCAAGCGAACCTGCGTCTAACATCGAGAGGAACTTGTCGTATCTGGGTTCTTGTCTTTCCGCGCTATTACGGGCAATCACTGTTATCACCAGTTCAACTTTCGGAGAGACTATCGTCCCCCCTCAGCAAGGTGGGCTATTTCCACCAACACTCCAGGGTGTTCGGCCCAATGAGTGAAAAGTCAGGCACGCGGAGACACTTTAGTCTCTCTTCATCCATCACCCACTTCTTTACCATTTCTTGCCTCTCCTTTGTTGTCTTGTAGTTCGTGGCCAAGACCGCCCGGGCAACCGTGATGTTCTTCGACTGGTAGGACGCTACGTGCTGCGCAAGTTGAATAAGGTGGTCTCGAAGGTTCACATCCATGGTGCGGTCCGGTGTGTCGGTATAGGTGGACTTGCACTCAACGATGGTCACACCCTTCTTCCCTTTCGGTTTGAACACCAAGTCCTTTTCGGTGTCTCGAGACTCTCCGTCGAGGTAGGCGTGAGCAGCCCATGGCACCTCGTTCTGTTCCAGATCCCAAGCCATCAGATAGGGTAGGATCCCTTCGTAATGCCTGACGAACATCATAGACGCAGCGCTCGGGATGAGGTACGTGCAATGCGAGAGTCGTTCGTGGCAAGTATCGCACTGAGGAACCACCTGCCATTGATCCCCAACGTATACTGAAGTTACTGGAAGCTTGGGATGTCCCCTACACCAGAGGACCGATAGCACTGGGCGAAGGAACTCTTCTTCTCGCAGTTTCGCCACGGCCGCCTCGTACTCAACCTCATTGAGCGCGGACTCTTTGATTAGCCGATTCCGCCGGTCCAACCCATCGTTACGCACCCCGACTTTGAGTGCTGTGAGTAGCTCGAGCTCGAAGTCCCCCATCTCGTCGGCGAAGTAGTCCTCGAAGGACTTGGCCTGGGTGAGCATGGTCCCAATTGGGCTTCCCCCAGAGAGAAATCCCATCTGGTCAAGCAGGAAGCCCATGACCTGCTCATTCGAGCCCTTGTCCGGGTCGATACCTGCCGCCCTCAGCCGAACTTGGAAGGTCTTCACTCTCTTCTCGATGAGCGGCAAGGCCTCCGTTAGCACTCCTTGGAACTTTACCGCCGACATCTCCTTGGCAAGCGCCGCCTCTTTCACGAGCGGGTCGACCCCGGAGGGCCTGGTATCAGAACTCACGAAGAGCGGGAACGAGAGCTCCTTGAGCAGGCTCAGTTGGCGCCAGTGATGAAAGAAGATAGACTGCGTTGAGCTGTCGCTGCGAAGCAGGTCTGCGAACATGCGGGCCCGGGGGCTAGTTCGAACTTTCTGGATGACCGATGCGACGTTGCCATGGGAGACGAGCTTGAAGGTCTTGCCCGAGCCCTCAACGGAATCCAGCGTGTGGAGCGCACTCCCCACCATCAGTCCCTCCGAGAGAACAGGTAGCCGAGGAGGAGCGCGAGCCCGGCTCCTGCCGCGAGGATAGCCACCACCTGGGCGGCTTGGTTCTCAAGCTGCTCCGCTTCTCTTCGATACCCGCACGCGTCGGCAGCGGCGCCTAAGATGATGTCCACTGCAAGCTCAATAGGGGACCCGGCCTCTCGGCCAAGGAAGCCCTCCGCGGCAACCAGTAACTGCGAACGAAGTTGAGCCTGGCCAGCTTGATGGATGAAGGGACAAACGATGTTCCTGAAAGTGTTGTCATTCGAGAACTCCACCCTTAACCCCTGGCGCTGCCGTGCGACCGCGTAGTGCCAGTAGGAGGGGGCGCTCGCCTCCCACTGTGAGAACTTGAAACGAAAGTACTGAATGACCTGGGAGTTCTCCCGGTCACCGACTGATGGCGGCCAAGGTGGCCCAGTCAAGCGAAGCGCCTCAACCCAATAATCCCGGGCATCCTACATTAACTCAGCGGTGGGGAGTGGGCCGTGAAAAGCGCTACTGGGGTTCCTGCCGCGCTCAAGATGCCGACGTTGCCCTTTCGACTCTCTCCCATGAAAGCGGGCCGAGTTCAGTGACCTCTTCTTAGCCGACACGAGCTTCCACCTGGGCAAGCCGCTCCAACCCGCCTGCTCTCCCTGTCAGCATTTCCCCGACACTCTCCAACTCACGAGAGGCCACGAGCGCGGCCGCGTTCGTCGCCCCGCGCCATATTCGCGCCACTTTCCTATCGGACAGTTTGGAGTCCGGGTCACAATATGGTTCACTGTGGCTAAGCATGTACCAGATGGCGCACGCGAGCTTCCTCGCCGCCGCGAACTGGGCCCTTGCCGCCGCCCGGATGGCATTCCCTTTCCCCCATCGCGTCTCCCACTTCCGGAGATGCCTAGGAGCTTGATCCTTGGCCACTCCTCATGTGCTTGCGAGCAAATGAACCGCCAGTCCCGCTCCAGCGCCTGCGGCATCGGAACCTGCGCCGAGAACCCCGTGTCCCGCTGCCGCCGCCACGCTCTCGACTCAGTAGACTCCACCCCCCCATTCGTCCCAGATGATCTCAGCCATCCGCTTCGGCCTTCAGAGGTTGCTTGCGCAGCAGTGCGTCTGGCCACTTCGAGAAGCATCTTCTGTTGCTCCGCCGTCAGCCGGCTGACGGGCCAGGGGTGTTGGTACTCGCGCCAAGAGTTGGGACGCTCGACGAGCCGCTTCTCCCACTTCTGCACATCCGTCCACGATTCTTCAAGGCGCGGGGCCACTTCGGCGTTAAGGATGACGCGACGGAGCCAACGCTGGGGCGGTGGCCGGCGCTCTTTCCGGGCCGACACCGGGGATCGAAGGGAGTTCGGGCGGGCTGGAGGTCTCTGTGGCCGGTCGTGTCTTCGCGCCGGAAGAGAGCAAGTCGCGTCTTGCGAAGACCTATCCGGTCAAAGACCTGTAGGCTGCGACCGGAGGGCGACCCGCATCAGGGCCCGCGGAGAGAATGGGGGGGCCGAGGGCCACCGTTCCCGCCCGCGGGTCACTCTCCGAATCAGGGCGTCCAGACCGGGC
>JAJZIG010000174.1 GCA_021851265.1 archaeon | reverse complement strand
TTCCTTGGTGCTGCCTTTGCCGCTTTCGACCTTCTCCTTCAACTCATAGAACTTCCTTTTGCTGGGCCGGATGTCGACGTTGAAATCCCCCGTCTGAAGTTCTTTGAGGGCAGAAACGAGCCCCGCGTCTTTGTCATTCAGGACGTTCTCTTCGGCAGGCTGCTTGGCGAAGAAAACCGCGCCCCCTCCAGTCATCAGTTCGACGTACCGCTTGTGCGCCGGAATCAGCGGCAGGATGTCGTCGACCATCTTCCTCTTCCCTCCCACCCAGGGCAGCGGGGGAGACTCGGGCGGCATGAACGCCTGATCCGGTTCGTGCGGGTGTCCTTCAGCTAACAACGGGCACTCTCGCCGCCGGACCACCGAGTCGTACGCCGTTTCGAGCCGCCTGGGATCCATGCTCACCATGCACCGTGGACACAGGCCCCCCCCATGGCGCAGATGGCGCAGGACCTTCTTGCTCCTCATCGGCCCTACTTTCATGACTTCCATGAGGCCGCATAACCCGTTCTCCCCCACATAGCGGTCGGCGTCGGGGAGCGTGTAGATGCCCTTCTCGTTGAGGCGCTCCGTGACCACCGGGCCTATGCCTCGGATCTGGAACTTTCCGACGGGCTTGAGCGCCAACGCCTACCCCTTCGCGTCGTTCGTCTTTAAGGGCGCGGGCTCCACGAACTCCTGGCACACGCAAGGGCGGTGGTTGCAGGCGCCGCCTTTCAACGACAGGACGTATGCCGAATTCGTCCCCGACGGGATGTGGAAGCCGATGTGCCACGCCCTCGTATGGGCGCACCCCTTCCTGGCACAGAGGGCCTTCAGATGGGCGTCCACGGTCGCGGACATGGCTAGTCGAGCCCCACGAGCCTCAGGAACTCTCTCGGCTTCAACAGGAGGGCGGCAAGGACCAGCCCAAGCACCGGGGTGACGGCATAGACCATCAGGAACCACAGGCCGAGGGTCCCCACGAACGGCAAGGTGAACTGGATGTTTGGGAGCCAGCTCCACGCCTGCCAGAACGCGGCGTCGACGGCCGTGTTCTCCAGCGCGTTCGTACCCAGAGGTATGGCGAAGTTGCCGTTGGGGGCAAGGAAGAACGGGGGCTCGAGCATGTCCAAGACCAGGGAGAAGCTGATCCACGCCGCGAAGCCCCCGCGTATCAGCCCCTCGACTTCGACCTCGCGCTTGACCGCATAGCTCGCCGGGATGCCGAAGAGAGCGACGGTCAGCAGGATGAAGCCCACGTTGTAGAGCGGATAGGCGAGGATGGGCGGCGCGTCCAAGAACCAGGGCTGCCCCTCAAGGACAGGGACGAAGACGCCGACCCACACGATGCCGAAGGCCGCCATCGCAGCCACGATCAGAGATTCCCGCCTGTCTATGCCCACGGGCTATGCCTCCGAGTAGTAGTCCAGCCCGGCGTAGACGACCGTGAACAGCACCCAGGCGCTGAAGAACTGGAGCGCGTAGACCAGAGGGGCGGCGTGGAGGCCGACCAGCTCCTCCCACGAGGGGAGGAAGTAGGGGACAGCCCAGAGGGAGAGGAGCGAGGACAGGGAGGCGAAAGCCGCGCCGCCGAGCACGGCCTCCTTTACCGGCCTCGCCTTCTCGGTGTTGTCGACCGCCAGGGCGACCGCCGTCGCCACGATGCCGAGGAGGACGAAGTACCCCCCGGGGGGCGACAGGCCGAGGAGCCACGCGAGCGTGTAGGAGCCCACAAGGATGCCGACGGCCGTCCCCCCGGCCACTCCGAGGGACGAGGGAGGGATGGCCTTGTAGCCGCTCAAAGCTGCAGCCCCAGGCAGCTGGCGGCGTCATAGAAGGTGGGGTCGGGGAGGTAGGACACGCAGGTGGAGACCACCTTGGCTGCGGACGTGTGGATGTGGGCGATGGCGACGAAGAAGAAGGACCCGGGCTGCTGGTTGGCGGCCGCGCTTATGCTGGTGTTGGCGACCTGGGCCGCCGTCAGGGAATGCAACTCGACCACGCCGTTGCCCCCGAGCAGATTCTCGGTGCTGTTGCTCGTCATCTCCCCGAAGTTCATGGCAGGGTTCGAACAAATGTATGAAGTCACCGCACTGCTCTGGTTGATCCCAGGGAACTCGTCATAGAGGGCGGCCCTCTGGGAAGCCTGCCACGGCCCCAGGTTCGCGCAGGCGGACGGGTGATAGGTGCCCACCACGGCGTTGAGGACGAAGAGGACAAGGACAGCCGGGAGGGCGGCGAGGAGCAGGGTCTTCCTTATCGAGCCCCTCGGCGCACCCTTCGGCTTCTTCGTCGTCGGGATCTTCGAGCGTCTCATCTTATTTCCTCCAGTTCCTTATCAGGTAGGCCATCCACGCGACATCGGTGACGGTCCACACCAGCGCGAGGAAGTCCGCGACATCGAGCCCCACGAACGGCACGGCCACCTGGTCGAAGTTCAGCGACGCGCCCGCGACGCGCGGGAACCATGTGAAGGTGAAGGCGTAGTGGACGGCCCCGAAGTTGACCCCGGAGAGCGCGAGGACGGCCTGGGCCACGAAGGAGGTCCCAAGGAGCCCGACCACGGCGAGGACGGCAAGGGCGCCGACCAGCGCCTGCTTCTGGGCCTCGTTCAACCCGGCAGCATCAGCCCCAGGCCGACCAACGCGTCGACCGCGAACATGACGAACGACGCCCACATGGACGGCGGTCCTGTGAGGAAGGCGCCAGCGAGGGACGACTCCACGGACTGCGGCAGGAGGAGCAGCGTCGGAAGGCTGACGGGCTGCAGGGCGAATACGCCGGACAGACCCGGGATGGCCGAGAGGACCAGAGCCCCGACCCCGGTGAGGACGAGGTAGGCGCCCAGGATGCGCGCGACGCCCTCCTTCGTCGACTCCCCTCTCCTATAGACGAAGCCAGACACGAACACGAGGACCCCAGAGACGATCAGGGCGAGAGACAGCCAATATCCTATGTAAGACGACGGACCCGCGGATGGCGGCGGTGGAGGTCGGCTCGTCGTCGTGGACGTCTGACCCGAGCCCAGCGTCAGCGACACCGAGGACGTCCCGCCGGAGGGATAGGCCGCACACGACGAGGCCGCGTCCTGGCACACCGACGCCACCACTGCATAGATCCCGTTCGCGGAATAGGGGACATCCACAGAGCCAGAGAACTGCCCCTCGGAGCCAGAGACCTGGGTCTGTCCCGACTCGCTCACCCCCGGCCCGCTCAGCGAATAGTATATGACCGTCCCAGCCGGGGCGATGGCGCCGCTGGCCGTGCACGCGCCCCCCGCGAAGTAGACATATCCATAT
>JAJZIG010000024.1 GCA_021851265.1 archaeon | reverse complement strand
TTTCTTAGGCAGCTCCAATGTCAAGTCATCCACGTTTCCGTGTCAGCCATTGGTGTCACTGGAGCCTGTCGCCCTGCCTGGCTGGGCTATACCCCCAACACGGCCTCTAGGTCGACCGGCAGGTGCCTTTAGAGTTTCCCAGGTCACCCGGTGAGGTTCCACGGCTTCCCCCCCCGGACCACGCTCTCTGGCAGCCTCGAGCCCCACTTCTCGAGGAACCCAATGTCTTCCTTCTTGTTTCTCAGGTTGTCAGGGAGCATCACCGGAATCTCATCAATGATGGGGTAGTACCTTCCGCACTGAGAACAGAGGAGGATGCCGTTGACCACTACATCGGGCTCTCTGACGCTGAACTCGAGCATTTCCAGGGGGTAGTGCTTGTCCATGGGACAGGCGAGTATGTCCAGAAGCTTCCTCTGCATGCCTTCGGACGCTTGAGGTCATGTAAAAAACACTTGGCGGGCGGGAAACGTTAATCTACCGCTGGAGAACCCCTTGATTCCAGCCGGCCATAGCGCGTGGGTCCGACCCAGACTCGTTCCGATCCTGGCAGTCAAACCACGCGTCGCCCCGGTGCTACTGACTTCCGAAAGGAGTCGGGAAGCCGAGGTGCCGGCGCCTTCTTCTAAAAACGCCTGCTTACACCGGAGATGTCTTACAGAACGTTTAAGTCCGGGTTTACGACATCAAATCAGGTAGTCTCATGTCCGTCCTTGAGGGTGGGGTCCTTCAGTTGTTCCCAGGGGTCAATGCGTCAGACCTTGTCACCCTCGTATGGATTGGCTTCTTCGCGCTCACTTTCCTCTACCAGACTAGGATACAGTCATACCTGGCGCTGAGCGAAATCAGCAGGGGCCTCAACAAGCTCAAGGTGATGAAGGACAAGGCACGGAAGGACACCATAGACTATCTTGTCAATGTCGGTAAGGCCACGAACGATCCTTCACCGAGGGTAGACCAATTCCTAGACTATGTCGCCATCATGCCTGTGGACATGGACCCGGCTGGCATAGTGGGGAAGATTGATCACATCGTGACGACCAATAATGACAGGGTAAGGGCGGAAGTCGGCGCCTTGCTCAACCAGAACAACCCCGTCACGGTGTCAATCAGCGAGAACCTGTTAGAGGTAGCTACATCGCTCAACCAGATTCACAAGATTGTCCGCCACTACTATCTCCTCGGGAAGAAGACGAACTCATACTTCACCCTCGTCCAGTTGCAGATGCTCATGCCGATGATAATCCAGGAAGCGGACGCCCTCCTCAACGCCGTCGACTCATTCAAGTTGGGACAGCCGGTCGGCGACGGGATTGGCCCCATTGTGGTTTCCAGGTTCATGGCCGGGAAGGAGAAGCGCGTCATAGCCAAGGACACTGTGATGGCAATAACTGAGTACAAAGGGCGAAAGCTCTACGTCTTGAAGGCTGACGGGCCTATGGCCTACGTGGGGCAGCCCGGGGTAGCCATCCAGAAAATTGTTGGGGAGATGGGCGTCAAACCTAGCGCCATCGTGATGATTGACGCGGCGTTGAAGCTTGAGGGGGAAAAGACAGGAGAGATAGCTGAGGGCGTCGGCGCCGCGATAGGCGGAATCGGCGTTGAGAAATTCCAGATAGAGGAGGCAGCAACCAGGGTCAAGGTCCCGCTATATGCCATACTCGTGAAGCAGAGTATCCTCGAGGCAATCACAGTGATGAGAAAGGAGATTGCAGAGGCGGCGGACAAGGTCACGCAGGTGCTGAACAGGGTCATCGAAGAGAAAACGAAGGAAGGGGACGAAATAGTGGTCGCCGGGATAGGTAACACGCTGGGTGTAGCGCAATGATGAGTTCTGTTCCGGGCTCAGACAAGAAGTCGAAGCTGCTCGTCTACACAATCGAGGAGTGCCCCGTCTGTGGGCAAAAGACCAAACGCGCATTCGCCGTTGGGGACTACGTGACGAAAGAGGCCGCGAAATGCTCGAAGTGCGGGAACCCTACTAGGATAGGCCTGGTTTACGCCGAAAGCATGAAGCCATCACGTTAGCACCACGAGGCCGCCCTCGTCGAGGGCCATGGTGTGTTCGAACTGAGCCACCGGGTTGCCAGATGCCTCCACCAACGTTGGGTACGCTCTAGCTATCTTCCTGGCCACAAGCCTGTCAGCTAATTCAACCGCCCTCTTTGCGCCCAGATCAGCAGCGTACCACTGTGGGGTGAACGGGAGTGTCTTGCGCTCATTCCATACCATGTCGGCGAACGAGTCCAACTCCTGGGCCCCGGTCTTCTTCCTCGCTACAATGGAGAATATGGTCCTCGACGAACCGTCGATGACGTAGCCAGCCGCGGTCCCGAACGTCAGGAACGGCTCGATGGCGAACACCTCCCCCTTCTTCAACGTCTGCATGCCCGGCATGTACAGATTCGGTATGCTCTTCCCGGCATGCACTATGTATCTGTCTACAGTATGCCCGGTGAGGTTCTCAATTGTCTTGAACCCAAAGCGCGCCGCTTCCCTGTGAATCTCTCTCCCGATCTCGCCAGTCCTCTGGTCCTTCCTCGCGGCCGCCATCGCTGCATCCAGAGATCTCTCCGTCGCTTCGAGGAGTAGGTTGTAGTCCGGGTTATAGGTGACGCTTACCGAGGTGTCGGTGACATACCCGTCGATATGGACCCCGAAGTCAACCTTTACGAGGTCACCTTCACGAAAGACCGAGTCGACACCGTTCGGGGGGGCGTAGTGGGCAGTTACTTCATTGACTCCGATTCCGGTGGGGAATGCCAACCTGCCTCCCCGCGACTCTACCTCTCTCTTCACCAGGTCGCAGATTTCGAGATACGCCACACCAGGCTTGACGGCCGACTTCACGACCGATTTCACTTCACTGGTTATCTTCCCAGATTTTCTGTATCCTTCAGGAATCAGCCCCAACTTGCTCACAAATCCTTTATGCAGTTACTGGGTCAGCGGGTGCGCACGTGGTATTTCAATTGATTTGTGAGATGTTGCATTAGTGAGGTACAAGACCGTAGCGACGGGGGGGACGTTCGACCACATCCACAGGGGCCACATCGCACTCCTAACCAAGAGCTTCGAGGTCGGAGATCGCGTGGTGATAGGCGTCACTTCAGACGAGTTCGCGCTCAAGGAAGGCAAGAACCCCGACCAGAGCTACGAAGAGCGCACCAGCGCCTTAGACGCTGTGATTAAGGAGAGATTCCCCGGCAGGAACTTCATTGTCGCGAAACTCGACGACTACTTCGGCCCGGGTATTGTGTCCCCAGATGTGGAGGCGATCGTGGTGAGCCGAGAGACAGCCAAGCGAGTTCCCATCGCCAACAGACTGAGGGCGGCCAACGGCTACTCCCCACTAGAAGTCGTCGTCGTGGACTATGTCCTCGCCGACGACTCAAGACCGATATCGTCAACCAGAATCAGATTGGGAGAGATAGACGCCGAAGGGAGGCTCGCGAGGCGGTCGGGGCTCCATGGGAAACGTCCTCTCCCGAGTAGTTAAATCAGAATGCCTGTAGGCGAGTCAGTGTGGACAAGGACAGACTCGACCCGTGGGGCACGAGCGTGGTCAAGGACTACGACCGTCTGCAATCTGAGTTCGGGATTGAGCCACTCGCCCCTCTCGTCCCCCGTTTCAAGGCGCCGAGCCATCACATAAGCCGGGGGATAGACTTCGGACAGAGGGATCTGGCCAGAGTCCTCGACGCCATAGATGACCACAAACCCTATGCCGTGATGAGCGGCATCAAGCCCGATGGGGTCTTCCACCTGGGAAACAAGATGACTGCCGACGACATGATCTATTTCCAGTCCCTCTCTAAGAAAGGGACCGTCTACTATTCCATCGCGGACGTGGAGGCCTACACAGACAACGGCCTTTCATTCAACGAGTCATCCAAGACGGCAGTAAGAAATGTGGCCGACATTCTCGCCCTGGGCTTGGATCCTGACCGTGCGGTCGTGTACAAGCAGAGCGAAGAGATGAGGGTGATGAAGATGTCGACGATCTTTTCCCGCGGAGTGACCAACAACATGATGAAAGCGATTTACGGAGAACGGCAGCTAGGGCTCTACATGTCCGCGCTCATACAGGCGGGGGACATCCTCATGCCACAGCTCCCGGAGTTCGGGGGGCCCAAGCCGGTCCTCGTCCCGGTGGGCGCCGACCAAGACCCACACATCAGGCTATCCAGGGACCTTGCCAACCGTTATCGTTCCGAGTTTGGGTTCATGCCTCCGTCTGCCATCTACCATCGGCTCGAGTTGGCGCTCACAGGAGGGCAGAAAATGTCAAAGCGGGACCCTGAGTCTGGCTTCACTCTGGACGACACGTCCGCTGACGCGTCGAAGCGGATTAGGTCAGCCTTCACGGGGGGAAGGGACACAGTGGAAGAGCAACGCAGGCTCGGAGGCAGACCTGACATCTGCCCCATCTATGACCTCTATCGTTTCCACTTCGCCAAGGATGACGAGCATGTCCAGAAGGTCAACCACGAGTGTACCGAAGGCATACGCCTTTGCGGCGAATGCAAACAGGAAGTGATAGGAACGGTCAAGGCGTTCTTGGACGAGCACCACAAGAAGCGTGAGGCCTTGATGGAGGACGCGGCTGAGCTCCTGGCCAAGAACAGAGCGTACCTCTTCTCTGGGGGGAAATAGGTCCGAAATGTCGAGCGCCCTCCATCCGATTGAACGCAAGATACTCTCCGCGCTTGCGCCCCTGGGGTCGGCCCCATTCGAGGCGCTGGTAGCAGCCGCTTCGCTTAACGAAGACCAGGTCAGACGAGCCCTCCAGTGGCTCGCATCGAAGAGGCTTGTCTCCGTAGGCGGCTCCGTTGAGAGTAGGCTGGAACTAGTCCGGGAGCCACCAGAGCTGGAACTGGTGAGCCAAGTCAGCCAGGCGACCGCACCACTCACGATAGGTCAGCTGAGGGGCAAATTCGGGTCGCCTGAGGAATTCTCCGCCGCCTTTGGGAGGGCGAGGAGCTCCGGTTGGATAGCTGTTGAAGGCGGGGCGGCGCAGGTCGTACGGATGGTCGAGATAGCGGGGGCGGAGTCTCTCCGGTCTCTCGTGCGGTCGATTGCCTCAGGCAAGACTGAGGGGAGTATGACCAGCGAAGAGATGGATACTGTATCAGATCTGCTGAAACGAGGGATAGTCCGACGCGTCGAGACTCGCACGACCACCGTAGCCATCACAGACGAAGGCAGACGCTCTTCCTTGCTGGCGGCGGACGAAGGCCTCATCGACAGGCTGACCCCAGATATCTTGGCCTCGGGGGCCTGGAAGGGCAGAAGGCTGCGGTCCATCGACGTCGAAGCGAAAGCGCCGAGATTCTTCCCCGGTAGACGCCACCCTGTCCGTGACTTCATCCGAGAAGTGCGGGAAGTCTATGTCTCCATGGGCTTCACCGAACTCCAAGGCGATAGCGTCCATCCAGCTTTCTGGAATTTTGATGCTCTGTTCATCCCCCAGGACCACCCGGGGCGGGAGATGCAAGACACCTTCTATCTGGAAGGGCTGTCAGACACAGCGCTCAAACGTTCTGGCGTAGTAGCGAGGGTGGCTTCGGTCCACGAGGACGGCTGGACGACCGGGAGCAGGGGGTGGGGATATCGCTGGCGCGTAGAGGAGGCCAGGCGGCTGGTACTCAGGACCCACAACACCGTCCTCTCCGTGAAGGCGTTGTCTGAGTCGAAGGAAAAGGAAACCAGGGTCTTTGCCGTGTCAAAGGTTTACAGGAACGAAAACCTCGATTACAAGCACCTGGCAGAATTCTACCAGATGGATGGGATAATGGTGGGCCAAGGCCTCAACATCAGGCACCTCATGGGGTTCCTCACCGAGTTCTACAAGAAGCTAGGGATGGCCGACGTGAAACTCTGGCCAACCTACTTCCCCTACACAGAGCCATCCTTGCAGGTGGTTGGTTACTCGAAGGCTTTCAAGAGCTGGATTGAGCTTGGCGGATCTGGCGTGTTCCGACCCGAGGTCACGCAGCCGCTCGGCGTCAGTGTCCCAGTCCTTGCCTGGGGGCCTGGAATCGAGAGGCTGATGCTCATGCGGTTCGGCCTTGAAGATATGCGTACACTGTATGGCTCAGACCTATCCTGGCTCAGAAACAGGGGAGAACTTGCCGGTAGTTAGGCTGGAGCTCTCACGCCTCACCGAGATGATAGGTGCCAGTAGGAAGGAGATACTCGACCGTCTCCCATACATCGGCCTCGACATCGAGAGCGCGGATAGCAGGTCAGTGCGCATAGAGTACAGCCCCAACAGGCCAGACCTCGGAACAGATTATGGAATCGCGCGCGCTCTCAGAGGGCTTCTTGGAACAGAGACAGGGCTCCCAGAATTCCAGACAGAGCCCACGGGAATCACCGTAACCGTGGACCGCCGGCTCTCCAAGGTCAGGCCGTACATAGCCTGCTGCGTGGCGACGGGACTCGACCTCGACGACGAAGACGTTCGACAGATAATTTCGCTCCAGGAAGACCTGCACAACGGTCTGGGGCGAAAGCGGAGGACCGTTGCAATCGGCCTCCATGACCTCGACCGAATCTCTCCTCCTATATCCTACAGGGCGGTCCCGTCCACCTTCGAGTTCACACCATTGGGGAGGAAGACTGCTTCATCCATCCGATCCACACTGTCTGACACCTACGAGGGAAAGGCATATGGGCACATCTTCGGCAGCAGTAAGGTCTTCCCTGTAATCGTCGACTCGAAGGAGACTGTACTCTCTTTCCCTCCGATAATCAACGGGGATGCCACGAGGGTTACGACAAGGACCAGAAGGATGTTCGTCGACGTCACGAGCACCAGCCAGAAGGCTGGGGACGACGTACTTGCTATCATGGCGACCACCCTCTCTGAGGCGGGAGGGAGGCTGAGGACTGTCGCAGTAAGGTATCCAAACAAGGTCAGAGTTACGCCTGACCTCACACCAGCTGAGCTTCATTTCGACTTCGATCTGGTGAAGTCAGTCATCGGGCTAGACCTCTCACGAAAGGAGATGCTTGCTTGTCTAGCTAGAAGTCGGATGGAGGTCAAGGGGAACAGGGCGCTGGGGCCCAGATACAGAATAGACCTCTTGCATCCGGTTGATGTAGCCGAGGAAGTCGCCCTGGGCTACGGGATAGACCGGATCAAACCCGTGTATCCCCCGAGCAAGGCTCCCGGGGCGTTCAACCACTTCGAGGACTTCCTCGAGTCGGTGTCTACCGTGATGGCCGGGGCTGGGATGATAGAGATGATGACCTACGAGCTGACAGACAGGAAGTCCCTCTATGACTCCTTCGAGCGGCCGTCTTCTGAGATGGTTGCGGTCCAGAACCCAAAGAGCCTCGACCACTCGATGCTCAGGGATGCCCTCATCCCGTCCTTGCTGGCTGCTCTGTCAGGAAACGTGAAGTCCGATTACCCCCAGCGGGTCTTCGAGATCGGCAGAGTATACACTCGGGCGCACGACGACGTCAAAGAGTCCTGGCACCTGGGCTGCCTCATCGCCCACTCGCAGGCTTCCTATACCGAGGCGAAAATGTACCTGGACGCGGCTTGCAGGCTGGTGGCTGGGCTAGATGTCGTCACCGAAGCGGCCGAACATTGGGCGTTCTCGCCAGGTCGGTGCGCATCAGTCACCATGAAAGAGGAAGGACTGGGAAACATCGGAGAGCTGACTCCTGGCGCCATCGACGCCTTCGGAATCGGAGTCCCAGTGTCCGGGCTCGAAATCGACCTTTCGAAACTCTACGAACTGCTAAAATAGAACGGCACTTCCTCCGGGATAGACGGCTTTCGTTCTAAAGCGCGCCAAACGGCCACCTGCGAAGGCGGAAACGCTTTGATGAGCGGATGGTTTACCCAGGCGTGCGACAGACGGAGGCCGTTTGCCCGTTGAAGAGGCTCGGTGATGCTCCCCGCTTAAAGCTGGGATATGATCCGTGCTCGTCAGAGACGGGCAACATTCAATGAAAAGGTGAAGATGGCCTGAACGAAAAGCGAGAAAGAATCTATGAGGACTTCGGCGGATTCGTATCTGACTTCGTCCGCGACCTCAACGACAAGTCGGAGGACGGGTGGACGGTGCTTGTGGAGGGGAAGCGCGATTCCATGGCTCTGAGGGCGCTAGGTTACAGAGGACGCATCCTGGCTGTCTCAACCCTAGGCAGGCGTGGCTCCGCCGCCCTTCGCAGGGTGGAAAAGGTGGTCATCCTCACAGATTTGGACAGGGAGGGCGTGTTCCTCACATCGAGATACCTCAGGCTCCTCACCCATGAAGGGATTGTGACGTCACTTGGCGAGCGGAGGAGGCTCAGGCTCGCGTCGCGGGGGATCTTCCTCCACATCGAGAATCTGGGGAGGTTCTCGAAGTCAGGGACCAGCAACCTGGAGCTCGACGGCCATCTTCGTGGAACCGAAGACTCGCATGCACCAGCCACCAAAGACCTCTGAAGGCGAGCCGGGAAAGAAGATCGCCTCGCCCAATGAACCAGAAACCACGAAGTTTATATCCCCGACAAATTTGGTGGGAAGCAATTAACGATTAACACCGTTAAGGACGAGTGAACCAGAAATTGGTCGGAGAGAAAGAAATTGCCAGATTCAGGTATAGTAAAGTATCTAGTCAGACTGAGGTTTGAAGTAGACGGGGTCGTTGAAAGGGCCGACGTGATCGGGGCGATCTTCGGTCAGACCGAGGGTCTCTTCGGTCCTGAGATGAACCTGAACGAACTCCAGAAGAGCTGGAAGGTCGGCAGGATAGAGATCAACCTGGAGTCGAAGGACGACCGGACAAGGGGAGAGGTGATTATACCTATGTCCACTGATATCGGCACAGCGGCACTCATCGCCGCAGCCGTTGAGAGCGTGGACAAAGTCGGCCCGTGCAGCGCCCGCTTCACAGTGGGCAACATCGAAGACGTGAGAGCGGTCAAGCGCAAGCAGATTGTCGACAGGGCGAAGCTAATCGTGAGGGACTGGAGCTCAAAGACTTCCAGCGAAGGCGAGAACCTTCTCAAAGACGTCACCGAGTCCACCAGGAGAGCCAAGGTGATCAGCTATGGGATGGAGAACCTTCCGGCGGGTCCAGGCGTGCACTCATCTGATTTGGTCTACCTGGTCGAAGGGAGGGCCGACGTCGTGCTCTTCCTGAGGGCAGGCATCGAAAACGTTGTCGCGCTCGAAGGCACCAGCATCCCAGACTCGATAATAGAGCTCGGCAAGAAGAAGAGACTGATAGCAGTCTTGGACGGCGATAGGGGCGGGGAGCTCATCGAGAAGGAGCTAGGCCAGGTGATGCACGTGGAGAAGGTAATTCACGCGCCCCAGGGGAAGGAGGTCGAAGACCTCACTCCGATAGACGTGATCAACATGCTGAGGGCGGAGAAGGTCGACGCGGCGCAGCTAGTCTCAAGAAGACAGAGGGCCGCCGAGAGCGCCCCTCCCCGTCAGCGTGAGGAAGCAGACGAACCAATAGTTTTGAAGACCAGGGAACTCTTTCCGACCCTCAACGGCACCTTGGAGGCTATACTGCTCGACCAGGGGCTGCAGGAAGTCGGCAGGTTCCCTATCAGCGAGCTGGTGCAGAAGATGGAGGGGACCAACAGCGCCCTATACCTAATCTTCGACGGCATAGTGACCCAGAGGTTGGTCGAGTCTGCGGCGCGGGTAGGGGTCAAAGGTATCATCGGGCACCGCACAGGAGAGCTAGGACAAGTCCCCGGCGACGTCAGAATAGGAACTTTCAGGGATCTGGGGCTCGAGTAGCCGGGTCTGTTGAAAGTCAGCGACTTCAATCCCAAACACGGCTACTGTTCTCTGACTGTCGAATCGTCGGAGGATCTCTGGACACTACGGAGACTCATCGCAAAGGGGGACGTGGTTGTCACCAGGGGGTCGAGGGTGGTCAAAAGGGAAGACGAATACTCTAGGCCAGACAAGGGAGAGCGGATCAAGGTCACTATGGCACTGATGGTAGACGAGGTGCACCTGGACAGCAGCATCGAAAGAATCAGGGTGAGGGGGACCATCATCGAAGCCAGCGACGAGGGCGTGACGAAGGCGGGCTCGCATTCGGTGACCTTGTCTCCGGGACACGCGCTGACGCTAAGGAAACACCACTGGTCACAGCTTGACATAGGGTTAGTCCGTCCCACGGAGCCGTCCTCCAGGTTCATCCTGGTGGCCGTCGACAGGCGCGAGGCAGGGATAGGCTTCCTTGCCGGCTCGCATCTCTCGGTCGTCACGACCATCGAGTCTGGCCTTGGGGGAAAGATGGGTGAGGAGCGTAGCCCTCGTCCTTACCTCTCCAAGGTGGCTGAGACCGTCTCCCAACTATCCCAGCACGGAGACAAGGTCGTCGTAGCCGGGCCTGGTAACTTCAAGAACTCGGTGGCAAACCAGCTCAGAGAGACGCTGAAACCAGAGGAAGTGAGCGTGGTCGAAGGTCCCGACCTGACGGGAGGAGACGGGGTTCGAGCCATGATCAAATCACCAACCTTCCAAGCACTCGCCAAGGGGTCAGTGGCCGTGGAGATGCAGCAGCTGGTGGGGGAGATAGTGACGAGGGTTTCCATGGGTGACCCAAAGGTGGCCTACGCCCTACCGAGGGTGTCCGAGGCTGCAGTCGCAGGAGCCGTGGAGGCGTGCGCGGTATCAGACGATGTCTTCTCGCTAGGAGTAGACGAGTCCCGGCTTGTCGACACTCTAAACGCAATAGAGGAGAAGGGCGGACGGGTATTCCTAGTCGACTCGTCGATGGAGTTCGGCAAACAGATCTCCTCGTTCGGAGGGATCGCGGCTCTCCTCAGGTACGCCCTCAGAGCTTGACCAGCCACGGGACCACGAATTCTGAGATTATCGCTAGTGTTATGCCTCCTTTGATTAGGTCCTTTCCGAGCCTCTGGGCGACGTGGGAATAGTACAGGAGAATGCCGACTATCAGGAGCGAGATGTAGACGATTCTCATCAGGTCTATCACAGTGGTGTCGACAATCGAAAGGAGAAAGGTCATGGACGAAGTGAACTGCTGCGCGAACTGCTGAATCTGAGGCTCGACCCCACCCAGAGGCTGGACGCTCGACATCAGAAGACAACCCGAGTTTCATATTTAACGCCCCCCGCGTCTTCGCTCGCCGGATGTCATGCGCGCGCACCGCGCGCCCTCAGCCGAACGCGTACACGTAGAAGTAGGGTCCCACGATTATCACGAGCAGGAAGATCAACACGGCTATCGTCGCTCCCATGGTGATCCTCATGGTGCCAGCTTCGGACAGGCGGCCTCTGCCGAGTGCTTCGACCCCGACGCCGAACGCCTGGCCGCCGTCAAGCGGAAAGATCGGGAGCGAGTTGAAAATGGCGAGGTTGAAGTTGAGGAAGAACAACCAGTAGAGCAAGTCGGCTATGGGGACCATGGCGCTCCCCAGTGGGGAGGCGTAGAATATGGAATCCGAATTAGAGAACGGCACCGCCTGCTGACAGTTCCCGATGTTGAGCGTCGGAATGCACCCGATGTACAACAGGGGGTTCCCGAAGACATTGGTGTACCTCGAGACAGCAGAACGGAGGTTCGCCTCTGAGACCGAGTCCACGCCAATGTATGGGTAGCTCGCCAGCGTCTGGTTGGTGCTCGTGTCTATGATCTTAGTGCAGCAGACGAGCCTGATGTTGTCGATTTCTATTGTCTGGCCGTGCCTGTAGACCGTGAAGTTGATTGTCTGACCCGCCGTCAGGTTCGTGTTCGGGCCGAGTATGGTGTCGAGGTTGGTTATTGGCTTCCCGTCGACCGCAGTCACTACGTCCCCCGGGTGCACTCCCTGGATGTATGCAGGGGTCCCTTGGCCGACCGCCGTTATCGCCGCCCCGCTTACGGCTGGAGACATGGTGCTGACGACTCCCACGAGCAGCAGCAGGCAGAACACCGCCAGCACCAGGTTGGTCCCCGCGCCTGCCGCGAGGACTCTGGCCGAGTGCCTCTTGGGCGCCTGCTTGATGGCTGACTCTTCGATGTCGACAAAAGCACCAATCGGTATCACGAAGAAGAGCAGAATGAGCCCGGAGTTCTTGACGGGGATGCCGAGACTTCGGGCTATCACCCCATGGGCGCCCTCGTGAACGATCATGCCGATGACCAGGGCGATCCAGCCGTACAGGATAGGAATGTACGGGTTCAGGCCAGGTATCCCAAGGTTGACCAAGGGACCGAGGCTCACGATGTTTTGAGCTATCTGTGGGCCCCTCGAAGAGACCAGCCCCCTGAACACACTGATGAAGATGAAGAAGGCCACCGCTGCCGAGACGGGCATCAGGTAGAGCATGACCCAACTCATCGGCCTTGAGATGCGGCTGCGCCCCATCCGGTCCATCGCGTTGAGAAACCTCCTGGTCCTGAGCATCAGTACTACGCCGTAATGTAGCTCGAACCGCTTGAAGCTCTCCTGCCCCATTTTGAAGGCGCCGCGGGCATTCTCGCTTTAAGGGTTGATACCTTAAATCGAGGCTGCCTCGGTTCCAGCCGAATGGACCGGTGCTCGGCCTGCGGAGGGACGCCCTTCTACACACGACGCTACTCCGGTCAAGCTCTCTGCGCCTCGTGCTTCGATGACTCGATTGTGGAAAAGACCCGCAAAACCATCTCGAAGTACAGCATGATAGGGCCGCATGAGAGGGTGGCAATCGCAGTCTCCGGGGGAAAAGACAGCCTTTCGTTACTCAAGGTGCTCGTCGGGCTCTACGCTCCCAGGGGGAACAGCATTGTGGCTGTCTCGGTGGACGAAGGGGTAGCTGGATATAGAGACGAGGCGCTGTCTCATGCCCGTTCGCTCGCGGGCGAGCTGGGGGTCGAACACTTGGTGGTATCATACAAAGAGATGTTCGGGTTCTCCCTCGACGAGGCTCTTGACTGGGAGGAGGAACGCGAGGCGTCCTCCTGCAGCTTCTGCGGGGTCTTCAGGCGTAGAGCCATAGACGAGGCGGCGCAGAGGGCCGGTGCATCAGTCGTGGCGACAGCCCATAACCTCGATGACTTTGTCCAGACGTTCATGATGAATCTTATGCACGGTGACGTCGCTCGACTCGGATGGCTCGACCCAAGTCACACCGACCGCTCGTTCCCTTTGAGGAGGGTCAAGCCCTTCATGGAACTCTACGAGGAAGAGGTCGCCCTCTACGCCCACCAGGCAGGGGTCCCCCTCCAGAGCGTGAGCTGCCCCTACATGCACGAAGGGCTCAGGAGCGAGGTCAGGGACTACCTCAACATGATGGAGGCGAACCATCCCGGCTTCAAGAATGTCCTACTCCACAGCAGCCTCGACGTAATCTCTCACTACGCAGACAACAGCGAGAAACACTCTGCTCCCTGCACACAGTGCGGGAGGACCTCGTCCAGCGGCCTTTGCAACGTGTGCAGGATGAGAGCGGCCGTAGAGGAACACGTTAAAAGCCGAGCCAAGCCAAGCGCCTTCGGCGGTGGGTAGGGTCCGGGGGATAGCCGTCCTCGCTAAGCTGAAACCGGCTTTACGCAGCGGCCAGCAACCCTCGGGTAAAACCATCTTCCTCGTCACCCGCGTTGGGCTGGGAAGACGAACTCACGCCGGGGTGGGCGGTCATGAGGGGCAGCCCTCTCGAAGGAGAGGGCCTGACTCTTGATTGCCGAACCGGGCGAGGTCCGGGAGGGAGCAGCCCTATGGCAACGTGGCCACGCTGCCCCGTCTACGTGGGGGATTCCCGTCTCGGCGAGAAGGGGTCGGAGAGCGATGGTGAACTCCGAGGGAACTACCGCCGCTCACATTTTTAACAGTCTGAATTCGCTGGTCACCTTGCGCAGGGGTAGCCTAGAGTCCTTGACGGGGAGCCTGGTAAGGCGCAGCCTGATGGGCGCAAGCTTGCTAAGCCTGTGTCTCTAACGGGACTCGTGGGTTCGAATCCCGGAAGGGGCGGAAGTCCCACCCCCTGCGCTCTTTCATGGGATGCCCGCTGTGTCTGCCGCTCCGCTGATTGCGCCTACGACCTGCGGCGAAGCGTCTAACCAGGGTCAGCCGAGGCCCTTGCCGGCATAACGGGCCTTTGGCTTCAGCTCTTCTTCGATTCGAAGTAGCTCGTTGTACTTTGCCACCCTCTCGCCCCTTGCGGGGGCCCCTGTCTTGATGAAGTCCGCCCCGTAAGCCGTCGCAAGGTGCGCGATGAAAGGGTCTTCGGTGTCTCCTGACCGATGCGAGACTATCGTAGTCCACCTAGCCTTGCGGGCTAGTCCGATGGCGTCCTCGGTCTCGGAGACCGTGCCTATCTGGTTGAGCTTGATCAAGACGGCATTGGTTGCCTTTTTCTCGATGCCCCGCCTCATTCTCTTCACGTTTGTCACGTAGATATCGTCGCCAATCACTTTGGTCTTGTCTCCCAGTCTCTTCGTGATAGACGCGAACGCTTCGAATGCTTCTTCATGGAACGGGTCTTCAATCGTGAGGAGGCCGAACTCGTCCCTGAGTTGCGCATAGTAGTCTTCCAGTGACGCATCACTCATCGTCTTGCCGTCTAGTCTGTAATCCCCGCTCTTCTCACTGTAGAAGACCGAAGACGCCGCGTCAATACCTAATCTCACATCCTTTTCGCCGTAGCCTGAAACCGAGATGGCTTTCCTTATGGACCTCAGCGCATCGCGGGTCAGACTGAACGGCGGGGCGAATCCCCCCTCATCACCTACGTTGATGGCCCCTTTCCCATGCTCCGACACAAGAATCGACTTCAGTGATTGATAGACCTCTGACCCCATACGGATCGCCTCCGTACAAGACGACGCCCCCACGGGCTCGATATGGAATTCCTGTATCGCCAGGTTGTTCCCCGCGTGCTCTCCTCCGTTGATAACGTTCATCATAGGCACAGGGAGAATGTACCGATTCGACTTCCTTAGTTGGGCAAAGAGGCTCACCCCGTTGGAGTTGGCAGCCGCCCTCGCGGAGGCCATGGAAGCAGCTAGTATAGCGTTGGCCCCCAGTCTGCTCTTGTCTGGCGTGCCATCCAGCGAGATCATCTTCTGGTCCAGCCTCCTTTGGTCGTCTACTCTGAGCCCCAGGAGCCCACGTCGGAGCACCCCGTTGACGTTGGCCACTGCCTTCGTAACCCCCTTGCCGTGAAACTCTTCACCGGCATCCCTCAACTCGAGGGCTTCATGCTTCCCCTTCGAGGCGCCTGAGGGGACGCTCGCCCTCCCCATGGCTCTACCTGATGTGACCTCTGCCTCCACGGTGGGGTTTCCACGCGAATCCAGAACCTGCCTCGCCCTGACTTGTATGATCGCTGTCTTGACCGACATGAATCTCGCCCAGAGGCGCCTCCGAGGGGCGTTAAAACCTGACTCTCTTGGTCTGAGCCTCCAAGGCTTATTACACGTCGAAATCCCAGATGAAAATGGGCCGGTCGTCTAGCATGGTTAGGACGTCGCCCTTACACGGCGAAACGCACAGCGCGCCAGGGTCGGTGGTTCGAATCCGCCCCGGCCCATCTTTGCAGATGCCAGCGAAGTCGTCCTCGAATAGTTATCTATCCAGAGGCTTCGGCCCATCAACAATGCCAAACTTCAGGTACATCAGTTGGTCCGAGTACGGTAATCTGGCCGAGGCGCTGGCAGAGAAGGTCAGAGCCAACGGAAAGCACTATGATCTCGTGGTTGGCATCGCAAGAGGAGGCATCCCCGTAGCCATGGTCGTGTCAGACCATCTGAACGTCAAGATAGATTTCGTGAACGTGAAGTCCTACAGCAGCATCGGCCAGCGGACAGCTCCACGGATCCTTTCCACCCTCGTTGAGGGGGTCGAGGGTAAGGACGTGCTGCTGGTCGACGACCTCGTGGATCAGGGAGACACAATCGTCTTCCTCAAGAAGTACCTCGAAGACCAAAGACCCAGGTCTCTGGAGACCGCCGTGATGTTCAAGAAGCCTTGGAGCAAGGCGGAACCTGACTACTCCCTCGAGACGGTGTCCGAATGGGTCGTCTTCCCCTTCGAGCTAGGAGAGGTGGGGAGGCAGCGAGCTTCCTTGGAAGCACAGACTAGAGAGTGACCAGCAGATAGGCGTTCAGGGCCACGATGGTCCCGCCTATGACTAGGGCTACGAGCGTAGTGGATCTTCTGTTGACGAACTCGCCCATCAGGTCCCTCTTAGCGGTGTAGTAGATGAGCGGAACCATGGGGAGCGGGATCATTATGCTTAGTACCACCTGGCTGTACACCAGGAGCGAAAGTGGGCTCAGGCCTACGAGTATCGCCACGACCGTGGGGAACACATTGATGACCCTGGTGACTACCCTGCGCGCATAGACGTTAACCCTGGTTCCGAGCATCCCTTCCATGATCGCCTGTCCTGCGAGGGTACCTGTGGTGGACGATGCGATTCCGGACGCCAGGAGCGTGACTCCGAAGACGACACCAGCCAGCGGCCCATAGAGTCCGTCCATCACCTTGGCCGCACCGGTGACCGTCAGCGCGTTGATGTTCATATTACCGACGCAGCCATATGTGGGGCAGAGAGCCCTCCCGGCGACGACTAGTATAGCAACGTTCACTAGCGCTGCCACAGTCAATGTCAAGACTGATTCTATCAGGTGGAGTTTCCTTACCCTCCGCCTTTCTTCGAGGGTGTTGCCCTTGACCTTATCTTTGGTGAGATGCGAGTGCAGGAACAACGCGTGAGGCATGACAGTGGCGCCGACAATCCCGACCACAAAGGGGATGTTCTCTCGATTCAGCGTGGGGACGAAGGTGTGCCTGACAATGTCGGCAAAGTTGGGGCCGAAGACGTATATCTCATAGAGGAAACCAACGCTTATCACCGAAACGAAGACCATGAACATATACTCTATCACCCTGAACCTTCGCGAAGCAAAAGCTAGGATGAGCAAGACGTCCAATGCCCCTAGCAGCGCTGCGTAGAGCAAAGGTATCCCGAAGAGTATGTTGAGGGCCAGAACCGTGCCCAAATACTCGGCCAGGTCGGTCGCGGCAGCAGCTGCCTCGGCCGCCAGCCAGTATGTGACTCTGTAGTACCTTGAGCGGAGAGAGCTCCTAAGGAGCTCCGTCAGGCTCTGCCCGGTGGCAATCCCCAGCTTCCCCGAGAGGTACTGAAGCTCCATCGCCATGATACTGGCCAACCAGACTGCCCAGACAAGCTTGTTCTGGAAGAGTGCGCCGCTCTGAATGGCAGTCCCGTAGTTCCCCGGATCCATGTATGCCATGCTCACGATTAGCGCGGGCCCGAGGTAAGCGGTGAACTCCCGGACCGAACTCCATTTCATCCTTGATGCCAGCGCCGCAGTGGCTAATTAAAGTTAGATATCTCTAACAAGACTGTATCTATCTCACAAGTGTCCAAGCCAGAAACTCACCCAAGCTCGAGAATCCTTTTATCTGGAACGCTGGCCTCGCCCATGCAGGCATGGCCGCGGTGCTACAATCAAAACGCGACATTTCACGACTCGAGGACTATCTAGAAGCGATTTACAACCTCGATTCTGAGAAGGGGTACGTCAGCGCCGCCGACGTCTCTGAGCGACTGGGGGTGAAGCCACCGACGGTGTCCAGCATGGTGAGGAACCTCACCCGGAAGGGCTTCCTCGAGCACGAGAAGTACCGGGGGATGCGCCTGACCCCAGCGGGCGAGAGAGTGGCAAGGTCTGTCATCAAAAGGCATCAGGTCATCTCTGGTTTCATCTCCATGCTCGGGGTGGATGAGCAGACGGCCTACGTCGACACGGAAGGAATAGAGCACCACGTGCACTCTAGCACCCTGAAGCGACTAGAGAGGCTCGCCGAATATCTCCGCGAGAACCCCCAGACGCTCAAGGCGATACGCGAGTTCGTGGAAGGCAGATAGCCGTTCAGATGCCCTGGGCTCAGACGAAAACCGAACTCAGAATCCGGTGGGTGAGGCCCCAGACCACGTAGTCTTCAACGAGATATGCAGGCATCTCCACAGACCTCCCGAGAGACTCGAATCTGTATATCGATTTGGCCCGGGGGGCCTGGAGCTCCTGCAGTCCGACCCAGCGGTAGGACGCCACCTCGTCGTTGGGCTTTATCCCAACCTCGCCATTCAGCCCAAAGACTACCGGCACGACCTCCATGGCTCCGGCGTAGGTGGTCGCCGTCTTTCCGTATCCGAGGAACTCGGCCTTGGCGTTGAGGTCAATCCCCACCTCTTCGAAGGTCTCTCGAGCCGCAGTGTCACGGGGATCTCTGTCCTTGGGCGACGATCTCCCGCCAGGTAGGGCGATTTGACCGGACCATGGATCCCCAGACCGCTCGGCTCTCCTGATGAGGAGGACGCTGGGCGGCTCTTCATCGCGCAGTATAATCGCCACAGACGCCGAGCTAGGCTTCAGGAAAGGCTCGCTCTTGGCCAGGCCCCTCACGACTTTCGCAACATATCCATCCAACCCGAGGCGACGCAACGCTCCTCCAATTTTAAATATGCAGTCCGTCCCGCGGAGAGTTGTCAGATATCATGTCTCGCGAATCCAGTAGTACTGAACTTACCGTGAAACTGACGGAAGAGAACTTCGACGAGGTGGTTTCAGGCCCGAAGCCCGTGTTCGTAGACTACTGGGCAGTATGGTGCGGCCCATGCAGAGTCATGGACCCAGTTGTCGAGAAGCTCGCGGCCAAGTACTCTGAGAGCATACTCTTCGGGAAAGTGAACGTCGACGAAGAGATGAATATCTCTTCTCGATACCAGGTCTTCTCCATCCCGACGTTCATGGTGTTCAGGAACGGGCAGCCGATGGACGCGGTAATCGGAGCCGTGGGCGAGGCTTCTCTTGAGCGGCTCATCGCTGGCGCCCTTGGTACAGGCATGTCCTGACCTAGGTCACCCGGGTCCCGTCTGTCAGGAATATGTCGGCCTCTTCGAGGCTTATAGACCTCGAGGATAGAACCGGCCCGAACTCGAACGAGCTACTCCTGTTTATCGGCTGCCCGCCAACCAGCCTATTGAATGGAGGCATGACGGTCAGTCTGCCTTTCCCCTTGGCCTTCGAGGGGTACCCTGCTCCATCCATCAACTTGGCGACGTCATAATCTGCAGTAACCCACACTGATTCCCTCGTCCGAGCACCCAGGGCGTCGCGCATCTCATAGGTG
>JAJZIG010000173.1 GCA_021851265.1 archaeon | reverse complement strand
CTTCAGGGTGGGGCCTGACGACGCCTCGAGGATGGCTGACCTCATCTCGCCATACAGGACGGACAAGGTGAGGAAGGACCTGATCAAGCTGCGCGACTACAGCTGCATAGCGAGGCTCAGGCCCCGCGAGGGGGAAGCCCTCGGCAGGCCCCTGCTCGTGGACGGCGGGTTCCCCAAGGTCCACAAGCCGCTGTGCAGCATGAAAGAGGCGATCGACTACATGAAGAACGAGATGGAGGAGAGGTACGGCGGGGCCCAGGAGGCGACCGACCTGGTCTACAAGACCATCTGGGAGCAGATCAACGGCACGGGGGAGAAGACCAGGGACAGCTCGAGGGTGCCGTTCATGCCCATCCACTGGAGGATCCTCACCATCGGGTACCTCAAGCTCATATCGGACGCCTACTCCCTGGAGTTCTCCAGGCTTAGGTCGGAGCTCTACGCGAAGTACTCGTGGCAGACGTCGACTGTCCAGGAGGCCCTCAACGAGCTCGTGAACACGGGTTACCTGACGCAGGCATTCGACAGGCAGGAGTACGTGATGAAGGGGAAGGACGTCTACGGGAACCCGATAATGGTCCCCCCGAACCCCGGCAACAGGGACGAGATGGACAGGGCGAGGACGGTAATCTACAGCCTTACCCCAAGGGCGCTGGAGTGGTTCCAGATCAGCGCGGGTCCCGCGAAGATGGGGGACGCGAAGCATGTCCGGGTGATAGAGAAGCTCCTGAAGGAGGAGTACTGGCCCATGGGGTACTACTGCGTGGTGGACCGGGGGGAGACAGCCCATGAGAGGCCGGACATTGCGGTGCTCAAGCCTGCGCTGATGGACGTGGTCGACAAGTCGGGGAACAAGCTCAGGATTCCGAACCCCTACGCCTGGGACTACTCCTCGGTCGTCGCGGTCGAGGTGGAGATGTCCCCGCAGAAGAGCAGGGAGCAGGTCCTGAAGAACTACCGCAAGAACAAGGCGTTCTACGCCATGGTCAGGTTCGTGGCCACCTCGGAGGACCATGCCAGGCAGCTCGCCGAGATACTGGGGGAGGAGGGGACGGCGGACCCGGCGAAGTACAGGGTCGACGTGGTCGAGTACGGGAGTCTGAATGTGATAGAGCCGAAGGTTGCCCAGGTGGGAGCGTCCCGGAACCCGCCAGAGCCGGGCGAGCGCCTCGGCGTCGCCGAGGAGGCCGTGCTTTCCTGCATAGTGGACCGCGGGTTCAGGAGCAGGGACGATGTGGCCAGGGAGCTGCGTGCGAAGGGTATGACGGTCAGCGCCAGGTCTGTCTCCCGGGTCCTGAAGAAGCTCGTCGGGAAGGGGTTCCTGACGAAGGTGGGCAACGCCTACGAGCCAACGGACTCCGCCAGGGCGAGGCCCCGCCGAGACACGCTGTGAGTCCTCTGTGCGAATTCGAAAGGCCCGAGATTTTCCGGGCTCTGTTAGGTTGACGGTTGCTGACTCGGAATCGTCTCGGTGTTAAGCGTCGGTTGCTCAATAGTTAGGCCATAACCTTCCCTTATCTAAAACCCCCATAGAAAGTAGTAGGTTGGCGCATACGCCAGCCCCCAAAAGCGCAAGAAACGGAAGGTTCAGACCTCCAAACCTCTATCGCCTGGAGAGATGGCGATTCTGGAGAGGGCCCTCGATGTTTTCCCATCCTGGACTGACATTCTGAACGATGCGGAAAGGCGTCTGGGTTCTGCCCTCGACAAATCAGCCGTAGATATCAACTTCTCGAAGGCCGTAGTGAGCGTGAACAACAGGGCCTATGACATTTTCCAAACCTACGAAAAGACGGCCTGGGCGACTCTGATTCAGAACGCGAAACGAGCCGAGCGGAGGAGAACGGAGACAACCGTTTAAGCAGGGCAATCGCCGACGAGGCCCGTTGTCGTTTGGCGCGGTCTGCGGCACTTGTGAGTGCGCAGAATCCTCATGTGAGAACTGCCTGACTCCTGGCGAGTGCGCCAACTGCGCTTCCTGCTGCTGTTCTCCGACCCATTTGGAATGGAGGCTGGGGCGGATTCGACAGGCGGTAATTCTGGAATACCTGAGTCTCGGCTGGTTGGCTGTCGAAGTGATTGGCTCGGTCGGAGTGGGGTTGCTCTCAGGAAGCCTCGCGCTCCTCGCCTTCGGGGGCGACAGCCTAATCGAAATAATGTCTGGGGTCGTCGTGACGCTCCACCTGAAGCGCGATTCGTCAGGTTCGGGAGGCCTCGGCGAAGGCACAGCGAGGCTTACGAAGTTCCTTCTCGTCGGACTGTTCCCGATAATCGGGGGAGGCGCACTCTATTCCTACTCCGCTGGAATAAGGCCTGAACCCTCGCTGCTGGGGGTCGCCGTCGCGCTCGGGGCCGTGGCAATCATGTCTGTCCTCTGGGTTCAGAAGAGGAGGATAGGCAGAGAGACCAACTGTGCGCCCCTCTCGATGGATGCTGTCCAGTCTGCGACGTGCTTTCTGATGTCGGTTGCCCTGCTTGGTGGTCTGCTCGCCAACTATCTCCTCGGGATAATCTGGGCTGACTACATCGCAACGGCTATCATTCTCGGGTTCGTCGCGAAGGAGAGCTTGGAGGCGTTCTCTATGGCCCGACCATCAAGAGCCCCAGCAACCGCGGCTTAACACCGAGACGATTCCGAGTCAGCAACCGTCAACCTAACAGAGCCATTTTCCGAGTCATCTAATTACCCGGTTCTCCATCTCTGCCCTGGATTGTGCTACCGGTGCCCTGGCCACCGCAAGTGTGGCTGCGGCAAGACTTGCGAGAGGCTGATCGAAGGGACGTGCCATGATTGCGGGCACGCGGTAAGCCCAGGTCCGGCCTAGACCGCGATTTCTTCGGCGGCCCTGCAGTACTCGCCAAGCGCGAGCGAGCCCTTGGGTGTAAGCACGATCAGCCTACGTTCCCCCTCTGCACGGGTTTCGAGGAGGCCCTTCGCGGTCAGGTGCTTCAGGAGACCCTGGCAAACCGACCAAGAGAGGTTCGACCTGTACATCACCCGGGTCGGGAGCACGGCTCCCCCACGGACGGCCCTCAGGACATCCACCATCATCTCCGTCCTCGACCGTCTCCCGAGGGCGTTGCCCTTGGACGAAGGATAGAACGAGAATAGCTCGGGCGAGTCCGGGCCGTCGAGGTTCTGCAAAGCAGATTGAGAGAACGAGGGGCCGATTTAACGGAGGATGGAGGCCGCAGACCGATGTGTCAGGTTGGCATGGCATCACCGAACAGGCGCCTTGCCTCCGCAATCTCGTCTGCGAAGACGAGTGTGCTCCCCCTTTCGTACCTTGCACCCCGGTTCCTGTAGAACCTTGACAGGATCTG
>JAJZIG010000023.1 GCA_021851265.1 archaeon | reverse complement strand
CGAGCGACCTCATCGCTTCGAGTATCTCAGGGTCGGGGACGGCCACGGCCCCTCCCCCGCTCTCGCGCAGTACCGCCACAATCTGCTTGCCCGCGAACGGCCTCGGCACCCGGAGCCCAACCGCTATCGTAGTGCCGTCAGGGAAGCCTGGGTCGGGGGCATCCTTCCCAGTGTCCAAAGCATCAACTATCGGCGCGCACGCTTCCGACTGAACGGAGAACATCTTGGGCCTGTCGCTCCCGAGGAGGCCCAGTTTCTCCATCTCGTCCAACGCTTTCCACATGCCCAGGAGGCCCGTCCCGCCTCCCGTGGGGTAGATTATCGCCCCTGGGAGCTCGAAGTCTGTCTGCTCGGCGACCTCGTAGCCCATCGTCTTCTTCCCCTCCAGCCGGTAGGGCTCCTTGAGGGTGGACATGTCGAAGTAGCCGTCCATCTGCGTCCTCATCCTCGCCCCCGCGTCGCCTATGTTCCCCTCCACCTGCACCACCTCCGCGCCGTATTGGACGCACTCCTTCACTATCGATTGTGGAGTCTCCGTGGGCATGAAGACCCGGGCGGCCATCCCTCCCCGGGCGGCATAGCACGCCAGGGCCGAGCCGGCGTTCCCAGCTGACGGCACGACGAGCTTCTTCAAGCCGAGGTCCTTAGCCTTTGACACGGCCACCGCCATCCCCCTGGCCTTGAAGGTCCCCGTAGGGATGAGCCCGTCGTCCTTGAGAAGCAGCCCAGACTTCAGCCTCACCACCGGGGTCATCCCCTCTCCAAGCGTCACCACGTTCTGGGGCGCGATGCCGGGGAGGACCTCTGAATATCTCCAGAGGGTCTTCTGTCTCCGCCGGAGGCTCTCCTGGGTGAGCGTCTCCTTGGCCTTCTCATAGTCATACAGGCAGCTCAGGATTGACCCGCAATCGGGGCACGTGCCGAGCGGCCTATCCTGGGCGAATCCCCTCATACAGGAGGTACACCTGACCTCCAGGATGGTGGACGCTTCAGTGGCTCGTCCCCGGCTGTTCATCATTCTCACGCGCGTCCGTTCCGGCCATTAACCCTTCGCAGGCTTTTTAGAACGTCGGCCGGGGGCGAGGCTTGCGCGGGGGTCGCCCAGCATGGTCAACGGCGTGGGACTGAGGCTCCCATCCCTTAGGGGTTCGAGGGTTCGAATCCCTCCCCCCGCACCACAACCCCCCGCCGCCAAGGAGACGGGACAGAGCCTTCGCCGCCGCAGCCAAGGTTTAAGCCCACGATGCCCTGCTACAACAGGGTGGAGCACAGGGAAGGATACGCGTCCGTGCTCGGGTTCGACCTCTTCTACAGGCAGTTCGGCGAGCCCGTGAGGGGGGACGTCCTCGGCCTCCACGGGGGCCCTGGGATGACACACGACTACCTGCTCTCCTTGGCTGACCTGGCGGAGCACGGCTACCGGGTGACCCTCTACGACCAGTTAGGCTGCGGCAAGTCGCAGGTACCGAAGGACCCTGCCCTCTTCGTGCCGGAGCACTACGTAGAGGAGGTGGACGCGTTCAGGAAGGAGATGAAGCTGGGCCGGCCGCATCTCATAGGCTCCAGCTGGGGCGGGATGCTCGCGATCGCATATGCCCTGAAGTACCAGGGGAACATGTCGACGCTGACCACTGTGGGGGGCCTTCACAGCGTCCCCCTCACCGTAAGAGAGATGCAGCGGATGAAAAAGAGGCTCCCCGCCGGCGTCCAGGCCACCATGGCGAAGTACGAGTCTCTGGGAGAGTACGCGAACCCGGAGTACGCAGACGCGGTCATGGTCTACTACAAGAAGCACCTGTGCAGGCTCGATCCATGGCCAGACGAAGTGAGCTACTCTCTGAAACACGTCAGCAAACCGGTGTATGGGACGATGAACGGCCCGAACGAGTTCACTATAACCGGCAACATCCGCTATTGGGACGTGACCAGCCAGCTGCGCACCATAAGGGTCCCGACCCTCGTCCTCGGAGGGAGGTACGACGAGGTCTCGCCAGTGGTCGCCAGGGAGATCCACAAGCACGTCAAGGGGTCAGAGTTGACCGTCTTCCCGAAGAGCTCCCATCTCCCCTTCTGGGAAGAGCGGGGTGCCTTCATGAAAAGAGTCCTCCGCTTTCTAGGCTCGCACTACAGCTGACGGCCCGCGGTCTTGGCCGAGAATCGACTCAATGGGCCCACCCAGGCAGCCATCGCTGTGAGGCACCGAGGGTGGGGGTATCAGGACCTGGGCCGCTCTGCCGTCGTTCCAGCCACAGATCCTTCTGCCGCCTCGAACTCTCGCACCGACCCCTCCTGTCCCTGCTCTACGAACTCAGGCTTCAGCGACCGCAGCACAGCTATCGCCTCGTCGGCCCTCAGGCGTCGCGTCCGGATGAGATAGGCCGCCAGCACGCACCCGGTCCTCCCTTCTCCTGCGAGGCAGTGCACCATGACCGCCTTCCCCTCCTTCCTGCGGTCTAGGATGTACCCTACCGCCCTTTCCATGGACTCGACGCTGGGGGGGAGGTGGTCGTGCATCGATACATGCCCAACGTCCAAGGGGTACCCGGCTGTCCACGCCGCCGGCAGCGGCCGCTCCGTGAGCGTGAGGACACTGCGTATGCCGTTTTTCACCAGCCATCCCACCTGCTCCCTGGAAGCAGGGTACCCGGACCCAGCAAGGGAGGTGCCTTCAATCCAGACGAACCCAGTGGGCTCGTCAGCCGCCAACGCTCTGACCCTCCTTAGGAAGACCCCGCCGGTGCCCAAAATCGGGACTTTCTGGTCCCTGCTGTTTTAGAACCTTTAGGCTTGGACTACTTCGAGGCGCCCGTAGCGGCCGACGTTCAGCCGCAGCTCCCCGCGGAAGCTGTTCGTGTAGCCGTTGGTGATCCTCACCTTGGAGCCCTGCTTCACCATGTCAATCTGATCGTCCCAGAGTGAGAGCTTGATCTGGCCCGTTTCGTCCTTCAACATGCAGTCGGCCACCCTCGCCTCACCCCCGGTCCTCAGGTTGACGTTCCGGGGCTCTGCCATCTCGACGATCTCGCCTTCTGCGTCGACCCTCCTCATGCCGTCGCGCAGATCGTGTATGTTCATATGAGTCGCTGGTCACCGGACAGCATTATTTAACATTGAAGCGCCTGTAGAGCCTTCGGAAACCGTTTAATGAGAAAGGGTTTGGCTGCCACACCAGTTGACAGCAGGACTAACAGAAGCCGGTCTCCTCATCCTGGCGTTCGCCGCACCTTTCGTCCTGCTCCTTGCTCTCTTTCCGTCCTATCTCAGAGCCCTCACAAGGCTGGGACGCGTGGCTGATGACGCCCACAAGAGCCCTCCGACCAAGGTTCCAATGCCAGCTGGGCCTCTGCTCTTCGCTGGCTTGGCTGTCGGCGAACTGGCTGTGGCCGTCGGGTTCCGGACCTACGTCCCGGTGGCGGTGGCGGCCGGCGCCGGCGTGGCCTTTGCCATCGGGCTTGTCGACGACCTATACGTCTTGGGGGGGAAGACAAAGCCTATTCTGCTCCTCCTCGCCGGCATCGCATTCGTCTCTCTGAGCGTACTGCAGCCCACGCTCTACCGGGCAGACATCTTCTTCCCCATCCTCGGGGACACGGCCCCTCACTTCATCATCTACACCGTCCTGGCGGTGGCCGCCTTCCCGGTGGTCGCCAACGCGTTCAACATGATGGACGCGTTCAACGGCGAGATTTCATGGTTCACCCTGCTCACCTCGCTGGCGCTGCTGGTCGGGGTCACTTCGCGCGCTCTGTTCCAGAGCAGTTTCTCGCCCTCTAGGGTGGCTTCTTCGCTCCCTCTGGTGGCGGTCGCAGCAGCCTTCCTGATCTACAACCGCTACCCCTCGAGGGCTTTCGATGGCGACAGCGGCAGCCTCATGTTCGGGGCCGCGTTCGCAGGGCTCGCCGTCACCGGAGGGGTGGAGATAGCCGCCATCATAGCCATCGTCCCTGCCATCCTGAACTCCTTCTACACACTCTCCAGCGTCAGAGGCTTCGTCGAAAGGAGGAAGATGGCCTCCAGGCCCACTTACATCGGCGAAGACGGTCTGCTTCACGCGTCGATGGAGAAGGACGCGCCAAACACCCTGGTCAGACTCGTCCTCCTGACCTCGTCGATGTCTGAGCGCGAGCTGGTAGCTAACATCGTGTCGCTGACCGCAGTTGCCTGCGTGTTCTCGGTCATCATCTCTCTCATGACCTGGGTGATCTAAGCTGAGGCTCCTGCCTCTCTTCATGATAGAGCTAGCTGCCTTTCTGCTCATCATCCTGGAGACCTATGTCTTCTTCACGTTCGTCGTCCCTCTGGGGCCCATCCCGCACACCCTCACGGACTACACTACCCTCGCGCTCCTCAAGATGTTCCTCATCCTCGTATTGGGCGCCCTTTGGTTCGTTGTCCTAGACGGCCTGACCAAACTCTATGTGCGGACCAGGGTCAGGAACGCTCCCAGGCCTTCATCCTAGCGTCGAACTCCTTCCTGCTGTACGCGACCCTGGCCGGGACCCCCATGACCACCTTCCCCGGGGGCACGTCTCTCGTCACCACGGCCCCCATGGCGACGACCGCGCGTCGCCCGACCGTGACGCCGGCCTTGATGACCGCTCTCGCGCCGACGACCGCTCCGTCCTCTATCGTGACCCCGATCATCTTCTTGCTGGGCGGATACGGGTCGTTGGTCAGCACCGCAGCAGGGCCTATGAATACCCCCTTCCCTATCCTGGACTTGGGGGGGATGTACGCGCTCCCTTCGATCATGGTCCCGCTCCCCACCTTCACGTCGTAGTCGACGTGGGCCAGCGAGCCGATCTTCACGTCGTCCCCTATCTCTGTCCCGGACCCCACGTAGGCGAAGTGCCACACGCGCACGTTCTTCCCGAGCTTCGCATCCGGCGCGATGAAGTTGATTACCTTCGTCCTCTCACCTGAGATAGATGGGCGTCCCCGACGCGCTTGACGCCAGCACCGCCTCCGCCACCCTGAGGACGTTGAGCCCGTCCCTCCCCGTGACCAGAGGGTGTCTCTTTTCTTCGATCGCGGAGACGAACTCTTTCAGTTCGAGGGTCAGCGGTTCCTGTACCGGTCTCGTTGGGACCGTGGTGACCTCGCCCTCGTGTATGCTGGTCTGCTGAGTCACGAAGTCGACGTCCACCACCCCTCCAGAGAAGACCGCGCTCATGGTCCGCACGCGGTGGGGGGTGATCCAATTGGTGACGAGGAAGGCGGTCCTCTGGCCGGAGAAGCCCAGCAGGATGGTCGCGAAGTCTTCGTGCTCCGGCGGGTCGCGCATGGACCCGACCCTGGCGTAGACCACCTTCGGCACCTCCCCGAAAAGCCAGCAGGCTGTGTCGATGTCGTGGACAGACGCGTCCTGCACGATGCCAACGTCGCTGATGCCCGCCCCCATCCTGTTCTCCCGGTGGAACTCCAGGAGGATGGGCTCCCCTAGCCTTTTCTCGGATATCATCCGCCTCAGGGCAGTGATGGGTGGGTTGAAGCGCTCGATGAACCCAACAGTCAGCGCCCTTTCTGCCTTCTTGGCCGCTTCGATCAGGGCTTCCCCGTCCTTCACCGTAGTCGACAGGGGCTTCTCGACGAAGGCGTGGAGCCCCGCCGCAAGCGCCTTGGTGGCGACCTGGAAGTGGGTCGTGGCTGGCGTGCAGATCGTGACGCCGTCCAACTGCTCCTTCTCGAGCATCGCCTCCAGCGAGAGGTAGGCGGGGACGCGATACTTCTTGGAAAGGGCCTCGGCCCTCTCCACATTCATGTCGCAGACCGCGGCCAGACACTGGAGCTCGTTCAACACCCGGACGTGGTTCTTTCCCCACCCGCCGGTCCCTATGACGGCTATGCGCGTCAACTGTTTTGCCGCCGCCAGAAAACAGGATTTAGGGTTATGCCGCTCACTCTCTCCTCAGGTCAGGGGTCGCCGAGATTATGGTGGTCTCTTCTCCCCTCAGGCTCTTCCTGGATGACTTCAGCGACTCCAGGTCGTCCTTGGAGCATGCTATCACCACGTTGTGCTTGAGCGGGTCGAAGGGCTCAGGCCCACCTCTGGCCCTCCCTGCGAGAAGCTCGACGTCTGTCACGTAGTCCCTGAGCCTCTGCTGTATGCTCTCGGCCACCTGCAGCCGCTCCCCGCGCATCTCATATCTGTCCAGCGACCAGAGCAGGGAGATCTTAGTCCTGCTGGCTTTCAACTGCTTCTCTTTGAGTGCTTCCCTGGTCTCGTCCACGACGTACCTGACGTAGTTGTCGAAGCTCTTCAGGGCCGCCCCGGCCAGATATGCCACGGCTTCGCCCGCCTCTTCGCTGGCTTGGATGGCCTTCAACTCATAGAGGTATCTTGTGAACTCATCCAGGTAGGCCTCCGAAGGCCTCTGAAGTGAGACCTTCGCCTCCCTGGCTTTCCGCGCAATCTCAATCTCCGTCACCGAGGCCACCGCTGTCTTCATCACAGACGCGGCATACTCGAGTTCGGCTGAGAACACGTTCTGCGAGCTCGGGGAGTAGCCCAGGGCCTGCAGCGGCCCCTTCTCCCGAATCCCGGCGAAGGCCACGACCGCTGGCTTCTGTTCCCTCGGCCTGAGGGGCATGTAGGCATACGTGAGGGTGGCGCCGACCTGCAGCCCGGTCTGCTTTTCAACCAGCATAATGTTGTCCGAATTTCCCCCGGGGCCTGAAGGGATTGCGTTGACCAGACACACCCCCTTGGACAGATATTTCGCAAGGTCCCGCAGCTTGGAGCCCGCTTCGATGAGCGTCTCCTCTGACGGGCGCCTCAACTTTGGGGTGAAAAAGACGACCTGCGCCTCCCCAAGGACCTGCTCAAGTGGCTTGAAGCTGAGCAGAGGCTCCTCTGCCATCACAGCCTGCAGGTCCAGGTTCCTCTTCAGGAGGCTCGGGTCCAGCTCCATGGCCATCTGAAGCGTCTCGTCTACAATGGTGACCTGGGCGGTGTCGACAAGGTCAGCCGCCAGCCTATATGCTTCGCTGGTGAGTCCGTACATGGCAACCTTGATCTTTGGCAAAGGCTCCTATCGGCAAGCAACGGTTCGGTATTATACTTTGAAGTCCACCTTTGCATGAAACGCGGGCAAACGGATTAGTATGCACCCCTGGAATCGAGAAACGCGAGTGTCTCCATGAGAGTCTGGTTTGACGTTCTGACCCCGAAACAGGTGCTTTTCTTCGGCCCCATGGTCGCAGAACTCACGTCTCTGGGGGCGGAGGTCTTGGTTACTTCACGCAGGTACAGGGAGGTCGGCCCCCTCGCCGCCCGGGCTGGCTTGGATATGACTTTCGTAGGTGAAAGGGGACGCAAAGGGAAGGAGGAACAGCTCCTGGCGGCGACCAGGAGACAGGAGGAGATGATACCGCTGGTGAAGCGGTTCGGGCCGAACGTGGCGGTCTCCACAGCGTCGGCGGTGTGCGCCAGGGTGGCCTTCGGCCTTGGGATCAAGCATGTTGCTGTGAACGACTCTCCACACTCAGAAGTCGCCGGGCGGCTCTCCCTGCCCTTGAGCCATCGCCTCCTCTGCCCCTGGGTCATACCGTACGGGGCCTGGGCGCCTTACGGCCTGCGGAGGGACCAGGTGACCACCTACCGGGCCCTGGATCCTGCAGCATGGCTGAAGAGGCCGCCTATCTCGGGGCCGGTCCCGGGGCTGGACCGTTCCAGGGACACCATCACGGTCAGGTTCCAGGAGAGCGACGCCCCCTACCTGGCCCGGGCTGACATGAACTGGTCTGACAGGGTGCTCGCCTCCCTGGCCGAGGAATTCTCTGACGCCAACATAGTGGCGCTGTGCAGATATGACTATCAGGTCGAGGAGGTGAAAGGCAGGTTCGGGTCGAGGGTCATCGTACCGGAGGAAGTGGTCGGGGGGCACGACCTGTTGGCGGTCACTGACCTCTTTGTCGGCATGGGTGGGACCATGAGCGCTGAGGCCGCCCTGATGGGGGTGCCGACTATCTCGGCTTTCCAGGGCTCACTCTACACCGACAGGTACCTGATGAAGGTCGGCCTGCTTGAGAAGGCTGCGACGCCCTCTTCGATAGTCTCCAAGGCCAGGCGCCTCCTCGAGGGCTCGACCAAGGCCAAGATAGCCCGCAGGGCACGGAGCGTCCTGGACTCGATGGAAGACCCTGTCCTCCGGGTAGCGACACAGATAGAGAAGACAGCCAAGCAAGCCTAAAACACCGCGCTAGGGTGCGTCCGTCCGCAGCCCGGTCGTCTAGTTGGTCAAGGATGGAGGCCTTTGGAGCCTTCGACCCTGGTTCGAATCCAGGCCGGGCTAGTCTTCGATCGCTCAGAATAGACTCATTGGTAAACACGACACAATTCCGACGAATTGAACCCATCGGCGACGGGACCTTCGGGTCGGGCCACTGTGGTCGTAGTCTCAGCGTGGCAGGCTCGCCTCAAGCAGGGCACGTCCGAAAGCCTAGGTCAATCGTTCCCTAAATAGCCTAACCTGTTAGGGAGCGGGCGGAACAATGAAAAAGTTCCAAAGTAAGAGGACATCCGCGATACTTGCTCTTTCCCTCCTCGTCACGTCATCATTCGCCGTGCTAGCGCTCGCAGTCCCGGCAGCAGCCGCACAGACTTTTCTAACTTCGAACGGTACCCTCGACAGCACGTCCTCTTGTACTGCTCTCGGCGGAACGATATTCTCGGGGAATTCGTTCATCTGTGACATCTCTGCTCCTCTGGTCATCCCCGCGAACGTCACCGTCACAATAGCTCCCGGATGGGGGCTGGACTCCAGCGGTTCGGTTGAAAACGTGGGCACCATAGTCATCACTGCTCCCACTCCCTCATCTTTTGGCGTCGGAGGGGACCTTCAGAGCTACTATGGGTCCTTCGACAATACCGGGACGATCCTCAACCTGTACGCGTTGTCGAACTATCGAGGAACCTTCGACAACTACGGACTGGTCTTCAGTTCCGGCTCGGCGACCGTGTACAATCTCGGGACCTTCACCGACTACTGCAGCGGTTCGGTGCTCGGGGGGACCATCCAGTACAACCCGGTAGCCCATTCCTGCTTTGACACCGTCACATCCGCCATCTCGAGCCTCTCCTCGTCGCTATCCTCGGGGCTCTCTGCAATCGAGTCAGACCTTTCCTCCGGCTTCTCCACCGTCTAGGGCGACATCGCTTCCCTTTCCACGACGGTGACCAACGGCTTCTCGACAGTTGAGTCAGACTTGGGCGGGATATCGAACCAGCTCACTTCCCTGCAGTCAGCAGTCTCGAGCCTGGGAAAGCCCCCGCAGGTGGTCACGGGCAGCGGCGAGAGCACCCTGACCCCCACTTCAGACACCTCAACAGTCTTCACGGGCTCGTCCAACCAGCTAGGCACCGTGACCCTCACCCTGAACGCGACGGGTGTCGGTCATCAGGACTCGGTCACGGTCAGATACTACACTGACCCAGGCGACTCAGGCTTCTATCTCCAGCAAACCATCGCCTCCAAGGGAGACGTCCCATTGTTCACAACCAGCGTCGCGGCGTGGAAGGTCGTGATAGTAGCATCGTTCGGCTCTGCGACGGGGAGCATCTCCGTCAACTGGGCATATTCGGCCGTCGAGCCGCCGTCCTAGGGGGCTTCCGCCCTATCTTTTTCTCGCAGCCCGAGACCAGGTGGATTGCACAGTCACAGCAGGTTGGCTGCGAATCCTAGGACGAACCCGACGAAGACACCCGCGTAGGCTAGCCCCAGCCTGCCAGAGTCGGGCTCCGAAAGGAGGTTCCTGAGCATAGGGAGTATCACGTAGAGCATGGTCCCGACCGCGAGGCCGTAGAGGACCAAGTCGAATATGGTGGCGTTGTATATGTAACCCAGTGCCCCTCCGAGAACCGTCGGCGCCCCTCCGACGAAAAGCGCCCCGGCGAGCACCCTTCCATTCCCATCCATGGCGCCCAAGAAGGGGGAAGCGATGGGGAGCCCTTCCATCGAGTTCTGAAAGACGAACCCGACCAGTACGACCAGGGCCGCGCCGGTGAACCCTATGCCCACACTCAGGGCCCCGAAGAGCATCCCCTCGGTCAGGTTTTGAAACGCGATTCCGATTGCTATGACCATGGCCAGCTGGGACGGCGCCAGCCCGCCCTTCCTCCTGCTCCCCATCACAAAGAGGGCCGCGAACCCAGCCGCCATGGACGCGGCAAACACGAAATCGTTCACTGGCGAAGAGCCATATCCATAGAGGGAGCCTTCGTAGAGGGAGCCAGCTGCGTCAAGGAAGACGTCGCCTATCAGGAAGATGAGGATGCCTATGGCCACCGCGTTGAGGAAGCTCATCCTCCTCCTGTCCTGATTCCCCCGCATGACAAGCGGGAGGGAGATGAAGATTGAGAACCCGATGACCGCGGAGAGCGCCACCGCGTCCATGAACCCTACCATCGGCAGGGTCGAAAAAATAACATATGTTATAACAGTTTGCCCTAACTCTAGTATCCGAGACCAGCCCGTGCAAACCTTAATGGCAAGAAAGCGGTCCGCAGACCGACGTGTCCTTGCAGCCTCGCCTCCACGAGCCCTCAGGCAAGGCAGCCGAGCTGTTTCGTGACCTGCCTGGCGGGAAGATCCAGTGCACTGCCTGCGCGAGGTTTTGCCAGATGGGGGATGGCCAGGTGGGGCTCTGCGGGGTCAGGGGGGTCGTGGGCGGCAAGCTCTACCTCCTGGTCTACGGCAGTGTCATGGCCGGCCACGTCGACCCCATCGAGAAGAAACCGGTCGTCCACTTCAAGCCTGGCTCAAAGATACTCTCCATGGCTACCTCGGGCTGCAACTGGCTCTGCCGCTACTGCCAGAACTATGACATCAGCCAGAGAAGGAAGATCGAGGGGGCGGCCGCCAGCCCAGAGAGCCTCGTCTCCCAGGCGCTGGCCTACGGCTGCGAAGGCATGGCCTACACGTACAACGAGCCGGGGATCTTCATGGAGTACGCCCGGGACATAGGAAAGGCGGCGCGCTCTGCGGGGCTGTTCAACATATTCGTCTCCAACGGCTACGGCACCCTCGAATCGGTGGCCATGACCGACGACTTCCTTGACTGCATCACGGTCGACTTCAAGGGGAGCGGCGAGACGAAGTTCGTCCGCAGCTACATCGGCGTGCCGGACGCCGGGCCCATCTTCCAGTCCCTCCTCGAGTTCAAACGGCGCGGGCAGGTGCACATGGAGATCACTGACCTGGTCGTCCCACAGGTCGGAGACTCCCTCGGTGCCGCAGAGAAGCTCTGCAGCTGGGTCTATGACAACCTCGGCCCTGACGTACCCATCCACTTCCTGCGCTTCCACCCTGACTACAAGATGATGAATCTCCCTCCGACCCCGGTGGAGACCCTCGAGAGGCACGTGGCGGTCGGCAGGAAGGCGGGCCTGAACTACGTCTACCTGGGCAACGTCCCAGGCCACAGGGACGAGAGCACCTACTGTCCCGGGTGCGGCGCCACCCTGGTCAAGCGCTACGGCTACGAGATACTGGAGTACAACCTGGACGGCCGGAGCAGGTGCCGGGCCTGCGGCTACAAGACGCCCATAGTCGGGCCGCTCAGCAAGTCTGCCTCCGAGGGCAGGTTCTTTCCTGCGCTCAGCTAACGGCTTTGACTTCCAGCTTGTTCTTCACGAACTTCTCGGCGTCCAAGAGCGCCTTGCATCCGTCAGCAGCCGCGGTTATCGCCTGCCTGTACCGGAAGTCGTGGACATCACCCGCGACGAAGACGCCGGGGACGCTGCTCTCTGTCCCGTTGCGGACCGTCAGATATCCCTTAGAGTCCAGGTCCAACTGCCCCCTGAATATCTCCGTGTTCGGCTCGTAGCCGATGGCGACGAAGAGGCCGTCCACGGGTATCTCCCCCTCGCTCCCGGTCTTCAGGTTCTTGACCCTCACTCCTTCGACCTTCTTCTCTCCGACCACCTCGGTGACGGCCGAGTCCCAGACGAAGCTGATCTTCGAGTTCTCCAGCGCCTCCTTCTTCAGGGCTGCGCTCGCCCTGAGCTCGTCCCTCCTGTGAATCACTTGTACTGACGAGGCGAACTTGGTCAGGAACGTCGCCTCCTCCATCGCGGTGTCTCCGCCCCCGACCACCGCCACCTTCTTCCCCCTGAAGAAGAACCCGTCGCACACGGCGCAGTTCGATACGCCCCTGCCCATCAGCTTCATCTCGGACTGTAGGTCCAGCCTCCTGGGGTTGGCGCCAGTGGCTACGATGACCGTCAGGGCCTTCGTCACACCGGCCGCGGTGTAGACTTCAAACGGATATGTCCTGAAGTTGACCTTCACGACGTCGTCCTGGACAAGCCTCGCGCCCAGCCTCTCAGCCTGGGACCTCATCTTCGAGATCAGGTCAGGCCCGAGGACCGGGTCCGGGAACCCGGGGAAGTTCTCCACTTCGCTCGTCAGCATCAACTGGCCGCCGTACTTGGTCCCAGTGAATACCAGGGGCTCGAGGTCCGCTCTGCACCCGTAGATCGCCGCGGTCAGGCCTGCTGGCCCTGACCCTATGATTACTAGCTTCTCGGTCTTCTCCATGTCCCAGGCGTCCGAGACGCTTCCGCTTCATAAATCTGCCCCCGGCGGGCGCCGGCGCTAGATGAGCTTCGCTTCCCTCTGGACCGTGTGGAGCTCGTCGGAGAGCTGGTTGAGCGCCCTCTCGAGCCTCTTGGTGTACTGTGGGAGCAGCCTGTCATACACTTCCTTCCTCATCTGGCGGAGATAGTACTGCTGATAGAGGTTCAGCTTGTCCTTCGCCGCCCTGTCCACCTCGCGCTCCGTGGCCTGTATCTGGCCCACCACGTCGGAGAACCTTTGGCTGGTGGACTTCTGTTTGACCTCGTTGAGCCTCTGGAGCGCCTTGTTCCGGAACGAGTCCAGGCGGCCCCGGACCTCGTCGAAGTAGGCCTTGTCCAGCTCGTTCGCATCTCTGGCTGCAATCTCTGGCCAGAGCCGGTTGATCACGTTGGTCTTCTCGTCGAAGGCGGCTATCATGGCCGAGGCGAGTTCGGTTGAGGTCTCCTCTTCTTCCTCTTCGGCCTCCTTTCCTGGGAGCGCTGACGACCTGACGACGAACAGCCCCATCAGGAGCAGTATGAAAGCGACCGAAGCGAATGGGAGCCCCCCGTCCAGGAACAAACCGAGGGAGACGACGTAGGAGAAGGACGCCTTACCGGTATGCCAGGGGTTGACGGCGCCGAGGCTCACAGGTGACACAGCGATGCCATAGGCACCCTGCTTCAGCGAGAAGTTGATTGAGTATGAGTCGATGAACGCCTGTACCGGCGGCGTCTCCGGGATGTTGATTGTCACCTTCCCGCCCGAGGCGGAGTAGTAGTTCGTCCCTAGCGGGTACCTGTACGTGAGGGTGAATTCGGTCCCGGTCTGGACACCGTCGCTCGGATAGCCTACCACGAACGACCTGAGGTCGATGGCTCCGCTTGTGAGCGACATCTTGAAGGGGTTCTGCAGGACAGGCTCGTTGCCCGTCACCGTCAGTATGGTCACCTGGGTCGAGCTGGGTGCGAGGAGCGAGACGTAGAGCCTGGCGAGGGCCACGGTCCCTAGGTTCTCGAACTCGATCTTGTCAGTGACTTCAGGGGTCCCATCTGGCGCGATGGATATCGTCCGCTGGGCGTCAATGACCTTGAGGGGGTTGAAGTCCTGGGCCGAGTTGGACGACATGGTCCGAACCGAGGTGTTCGCAGTGCTGGGGAGGACGTTGGTGAGTTCGGAATAGTAGGTGTTGTTGGCCCCAAGTATGCTGGCCTTCAACCCCGACGGCGCCGACGTGAACGAAGCATCAGCAGGCATCTGAACCACGTTCACGAGGGACGCCACCCTTGTGCTGATCGAAGGCGAAGACAGGACATCCACGGAAAGGCTGTCGTTCCTCGCTGTCGAGACCACGTTGTTCAGCAGCGCTTCAAGTACGAAACTGGAGTTCCCTCCGGCAGGGACAGACGTGCCGCCGCTGACCGTGAACGGGCCTCCGGTCGATGGGGGCGTGCTCATGGAGAATCCGGCAGTAAGGTTCGCATCCACGATGTTCGTGGACAGAGCCCCAAAGCCTATCGTGACTGTAGGCGTCTGCATGGCTGACGTTCCGTTGTTCGTGAACGTCACCGTCTCGCTTATGGTTGCGAATCCGTACCTGTTCAGCGAGTATACGCTCCTCACGTCGACCCGCGGAGCACCTTGTGCGTGGACGGCTCCCTGCAGCGGGACGAGCGCGGCGACGAGCAACAGCAGAAGCACCAACGATGCGGAGTTCCTCAAGAGTCCTTTGCAAGCGGCGCTACGTTCTTATTTTAAGCGTTTTTTGCCCTTCGAGGAATGAGCGGCGCCAGCCGGCGGCATCCCTTCCTGCCAAACCTCGACGATGACTTCGTGGGCAGGATGCTCCGGAGGGTGGGCGCGGCTACCCTTGACGACCTCTTCTCCGACATACCTAGAGACATGAAGCTGGGCCGTGCGCTCAGGCTCCCCGAGGGAGGCTCGGAATACAGTGTCAGGCGGGAAATCCAAGCCAGACTCCGCCAGAACAAGACCCCTCCGGAGACGCTCTGCTTCCTGGGCGGCGGGGTCTGGCCTCACTATGTCCCCGCAGCCGTCGAGTCCATAACATCAAGGCAGGAGTTCTACACCAGCTACACCCCATACCAGGCTGAGGTGAGCCAGGGCGTCCTGCAGGCCCTATTCGAGTACCAGAGCCTGATGTGCGACCTCCTTGGGATGGAGGCGTGCAACAGCTCGCTCTACGACTGGGCCTCCGCCGCCGGAGAGGCTGTCAGGATGGCTGGGAGGGTGACCGGGCGCAGCAAGGCCTTGTTGGGGGGCAACACCGGCCCGCAGAGGAGGGGGGTGATCAAGACATACACCGAGCCGATGGGGATGACGCTGGAGACGGTCGACTTCGATCGCGCCACAGGGAGGACTGACCGCGAGGACCTGAGGAGGAAGCTATCCGAAGACGTCGCCTGCCTCTACTTTGAGAACCCCAACTACTTCGGGGTCATCGAGGACGACGCTGCCGAACTGGTCTCCCTGGTCCATGGGTCAGGGGCCCTCGCCGTGGCAGGGGTCGACCCCATCTCGCTGTCCCTGATCAGGGAGCCCGGTGCTTACGGGGCTGACATAGCTGTGGGAGAAGGCCAGCCGCTGGGCATACCTATGAACTACGGCGGGCCCCACTTGGGGATCTTCGCGGCGAAGGACATCAAACTGGCCAGGAGCATGCCAGGGAGGCTCATAGGGCTCACGACCCCGGTGGCGGACCAGCAGAGGAAGGCGTTCGCCATGGTCCTACAGGCTCGCGAGCAGCACATACGGAGGGAAGGCGCTATGTCGAACGTCTGCACCAACCAGTCGCTGATGGCCGTCGCAGCAGCCAGCTACCTGTCTCTCCTGGGCAAGGAGGGGTTCCGGAGACTCGGAGAGACCGTCATAGCCAACTCTCATTTCGCGGCGAAGAGGCTGTCGCGCATCGATGGGGTCGTCTCACCCCACTTCAAGGGGTCCTTCTTCAAGGAGTTCGTAGTCTCCTACAAGGAGGCGAAGGCTGAGTCGGTCTTCGGGAAGCTAGCGAAGCGAGGGGTCCTGGCCGGATCGCCGACGCACAGGGAGGTGGGCTCACAGTCCGGGCTCTACTGTGTGACTGAGGTCCACACCAGGGATGACGTCGAGAAGCTCGCGGCGGCGCTGGCGGAGGCAGTCTAGGTTGAGGAAGTACACCCAGGCCTCCTGGGACGAGCCGCTGCTCAAAGAGCTGAGCAGGCCCGGGAGGGTGGGAAACAGCGTCCCCTCAGACCCCGTAATCAGCTCGAGATTCAAGGACCCGCTGAGCCTCGTCCCGCAGTCGATGAGGAGGGCCTCGCTCAATCTCCCGGAGCTCTCGGAGCTCCAGGTTCTGAGGCACTTCAATCGCCTTTCACAGATGAACTTCTCAGTGGAGCTCGGCATGTATCCGCTTGGGAGCTGCACCATGAAGTACAATCCAAAGGTCTCTGAGATGATCGCGTCATCAGACGCGATGAAGGGCGCTCACCCGCTTCAGCCCCCCGAGACCGTCCAGGGGATACTGTCGATTTTCTATGACCTCGAACGGGCGCTCAGTGAAATCACCGGGATGCACCGTTTCTCTCTCTCGACCGCGGCTGGTGCCCAGGGTGAGCTGGCAGGCGTCCTGATGATGCGCAAGTATCTGGCGGAGCACGGGGGGAGCGCCAGGGACGAGATACTGGTGCCTGACTCGGCCCACGGGACGAACCCGGCCAGCGCGGCCATGGCTGGGTTCAAGGTGGTGAAGGTCCCATCGGAGGCCGATGGGCAGGTCCGGGCGAGCAGGGTGAAGGAGCTCTCGTCGGAGAAGACGGCAGGGATGATGTTCACCGTCCCCAACACGCTCGGGCTCTTCGAAGGAGAGGTGAAGGAGGTGTGTGACGCGGTCCACGAGGCTGGGGGTCTGATGTACTATGACGGCGCCAACATGAACGCCCTGCTGGGGAGGGCCCGGCCCGGCGACATGGGGTTCGACGTCATGCACCTGAACCTCCACAAGACATTCGCGACACCCCACGGCGGCGGAGGCCCCGGCGCAGGGCCGGTGGGGGCGACAAGGAAGCTGGCGGACTATCTCCCGGTCCCGGTCGTCGCGAAGAGGAAGGCCGGTTACTCATTGGACTACGGGCTAAAGCGCACGATAGGCCCGCTCAAGGGCTTCGTCGGAAACTCCGCGGTCCTGCTCCGCGCCTACATCTACATCCGTCTTCTCGGAGCGTCGGGTCTGAGGGACGTGTCTTCCATGGCCGTGCTCGCGGCGAACTACCTGTGGAAGAGCCTGGACCCTGAATCATTCCCGGCGTCCCACGACGCGAAGCTCCTCAGAAAGCACGAGGCTGTGGTCTCGGTAAAAGGCGAGCTCCCAGGCTCTGCCATGACCGTGGCCAAGGCCATCCTCGACCTCGGGATGCACGCGCCGACGGTCTATTTCCCGCTCATAGTCCATGAGGCGCTGATGATAGAGCCTACCGAGTCCGAGCCCGAAGAGATGTTGGACGAGTACGCGGCGGCCTTGAACGACATCTATGCGAAGCTGAAGGGCGGCGCGCTAGGCCAGGTGCCCAAAAACACCAGCGTAGGCAAGGTAGACGAAGTCAAGGCGTCGCATCCGCTGACCCTGCGCATCCACTGGTGAGCCAAAGGCCTTATAGTCTCTAGAAACCCATGTATTTCACCGTGCCCAGCGAACTTTCCAGGCGGGTCGAGGCCAGACTCGGCGAACTGGTTGACGAAGAGACGAAACGGAAGTTCGGAGAGCTCAACATCGTGACCGACGTTTCTGAGATGGCCACCGGCGCAATAAGGATAAGGTTCCAGCCGCTGTCCGCCTACAGTCCCATCGCCGTGGACATCGGCCGGGGCATCAGGACAGCTGCCCTCTCTGTGGACGGCGTCCTGACGGTGACCGTCGAGTGCTCGGGGCACATGATGGACGAGTTGGTCAACAAGCTCGTCAACCAAGACTGACCGCCATCAGGCCGTCAGGGCTTCGACGGGCTGGGGGTAAATAAAAACTACATTGTCGTCAACTAAATTCAGTGATTGGTTTGTTTATTCGAAGTGCGGTGTAGGTCTGCGCTTCAAGGATGCTCGACCGAAAAACCACAGACGAAGTAGCCGTAATCGGAATAGGTAGCGCAGGGACAAGGATTGTCTCCCTGCTCAGCCGGAAACCCCTGTTAGTCGACAGGTACGCTTATGTCTCCTGTGACGAGGAAGACTTTTCGACCGTTGATACCGAAGACGCCATTCACATCCAGTCCCCCATAGATCAGAAGCTCACTCCCTCCCTTGTCCGCGGGCTCGCGTTGTCCTGTCACGAGAGGATCAGAGACGCGGTCGGCAGCTCCAATGTTGTCTTCGTTGTCACGGGCCTTGGCGGCGCGACGGGGAGCGGGCTGGCGCCGGTCGTCGCCTCCATAGCCCAGGAGTGTGGCGCAACGACCGTAGGGGTGGCAGTCATGCCGTTCGAGTTCGAGAAGAAGATGAAGTTCTACGCCGGCGTCTCGTTGCGGCGTCTCCGCGCCGCCTCGAGAGGGGTGGTGGTCGTGGACAACGAGACGCTGATGCACTCGTCCCCGGATGAGTCTACCCTGGCTAACCTCTACGACTCGGCCAACAAGGCCGCCGTCAAGGCGCTCGGCTCGCTGCTGGCGAAGTCGACCCTGGGCTCGAAGTCGGTGGGTCTCAACAAGCTCCTGGGCGCCGTCCTCAGGGATGGGTATTCCCTGCTGGGCGTGTCGAGCAACGGGGGTGTAGAGAAGGCCGAGGATGCCCTGGCGGGAGCCGTGGTCTCTCTGGGGAGGATTGCTGACGCCAAGGAGGCGAGCAGAGCCGTCGTGAGCCTGAACGCAGACTCCAGCCTCTCAGCCCAGGAAGTGGGCCTGGCGGTGAGCCGGTTCGGGTCTCTGATTGACAACCAGTCGGTCGACGTGGAGTACGGCGTCGACTACTCAGGTTCGTCTCAGCTCCAGGTCAGCGTCTTGGCCTCTGGTTTCGGCACCACGAAGTACGACGGCTACGACCCTCTGGCAAAGATACTCGGTGACCGGGTCCTCGACGACGACATGGACACCTCTCTCCTCGAGGGCCTCGAGGCGCTCCCATCCTGCGGTTGACCAGCTAGCCCCTGAAGTAGTCCTTCACTGGCCTGCTCTTGGTGGCCAGCTTCTTCGCCGCCTCGAGCTGCTCGTCTTCCAGCTTCCTGAAGGGGACCTCGGGCTTCCCGCTCAGCTTTACCAGGGACCGGCGCTGCCCCAGCCCTGACAGCCCCCTGTCGCGGGTGCCCAGGAGGTCGAGAATCCGGGCCGAAGACGCCGGCAGGAACGGCTGAAGCACGATGGCGATGTATTCGCATGCCGTCAGGCACGCGTGGATGACCCGCCCGCACTCTTCCTTCTCCGTCTTCACCAGCTTCCACGGCTGCTTGCCCTGGAAGTACTCGTTGCCGAGGTCCGCCATGGCCAGCAGCTTGGTCATCGCCTCCCTGAACCTGACCTCGCCGAGGAGCGCGAGCGACTCCTCGCCCAGGCGGGCGACGTGGTCGAGGAGCTCCTGCTCATCTCCGGCCACCGCGTCCACGGCCACGTCCCCCCCAAAGTTGTTCCAGGCGAAGGTGGTCGTCCTATGGATGAAGTTCCCCAGGTTCGCCACCAGCTCGTTGTTCACCTTGTTCTTGAAGTCGTCCCACTTGAACTCCGTGTCCCGTGTCTCCGGGATGATGCCGATCAGATAGTACCTCCAGATGTCCGGGTCCAGGCCGGCCATGGGGATGCTCTCGCAGAACACCCCCCAGTTCT
>JAJZIG010000172.1 GCA_021851265.1 archaeon | reverse complement strand
GGCCCACGGATGAGCGACACCCTCGTCCCCGAGGATGAGACCTCGATGGGCAGTTCAAATAATGGCATCTTGGACAACAGGCGCAACAAGATACAGATGTCAGAGAGCGAGAAGCCTGCCAACGTGACCATCAAGCTGAAGCGCGGGTCCTGGGAGATAGAGATCACCACCCAGGAGGGGCGCGTGCAGAGCGACGTCGAGAGCGTCCTCGCCGCCATGGCTTCGAGGGAGCCTGTCCTGGCCGAGCCCCCCAGCGCAACGTCCAGCGAAAGGAAAGGGGAGACGAGCAGGAGCGTCATCACCCTGATGTGGAAGGAAGGGTGGTTCGCCGCCCCCCGGTCGCTGTCGGAGGTCCACGAGGAGATGAGCAGGCGCGGCTACCACTACGACAGGACGGCCGTGTCGCACACCCTGGTCGACCTGGTCCGAGAGGGGTCCCTCTTCAGGGACGGGAGCATGAGGAACTACCAGTACGTCCAGAAATACCCGTTCAAGGGGCAGCAGGGAACTTCTTAGCGAGCTGCTCGCCGAGCCTGCTCGCGCCGACGGTGGTGATCCTGTACTTCCCTCCCTGCTCCGAGTCGAGCCGCTCGACGTTGGCCGACTTCGTGAGCTCGCTGAGCCTCGAGCTGATGGTCTTGGCGTAGAGCCCGGTGGCGGCCTCTATGTCCCCCACGCCCATGGCGTCCGTGGCCGACTTGCCGCTCAGGCTCGCGATCCGCGTCGCGACCAGCTGGAGCATGATGACGTCCCTGTCGCTCAGCTTCTTGTCCTGCACCCAGACCCTGGGGCCCTCCGGGGTGACCCTCACGAAGTCCCTGAACATCTGGATGAGATCGCTGAGGGAGTGGTTCACGCTTATCGCCCGGGCGAGGTCCATATTCGGGACCTCCTTCGAGACCCACTCGCGGATCGAACGCATGACCACTTCCGGGGAGCCGGACAGCTCCAACCGGGCCTCGCCGTAGCTGACTGAAACGTGAAGTTCTCTTTCGCTTGACATGTGCGCTGATAGCTCCTCCGCAGCGGGTTTCTTGTCAGGTTAAAATCAGTATCGCGCCCTCGGCAGGCCTCAGGCGACCGAGGTGCACCGGCCGCCTAGGTGACAGAGACCAGCGACGAGTAGATGTGCCCGTAGCCGTAGTAGTCTGACAGACCCCGGCCGTCGGACCACAGGGCCACGAACCTCGACCCGCTCACCTGCTCGATGGACATGAAGTCGCCGTGCCAGGTCATCGGTCCAGACGCGAACCCCGGCTCGCTGCTCAGCATCGTCGGCCCCACCAGCCTGGACGCGGACGCCTGGTAGGCGGAGGCGTAGGCGTCCCAGGCCCCCGTCGCGTTCCCCATCCATGTCAGCGCGATGAAGCCCCCTCCGGAGGCAAGAGCCGGAGACTCGGCCGTCCCGTTCTGCGAAGCCTCCATGGTCACCGGGTTCGACCAGGTGGGTTGTCCTGGGACCAGCCAGGTGAGGAGCAGCGAGTGCCCCGCGTCGGCCGCGTAGGCGACGTAGGGCGTGCCGTCGGAGGCGACTGTCAGGGCGGGGCCGGGGACGAAGGGCTCGGAGCCTCCGATGTACATCTCGGTGGGGACGGTGAGGTTGGCGACGCTCAGCCAGTCGAGCTTCCCCGAGTGGGAGCCCCGGGAAAGCGGGGCGTACAGCACCCTTATGGTGGAGTTCGCTGCGTTCGGGGTCGCGTACCCGTAGGCAGCGACGGCGATGGTGTCGTTGGCTAGGAGGGCGGCGCCTGTGATCCAGCCGTACTGCGTAGGGAAGGCGTTGGAAGCGGGTCTGGCGATGGTCATGTTCGGCCTGACGGTCGCCCAGTACAGCTCATAGGAGCTGTCCCAGGTGAGGTACACGCCTCCGGCTTTCGACGTCATTATCCACGGCCTGTTGAACCCGACTCCCACGGAGACCGTGTTCTGGGTGAAGTTGAACTGCCCGGAGGGCCCCTCCCTCCCGGTGGCCACCATGATGGACGTGGCGAACCCCTGCTGGGAGTAGCAGGCATAGGCGACATAGACCAGCGTCCCGTTGGGCGCGACCGCGGTCGAGGGGTCGTAGCAGCTGTAGCTGAGCGGGCTCGTCGAGTTGCTCACCTCCACGGGGGCGGCGTAGGCCTTGCCGCCGTCCGCTGATGCCGAGAACAGTATCTGTGTCCGGAAGCCATGGCTCGAGCTCGGATAGACCTGGGGGGACGAGGTCGAGTACCCTATCCAAGACGCGTAGACCAGTCCCCCTGCGCCGATGGCGACGCTGGGCTGGACCCCCTGGACGGTCTCGTTCGCATAGGCCCAGGGGAAGGTCGCCCCGGAAGCCAGCGAGTCGACCTGCACGTTGGTCCCCGCGGCCACCCTGGCCACCGGCGACTGGAAGTAGACGGCTGCCGCGTATCCCCCCAGCACCAGGGCGGCGACCAGGACGGCGGCCGCTGCCAAGAGGGTTCGTCGGTTCAATGCCAGTCTTCCTCGGAGCTAGGCCAGCTGGACCTGGTCCGTGGCCGCTTCGGGGGCAAGGTCCTGGAGCGCGCCGTCCTCCGGGACCGGCCTCATGGCAGGGACCGTGGTAGCCGAGGTGTAGACGTACTCCCCGTCCTCTGCCTTGAAGCGCCTCAGCTTCGTCGTCTTCGCCAGCCGCAGCAGCGCGACGGCGACCGACTGCTTAGGATAGTTCAGGCCGTAGGACTGGAGCGCCTCCCTGACGTCGGAGAGCTTCCTCCTCTCCCGCCCCCAGGGCCCTGCGAAGAACTTGCCTATCACTTCGGCGAGGGAGTCCCCCTTCTCGATGGTCACCACTGGGGTCTGCGCCTGCCCTCCCGGGGCGAGCTCGTCAGGCTGGGGCGCCGGCGCCGCGTCCGCCGCCGGGTGCTCCCTCCCCGGGCGAGGGAGCTTGGCAGCCACCTCGGGGATGAGGTCTATGGCCTCCCTGAGGTGCTCGGGGTCTGCCTCGACCTCGGCTTCGGCCTGGCCGAGCTTCACCTTGATCTTTACCATGACTGGGAGTGCCGTGGCGCCTCCCTCGTCTATTAAGCTTAGACTGGGACCCGGAAGTCTTCTTTGACGGTGGCCAGGACCACGTGCGAGTTGGTCCGCTCAATGAAGGGCATCGCGAGGAGCCCCTTGGTGAAGTGGCTGAGCTCCTCCCTGTCTCTGCACTTGGAGACTATTATCGCGTCTATCTCACCGGTGACGTCGTAGACCGCGCACACAGTGGGGAGCCGCGCTATCTCCCGCTCCATCTCGAAGAGCTTCCCCTTCGAGACGCTGATCTCGGTGACCACGGTCAGCTCGTACCCCAGCTTCTGGAAGTCCAAGACCGCGGTGAAGCCCCTGAGGATCCCGCCGCTGCGGAGCCTCTCGAGGTGAGAGGTGACCGTGGACGTCGACACGCCCAGGGTCGCC
>JAJZIG010000171.1 GCA_021851265.1 archaeon | reverse complement strand
CCCTCGAAGCGCACCCCACGAGGGCCACGGCGGCGTTCGTGTACATGTCGAGGATTGGTCCGAGGAACATAGCTGCAGGCGTCTTGCCTTTCACGAACTTACCACCGAGATGCCACCATCGGCGATATTTGAAGAAAACAGTTTGGTCAAGGGCGCAGCTGTGCTCGACCTGGTCTAGATGAGCTTTCCCAACCGATAGATCTTCCTGCCACAGGAAGCGCACGTCCCTTCAATGCCAGGCAAGATTCCAGCGAACCAAACTTGACTTGGGTTCTTCATTGAAGACCATTTCCTTTCATATGAGCAGTGAGCGGGAACCGGCTCGCTCAATCGGAACGTCGTGTTCGCAAGCTGCTCCAGCCTCGTTTCTTCGTCTCGTTCTCGAGGGTCTTCATTTTCTGCCGTGGGCAGTCCTTCTGTCGTGCAGCCTTGGCCAATGACTACTTCGGTACACCTCATCTGCAGGGCTTTCGAAAGATCACTAACTGGGTCGACGCTGGGTTCTGACTTGAATAACACGCGCTTGGGCGCACTACGCGGTCCGACCGAATTGTATCTCGCAGTGGAAACGAATCACACTACCGAACAGGCCGAAGGTCCGTCCTTCGCTATGCCAGCAAATCTGCCCTCTCTGTCCCTTGCGCCGACCCGCGGGTAGAGACTCTCGAATTTCTCTCTTGGGGTTTCGGACCTCTTTCTATCTGACTTCCGCACTTCTACCAGAAGAGTACCCAGTGCTAACGCTTTTTGCGCTTCCATTTGTGGATTAGGAGTTCTTGCGGCTTCGAAAACCACGGTTAGCCCTTTATCGGGATTAATCTTCCACCCAATCACGTTGTATTTAGATGCGACCAAGAACAGGACTCCTGTCCGAGTACAACTCTTTGTCCGATCAGGGCGCTTTGCCTCTCAACTTGGGTCAGTCCAGAGAGTACGCTCTGTTCTCCTAGGGAGGTCACGGGACCGGTCTTTCCGTCGAAGGCATCCCCGTTCATGAAGTCCACCAGATCCAACTGTATTCCTTCTCCGGCGGAAGTTAAGGCTCGCCAGCCCGTTTCCGTCTGAGTTCCTTCTTCAGCCAGCATTTGTTGGGTTCCAGCAAGAGTCCGATCCCCAATTTGGGTTGTAGGAATACCCGATGTGTCGCCTCGTCCAATAGCTTCCCTGTGTACTGGAACGTCTCCTCCCCCATCATCGCGTAGCTCATCCCGTAGGGGACGTAGTTGGCGTCGAAAGATGGTGTCATCGACGCCGGCATGACCAGCCTCGTGCTCCCCAGGGCGTCCTGGTGTAGGTAGGATATCGTGTAGTTGACCATCTGGGCGACCTGTATCCCGCCCGCGTAGAAGCTCTTCGTCGTGGTGTCGGAGGTGAGGTTCTTCTCGTCGAGGATGGCCACCCCTGATATGAGTAGAGGTGCAGTACGCTCGATGCTAGACGTCTCTTTCGCCATCTGGGACCCCGACGGGGGGCGTTTTTCTGTAACCTCCGTGACGTGGAACCCGACCGAGCACTGGGAGCTCACAAATCTGAAGCGCGAGCTCTCGGCAAGCCCACATTCCTTCGTCCGATTAGGGCCCCTCAATGACCTCCCACATCATCCTGCCTGCGGCTTCATACACCTAATCACCTCTACGAACTTCCTTCTCAGTGATGAATAATCCGAGTCCCTGGCTTCATCAATGCCCCAGTGGTCTCGTCATAAAGCCTGTCGGGGGCGAAAGCCATCAGCGAGTAAATCAGCTCCAGAACAGTCCTCTCGGTAATAGCAGCATTGGTGAGATTCGCAATCTTGAGCTCGACTTTATCGCTCGTTGTTTTGAAGGCGATGTGCCCTCGAAAGATGTAACCTGGGCTGCGGTAGGCGATTCTCACAATTGATTGCTTTTCGAAGTCAAATTCCTTCTTGCCGATAAGCTCTGTAGCAATCTTGATTGCCTTGGCTTTTTCATCCTCTGTGTGGCGGGACCCGGGCCCAAGGTATGCAATGATACCAGACGACCAGGGTATCTTCTTTGTCCCTATAATTCGGCTCGGGAGTATAACGAGACCGTAGCCGGCGGGAAAACCGCGGCTCAAATCCATAGACGTAAACACCCCAATCGGGCTTTCGGCTTGCACCGCTGTCACCAGACCCTGCCTACAAAGCCCAGGCCGTACCTAATTACACTCGACAAGAAAGGATAGCTGTCTTCAAGTCCGGCCCCCGCCGTTCCGCCAGCCGCTTTAATGCCAAAGTTCATTCCTGTTGTCGATGGGCTATCTGAGGAGATTGCCGTGTTCAGGAGAGTCCCAATCCCTCCAGCTCCGACGTATGCAATTGCCCTTCTTGCAGATCCAACGCCCAAACCCACCGTATCGCTGGTGAGTCCATAAGTCAATCCTCCAGTAGCAGCTCCAACAAGTAGACTCTGGCCGATTTGGTTAGGAGTAATCTTCTGACCAGTCGCCAAGTCTGAGGCTACCGTTACTGCGGCATTCGATACCGCCCCTTTGCCCATTGAAATAGCGAGTTTGGTGATGGAATTAAGTAATGTTGAAGAAGCAGCTTCGTCGGCCGTTTCTCCGCCAGTACTAATCAGAGCGTCAGTGCCTGCCTCGGCGACTGTGGTCGCAGCCACATCTCCTCTTGCTTCTATCGCGCCAATGGCGCCGACATCGGCTGCCCCCACAATAGGAGCATCGGTGCCAAGTGTCACACCTATCGCGACCGCTGAAACTGCTGCTACGACTCCCACTTCAATTGTTTGTTGGTCGCCTGGCGGCAGGCTGTTCCACGCGTTGGACGCTGCATTCGCGACGTCCGTGGCGGCACCAACCACGTCAGAGGCAGCCGTGGTCAAGTCGGCTACAGGGTCCCACCATTCGTGCCCGTTCATGTCGGCTATCTTCATCGGGTTGTCCCTGGCGTAGACGTACATGTTCAGGCTCATAGGGTCGTTCCTGGAGTAGGCGGACAAATCGAGTGCCATGCGGCCCGCTTCACTAAGTGGAAGTGCTGGCCTCTGGGTTCTTCTTGAGTAACCACGAATGCAGTTCGACCTTGGGCTTTCCGAATGTCCGGTTTGGCATTGTGAAGACAGTCGGGTTTCCTCTGACGGAGAACCACAAAGTGCCGTTACTTCTGAAGTCGCCTATCACCCTTCTGACTTTCGACAAGTCTTCAACCTGGGCGTATTCCGCCTTCAAATGGGTTTTCCACCCGGAGACTTCGAAATAGTCCTCGTAGAACCGGATTCTCCTGAGAGGTCTTGTCCAGAGATAATAGACACCAGGAGTCCACAGGGCGAGGAAGATGAGGAGCGGGAATGGGTCAGACCAGATGTAGCCGTAGTGGAAACCACCGAGAAGGAAAAGGACTAGGAATATTGTCGCGATGTGCATAAGCGGACGCAAAGAGTAAGAAAGGACAGGG